>JBIQKL010000049.1:4390-9829 GCA_044506555.1 Hyphomicrobiales bacterium | reverse complement strand
CCTCAGGCCGCGTCGGGCGGGATGACGCCCTTCTTGAAGGCGAAGCATCCGTAGAACCGGCGCTCGCCGGTCTGGATCACGCAATAGGCCTTCTTCGCGAGGTCGTAGAATGCGAAGCGCTCGACGGCGCCCATCGGCCAGGACTTGCCTTCGGCGGCGTCGATCTCGGCCTGTACCTCGGCCTGCACCGGCGGCACCTCGTCGGGCTTGCCGACGATCTCCATCCGCTTCGCCGGCTGGTCGACGAAGGTGTCGAGCGGCATCACCGACAGGATCGCCCTGGCGGCACGCGCCGCGGTCACGTTGTCGATGCGGAGCAGGTCGCCGAACACGGTCTGCCGCGCCACGGAATCGGCGGGAAAGTTCGTGTCGCAGATGATGAGATCGTCGCCATGGCCCATGGCGCGGAGCGCATAGAGCACGTCGGCATTGAGGATCGGATCGATGGCCTTGAGCATGTCGGACGTATTTCCCCCCAGTGTCGGTTGCGTAAACGCGGGCTATGGCGCGGCGATCCTGACGGCGGTTAATGCGCCGGCAGCGTCTTCCACGAGCTCCGCGGCCTCGAGCGGATCGCCGTCGAGCGGCGCCGTCATCAGCTTCATCGTACCGGTCATCGTGCCTTTCGCCGGGTCGGCGCTCGCCTCGATGTCGAGACGGCCGATCTGCTGGCGCGGCCAATCGGCGGTCGGAAGGGTGAAATCGAGGATGGTCGCGCTCAGCCGGAGACCGCCCGCCTCCGCCGCGACGCAGCGCCAGGCGCCGTGGCCGCTGGTGAACGGCGCGAAGCCGGGGCCGCCGCCCTCGCCGGAATCGGCGAAGAAGACGAGGCCGTCCGCCGAAAGCGTGATCAGGCTTCGGCTCGGCTCCGTGCCGGGATTGTCCGTGAGATAGGCGCCAATGGCACCGGCACAGTCAGCGAGGGGCGCGCCGGCCTCCTGTGCCTGTGCGGAGCCTGCAACCACGAGCGCGAGCGCGCCCGCGGCCAGAACGTGTGCCGCCCCCTCCATCCGGTCCTCCCTCGCGGCACCTCGCCGCTCCCGTCGATCATAAAGGAACGCGCCCCGGCAACGGAAGCGCTCGTCCGCCTCATGCCCCCATATATTCGCGCCGTGCGATCTGCTCGCCGAGCGACAGCCATCGACGCCCGGATTCGCTGCCACCGTCGGACGCATGCGACAGCGCCTCGGCGCGGAGCGCGCCGAGACGGGCCTGCGGCAGGCACTGGTTGGCGTCGATCTCCTCGGCGATGGCGACGAACCGCTCCGCTGCCTCCGGGCCGCCCAGCCGCGGCGCCATCTCCTCGGCCATGAACCGCTCCCAGGTGAGCGCCGGATCCCAGGTGAAGCGGGCAAAGGCGATGTAGGAAAGCTCGACCGTGGCGTGATAGTCGGAGGGCTCTCCCCAGACGGTCAGCCCTTCCATCGCGTCCCGCGCCCCGATCGTCGCCATGTCGGCGAAGGTCCTGGCATTGAAGGCATAGCGTTCGGTCCGCTCGTCGCCGTTCCACTGACAGGCGAACTGGCAGCGGAGCACGTTGGGCTGGGTCGGCAGAGCTTCTACGTAATCGCGCTTCAGCTCCGTCCGGAGCCGCTGCCAGAAGCTCTTGTTCGCCGTGTGCTGGTAGACGCCGCCCCGAGGCAGCTTGTGCTGCGCCTCGCGCGCGACCGGATCGAGGAGATTGTCCCACTGCATCTCGCAATAGACCCAGAGGTCGGGCTTCTTCGCCTTGGCGGCGCGATAGAGGCGGGGGAAATTCTCCGCCATGTCGGTGTGCGACCAGGAATCGCCGTGGTCGTCCTTTCGCCGGGCCGCCTCGGCCGCATTGGCGCGCCGCGCCACGCACCGGTCGCAGCCGCAGACGCCGTAGTCGCCGCTCTCGATGTTGATGCCGCCGATCTCGAAGGTCTCGGCGAGCCAGGACACTGCCTCCTCCATCCACGCGATGGTCTCGGGCGCGCTCGGGCAGGCGGTCATCGTGTAGTCGGAACGCGGGAAGTTGAGCGGGAACGACAGGTCGGCGAGCTGGAAGCCGACCCCCTTCTCCATGGTGGCCGCGAACTGCGGGTTCTGCTTGAGCCAGGTGGCGAGATTGTACTTGTGCTCGCCTTCCCAGTAGACGCCGCCATAGGCGCCGATGGCGATGCCGGGCATGATGCGGACACCGCGCTCCGTGGCGTAGCGGCAGAGCTCCTGCGCCGCCTCGATGCCGCCGTGGGAATCCCGCAGGAATCCGTAGATGGTGATCGCCGCGATCCGGTTGCGGCTGCAGAAGTCGACGAGCCGCTTGTAATCGGCGAGGAAGCCGCCCGGCGGCTTGCCGTAGGGGTTGAAGACGCCGATCTCCTGCTGGCCGACCTGCGACAGCTCCCAGTTGGTCGAGTGGTCCCAGGTCCAGAACGTGCGGTAGAGCATGCCCGGGGCATCCTCGTGCGGCGCGACCCCGAGTCGCGAAGGATCCGAGCCGCCGCGGTCGATGATCGCCTCGACGCCGTAGACCACGCCGGGAACGCCACCGCCGGTCACCTTGACCGTCGGCGCAGGGTCGGCCAGGGTCTCGATGCGAAAGGCGCCCTCCTTCATCGCCGGATCGACGGCGAGGAGCAGCGACGCGCCGCCGGCGGGCGCCGGGCTGTCCTTCCACAGGATGCCCGGAAATGCTTGGTGCAGGCGGCGCCGGGCATGCGGGAACGCGCCATCGACGGCGACGGTACCGGAGAGGACGACTACAGCTGACATCGTTGGCTACTCCACGATCCTGAACTCTACGAACCTATTCCCCACCGGCCCCCGCGGCGCAAGGACAGCGTCGGCGTTCTGAAGCTCGTGCATCCAGTTCTGGTCCGCCGGTTCCGACGCGTGCGAGTCCCGCCCGACGATTTTCGGAACCTTTCGGGCGCCGGTGCGTTGAGGACCTGTCCCGGGGTGCGGCTCGCGCTCCGGTTCCAACCGACAAGCAAGAAGATGAGGTCAGCAGGCTCCCATGCGCCCGATCCACGCCACCGACGACAGCCACGTGCTCATTGCCCTTGCGGCAGCGTCCTATGTGACGCGGGACGTAGGATGTGGCGCGATCGTCCATTCGCTGGCGCCGTCGGAGCCCATCGACATCGATTCGGCGCTCGATCGCCTCGCCCTGCAGGAGCTGGTCCGCGACGTCGGGCGGGGCCGCTGGCGGGTGACGGCACAGGGATGGGCGGTGCTCAACCGGCACCATGTCGGGGCCTGCTGGGAGACCGAGGTCGAAGAGGCCTGAAATTCCCTGAAATCGGCCTTTCTGCAACCTTCTGCGCCCCTGCGCATTCGGCGGGTCGCTTGCCGCGCGCCGGCGTTCGGTGCGAAGCTTTGCCAGGATTGGCGGAGAATCCCGGCTTTGGGCGACATGAACATCCGCACGATGGAATCGCACGAGATCGCGCTCGCCATCGCGTGGGCCGCGGCCGAAGGCTGGAATCCCGGATTGCAGGATGCGGCGTGCTTCGCGACCGTCGACCCCGACGGCTTCCTGATCGGCGAGATCGATGGCGCGGCGGCCGCGGTAATCTCATGCGTCAACTATGACGACCGCTTTTCCTTCCTCGGCTTCTACATCGTTCGCGAGGATCTGCGCGGCCGGGGCCACGGGTTGCGGATATGGAATGCGGCCTGCGCCCACGCCGGCACCAGATGCATCGGCCTCGACGGGGTCGTCGCCCAGCAGGACAAGTACCGGCGATCCGGATTTCGGCTGGCCTATCCCAATCTCCGCTATGGCGGCCGGGCGTTCGCCGACGACGGCGGCGACACGGTTCCGATCGGATCTGCCCCGTTCTCCGCGATCGCGGCGTCGGACGCGAGCGTGTTTTCGGCATCACGCGCGGGCTTTCTCCGCACATGGATCGCGGCGCCCGGCCATCGGGGCCGTGCCCTCTTCCGCGACGGTGTCCTTGTCGGTTGGGGCGTGATCCGTCAGGCCGTTGCCGGATTCAAGATCGGACCACTGGTCGCCCTCGACCGACAGGCCGCCGAATCGGTCGCGGCAGCTCTGATCGCCACATGCGACGGCGCCGAGGTGTTCATCGACGTACCGTCGGTGAATGGCGAGGCGATCGCGCTGGCTCAGGCCCTCGGCCTCGCACCCGTGTTCGAGACGGCACGGATGTACCGGGGCGCCGTGCCGCCGGTGTCGATCGACCGCGTTTTCGGGGTCACCTCGTTCGAGTTGGGCTGACGCGCGCCCGGCGTTGGGCTGCTCCCGTGGCACCTCCGATCAATGATCTACCGGTTGCATCCACGACGGCTTCATGATGTTGAACCCCCGCCGGCCGAATCGGTGCATTGCGGACGGCAAACGGCGTGAGCCGGGAGTGCCATGGGCCTGACCAATTCCATGAAGATAGGATCCAGCCGCGTGCGGCGATGGGGGCAAGGTGCCTGGGCGTGGGCGAGATTGCGCCCGGGAACGCGCCCGCGACGCGTCGTACGCATGATGATCGTCAGGTCGGCGACGATCCTCAGGGCCCACCCCCGCGTTGCCGCCGGCCTCAACGGCGCCCTTCGTCGCTTCCCGACAGTTCACGGTCGTCTGCGCCTTATCGTGCATTCCGCCGGCCGCACCTCTGCCCCGACCGACCTATCGCGTCACGGCAAAGAGGTCAGGTCTGCACTTGCCGCCGCCTTGGAAAGACACGCCCGAAGGGCTCGTTGATGCGCATCGTCATCGACATGCAGGGCGCCCAGACCGCCAGCCGCACGCGCGGCATCGGCCGCTACAGCCTTTCGCTGGCCCGCGCCATCGCCCGCAACCGCGGCCCGCACGAGGTGATCCTTGCCCTGAACGGCCTTTTCCCCGAAGCGATCCAGTCGATCCGCGAAGCCTTCGCCGACCTCCTGCCCCGCGGTGCCATCCATGTCTGGGAAGCGCCGGCGCCGATCGCCGGGAACGACACGGCGAACACGGCGCGGCAAGCCCGGGCGAGGCTGCTCTACGAAGCGTTCCTCGCGAGCCTTCGGCCCGACATCGTCCATGTCACCAGCGTCTTCGAGGGCTTCGTCGATGATGCCGCCACCAGCATCGGCGCGCTCGCGGCCAACATTCCCACCTCGGCCACCCTCTATGACCTGATACCGCTCCATGACCCCGACCGCTTCCTCGCCCCCAACCCGGCCGGCGAGCGGTTCTACCGGGAGAAGCTCGCCTGCCTGCAGCGCGCCGACCTGCTGCTGGCGATCTCGGAGTTCACCGCCCGCGACGCCGGCGAACACCTCGGCCCGGGCAAGTCCCGGATCGTCAACGTTTCGGCGGCCTGCGACGGGATGTTCCGCCCGCTCGAAGACGACGGCACCGCCCGCCGGGAATTGATGGACCGGCTCGGCATCCGCCGGCCCTACATCTTCACGTCCGGCACCATCGAGCCCCACAAGAACCTCGAACGCCTCTTCCGTGCGATCGCGCGCCTC
>JBIQKL010000049.1:0-4290 GCA_044506555.1 Hyphomicrobiales bacterium | reverse complement strand
TCGCGCGCGGCGAGCATCCCCGAGGTCATCGGTCGCGAGGACGCCATGTTCGATCCGACGAATGTCGACGACATGGCACGTGTGATCGGCCGCGCCCTAGACGACGAAGCGCTCCGGGCATCGTTTCGCGACCACGCCGTCCGGCAGGCGGCGACCTTCTCATGGGACAAGACCGCCCGAACCGCACTTGCGGCAATGGAGGCCGTGGTCGCGGGCCACAGCCGCGACCGCGATCCGGCGCTTCCGGCGCAAGACTCACGACCGGGACTGGCCGTCGTGGCCGGAAGCCGGGCCCTCACGGCGACCGATGGCGCGGCGCTGGTCGGAATGCTGGGTCGACACTACGACGTCACGATCGTCGCGCTCGACGCCGGCAGTGACGAAAATGCGAGCGAAGCGGCGCCGAACCGGCGCGATGCCGAATGGCTTCGCGAGAACGCCGGGAGGCTGGACCGCATCCTCTATGCGGCGGGAGACGACTCGGCGTTCGAACCGATGAGCCGGCTCCTCCGCGAGGTGCCCGGCATCCTGGCGATCGACGACCTCTTCCTCGGCCCCGTCCTCGAACGGCTCGAGACATCGGGCAGCATGCCGGGCGCGTGGACCCGCGCCCTCTATGAGACGCACGGCTATCCGGCCGTACGCGATCGGTTCCGCGACCCCGCCATGGCAGCCAGAACCTATTCGGCATGCCTCGAGATATTGCGGGCGGCAACCGGGGTCGTCGTCGGATCGGAAAGCGCGAGGGACCGCGCCGCACACTGGCTCGGCACCGAGACCACGCGTGCATGGGCGGTCGCACCTTCGCCCGCCGGCGGGCCGACCGAGGCCTGCGCAGACGCATGGGCCGATGTGATCGAGACGCTCGCAGCCCGCGCCCGCCCCAGCATTCGCGACCTCGCGGAGGCGATCGCGGCCGTCGAGCCGGCGCCCGCGCCGACAGAGGTCATGCGGCTCTCCGCGGCGATCGCGCGCTCCATGCCGCCCGGTCGGGTCCAGCGCCAGCTCCTGCTCGATGTCAGTCACACCGCCCATACCGATCTCCACACCGGCATCCAGCGCGTCACCCGCGCACTGGTCGCAGCGCTCCTCGGCGCGCCGCCGGACGGTTACCGGATCGAGCCGGTCTATCTGGCCGAGGCGGGGGGCATCTGGCACTACCGTTACGCACGCCGCTTTGCGCTGAAGCTGCTCGATTGTCCGCAGGACGCCATCGAGGAAGACATCGTCGAGCCGAGCGCCGGGGACGTGCTCTTCGTCCTCGACCTGTCGGGCCTGCACATGATCCAGGCCGCGGCTTCGGGGCTTTACGCGAACCTCCGGAACCGGGGCCTGACCACGTACGGCACCGTCTACGATCTCCTGCCGGTCACCTTGCCGCACCTCTTTCCGGCCGGCAGCGAGAAGGGGCATGACGACTGGCTGCGGGTGATCGCCGGCATGGACGGCGCCATCTGCATCTCCCGCGCCGTGGCCGACGAACTGGGCGCATGGGTCGAACGCAAGGTGCCTGACCGGAAGGACGACTTCCGCATCGGCTGGTTCCATCTCGGCGCCGACATCGAGAACTCGGTGCCGACCCGCGGACTGCCGGACGGTTCGGCCGCCGTGCTCGATGCGATGGCCGCCCGTCCGACGTTCCTCATGGTCAGCACCGTCGAGCCTCGGAAGGGATATCTCCAGGCGCTCGGCGCCTTCGATCGCCTTTGGGCGGAAGGCGTCGACGTCAATCTTATCGTCGTGGGCACCCAGGGCTGGACCCAGCTTCCCGAGCATCTCCGGAACACCATACCGGAAATCGTCGCGCGGCTGCGCGACAGCCCGGAACGCGATCGCCGCCTGTTCTGGCTGGCCGGCATCTCCGACGAGTATCTCGAGCGGGTCTATGCCGGGGCAACGTGCCTGATCTCCGCGTCCGAGGGCGAAGGATTCGGCCTTCCGCTGATCGAGGCGGCACGACACGGGGTCCCGATCCTCGCCAGGGACATCCCCGTGTTCCGCGAGGTGGCGGGCGACCACGTGACCTATTTCCGCGGACTCGACCCGGCCGATCTCGCATCGGCCGTGACAGCCTGGACCGACCTGTACCGCCAGGGACGGCATGCGCGATCCGACGGCATGCCGCGGACGACATGGAAGGAGGCCGCTGCGCGGCTGGTGCAGTTCGTCCGCGACGGAGATTCCTGAACCGGGTTCAGCCCGACCGCCGCGCCACGACGGCACGGACCAGCGCCATGCCCGCGGCAAGCGTCGCGGCGAGCGAGCGAAAGCCGGCGAAGTCGGACTCGATCACTTCGAGCGACACGTCGCTGAGGGCGACGAGCGGGCTGAACGTCGAATCAGTGATCGAGACGATCTTGGCCGCCCGCTCGCGCGCCGCGGCGACGAGCTCGGGGGTGATCGAGTTGTACGGACTGAAGCTGACGGCGAGTACCGCATCGTCCGGCCCGATGCAGCCGACCTGGTCGAAGGCGGTGGAGCCGACATTGTCGATCAGCACGTTGCGGACACCCTGTTGCGAGAGCGTCAGCGACACGTAGGCGGTGACCGGGAAGGCGCGCTTGCTGCCGATGACGTAGATCAGGTCGGCGGCGGCAAGGATATCGGTCATGCCCTCGAACGCGGCCACGTCGAAATCTTCGCCGATCCGGGCAAGCGACGCCTGCGAAGCCGCCACCAGACCTTCGACGAAGCGGAGATCGGCACTGCTCGCCCCGGCGTTCCGGCCTCCCCCCTTGCCGGTTCCGCGTGCGTCGGGCCACGACCCCTTGATGTGCTCCTTGAACAATTCCTGGAACTCGGAGAAGCCGGCGAAGCCGAAGGCCTGCGCGAAGCGGACCAGCGTCGAGGGCTGGACGCTGGCCTGGGCCGCGACTTCGCTGATCGTGCCGAGCGCCATCTCGCCGGGATGCTGCCAGAGGAAGATCGCCACCTGACGGAGGCGCTTGGGGAAATGGACGGTGCCGGAGGACAGCACCGCGCGAAGCTCCTCATAGGTGCGCGGGCGGGCGTAGCCGAACGCCGAGCGGCCGCGACTGCGGGCCGGCGTGCCCTTCTTCGATGGCGTTGTCGCCATCAGCCCTCCGCTTCGGCGAGGGTCCGGACCGCCCCGGGTCGTACCGGCACGCCGGTCCGCGCCGAGGCGATCGCCGCGAACACCATCGCGAGCGCATCGAGGCTGCCACGGGCATCGTTGAGCGGCTTCCTCTGATTCTCCACCGCCTCGAGCAGCGCGCCCATCGTCCCCTGGAAGCCCTGCTTGAACCACGTGCCCTCGAGCGCCGGCCGGGCGATGCCGGCCTCGGTGGTCAGCGTCACCTCCTGCACACCGAGGTCGGGGCCGCGGCTGTTGAGCGTGCCGAGGCTGCCGGCGATCACGGTACGGTCCTCGGCGCCGAACCTGGTGGCGCCGTCGAAGAGGAGATTCGCCTGGCCGCCGTCGAAGGTGACGATGGCGCCGGCGATCAGCGGCGGCCGTACCGGCTGCGAGGCGGCATGGGCGCGCGTCGCGAAGACCGACGTCGCACCGCCGCCGATGAAGCTTGCCAGGAAATCGAACCAGTGGACGGCGAAATCGTAGAGGATGAGGTTCTGGAGGTCCTCGAAGGCCGTCCCCTTGATCCAGCCGTGGTTCCAGTGGATCGAGACGTCGGCCGCGTGCACCTCCCCGATCAGGCCGGCGCGGACCGCCTCCCGCATCCACGACAGATGCGGCGCCCACCGGCCGTTCTGGTTGACGGCAAGCACCACGCCGTTTTCGTCGGCCAGATCGCAGAGCCGCGCGCCGGCATCGAGGTCGATGACGAACGGCTTCTGCGACAGGACGTGCTTGCCCGCGCCGAGCGCCTTCTCGATCATCGGATAGCGCTCCGCCGGATGCGGCGTGATGTCGACGACCGCGATATCGTCGCGGGTCAGGGTGCCGTCGATGTCGCTGGTCGCCTGCGCCTCGGGGAAATACTCGTCGCGCCGCGCCTCGGCCTTGGACAGGGTGCGGTTGGCGATGACCGCGACGTCGAGCCCCATCTCGCGATAGGCGTCGAGATGCGCCGCCGAGATGCCACCGGCGCCGACCAGCGCGATCCGCGGACGATACGCCTTTGGCGCCGGCGGCCGATACGATAGCTGCGGCGCCGGAACCTCCGCCGCGACGGCGGTCTTCAGTGCATAGGCGTCGAGATCGGGTTCGCTCATTCCACCAGCCCCATGGTGCATTTCATCTGGGAGGACAGGACGGCCGAGTCGATGATGCGCTGGCCGATGAGGCAGAGCGCGGGATCGAGCGGGCCG
>JBIQKL010000048.1:13893-30300 GCA_044506555.1 Hyphomicrobiales bacterium | reverse complement strand
ATGTGCGGAAGCGACGAGCGGGAGAGAGTCGGCCCGGTGCCGACCGCCGAAGGAGCAACCGCCCCGGAAACTCTCAGGCACCCCGGACCGCTCGTTCGTTCGACACTCTGGAAAGCGGAGCGACTGCTCCCGCCGAAGGTGTAAGTCGTGGATTCGCATGGTGCGGTCGGCGACCAAGCTCTCAGGCCAATGACAGAGGGGGCTCGCATGCCGTCAGGCATGTCGGCGCTCTTTGGAGGTCTGTGATGTCTGCCGGTACCTAGCAGCACGATCCGCCACGCGCGAGGTCACGGATCCGTTGATCTTCTCGATGGGCCGGCGACCGCGCGCACGACCTCAGTCCCGATCTCGAGAGCACATGCTCGCGGCACTCCGAAGTGCCGAAGGGATCCGGCCATGCTTCGACGGAAAACCAGAGATGCCACCAGATGTGACGATCAATCGAAGAGCGCTGCTCGGTGCCTTCGGAAGCCTCCTCGCCCTCGCCGCCGCCGGCTGCACCACCACCTCGGATGGCCCCCTGGTCATGGCCGAGGCGCCGGCCACCGTTATCCCTGATTATGCACGCCTCATGTACGCTGCCATGCCCGAGGAGGAATTCCCGATCGCGGCGGTGGACCTGACCAAGCTCGATCCGCGCTACTACCGGCAGGTCGTCGCGTACCCGACGGCGGAGGAGCCCGGCACGGTGGTCGTCGATACCGAGAACCGTTTCCTCTATCACGTCCAGGAGGGCGGCACCGCGATGCGGTATGGGGTCGGGATCGGACGAGCCGGCTTCGCGTGGTCGGGGCGGGCGCACATCGCCTACAAGCGCGCGTGGCCGGTCTGGACCCCGCCGGACGACATGATCAAGCGGCAGCCGGAACTGGAGCGGTGGCGTCACGGCCAGCCGCCCGGTCCCACCAATCCGCTCGGCGCCCGCGCCCTCTACATCCACCAGGGCAACGAGGACACGCTCTACCGGCTTCACGGAACAGCGGAGGTCTGGACCATCGGCAAGGCGATCTCGTCCGGCTGCGTCCGTCTCCTTCATCAGGATATCATCGATCTCCACGAGCGCGTCCGGCCGGGATCGCCGATAGTGGTGCTGGCCAGCGCGATTGCCTGATCCGATGAACCGGGAAGACGCTACGCGCGCCTCATGCTGGGCCCGCCGCCGAGACGGACGATGATCGACACCCTCGCCACTGTCCTCGACTGGTTCGGCATCCTCGTCTTCGCGACGACGGGGGCCCTGGTCGCCTCACGCAAGCAGATGGACATCGTCGGGTTCCTGCTGCTCGGCACGGCGACCGGCGTCGGCGGCGGAACGATTCGCGACGTGCTGCTCGGGCTGCCTGTCTTCTGGATCGCAGGGCCCGGTTACCTCATTGCCTGCGTTGCGGTGTCGGCGGCCACGTTCTTCCTCGCTCACATCCCAGAATCGCGCCACGCTCTTCTCCTCCGCTTCGATGCGATCGGCATGGCCCTCTTTGCGGTCACGGGCGCCGACAAGTCCCTGGCGATGGGCGCGAGCCCGGTGGTCGCGGTGGCGATGGGGGTCGTGACGGCCACCTTCGGGGGCGTGATCCGCGACATCCTCGGCGGCGAGAGCCCGGTCATCCTCAGTCGCGAGATCTATGCAACCGCCGCCTTGGCGGGTGCCCTGATCTTCGTCCTGGCGGCATGGCTCGGCTTCGGCCGGGACCTCGGCCTCGTCGTCGGCTTCCTGATCGCCGCAGCGATCCGGCTCGGAGCGCTGCACTGGAACTGGACCCTGCCGCGCTATCGGCCGCGATCGGCCCGCGCACCCTGACGAGACGCGGGCTCAAGCCGAAGTGGGCCGTCGGCGCCCTCGCCTCACGACTGCTCTCCGGTTCTGCTCTTGAGAACGTCGTGCCATTCGGGATGGCGCGCGATCTGCGCCTTCGCGAAGGGGCAGAGCGGGATGATGGAGCGCCCCTCGGCGCGGGCATCCTCCACCGCGCGGCGCACCAGCGCCTGTCCCACCGAGCGGCCGCGCATCGCGTCCGGCACCTCCGTGTGATCGATGATGATCATGGTCGCCCCGGCTCGCGAATACGTCATCTCGGCCTCGGCACCGTCCAGCCGGACGACGTAGCGACCCTTGCTCGGGCCTTCCTCGCGCTCGATCCGCAGTTCCGGCGTCGATTTCTCCATGTTCCCTCCTGGTCCGGAAGCGCCCGCAAGGCTCACAGGGGCCGGGGTCGACACGGGATTCCGGTCGCGCATTCGAGAACACCCCGGTCCCAGCCGCCGAGATCGGCGGCAGCCCGATAGGTGCTCTCGAGGAACGCCATCAGCTTCGCATCGGGATCGGGCGACCGTCGCACCGCGTCATACGGCAGGATGAACTCGCCGAGATTCGTATCGAAATAGGCTTCCTCGGGCTCGGCCGGAGCATCGGCGAAGCCCGGCGGGGCAGGATAGGCGTAGGAATAGAATGCCGGAAAATCGACACCGGCGCCTCCCAGCCAGAACCCGGCCGACGACACCTCGTGGCTATAGGCCTCGCAGGTGACCTCGTCCGGCAGGGCCGGAATGCCTCCAGGATGCAGCGGCGCGGTCCGTCCGGAGAAGCGCGTGACGGCGAGATCGAAGCTGCCCCAGAAGAGGTGCACGGGACTGGCCTTGCCGAGAAACGACGTCCGGAAGAGCTTCAGCACGCGATCGACGGCGACACAGGCGTGAAAGAAGCGGGTCACGGCTTCGGCATCGTAGGGTCGCACGGTGTCGTCCTTCGCGAAGGGGACCGGGTCCGGCAGTTCGCTCGGGCGTCCGTGAAACTCGGGATCGGCGCCGAGCGCGCGCAGAAGTTCGATGAAGCGGGCGTGGAAAGCGGCCACCGACATCGGCGCCAGCTCGAACCGGGCCGTCCGTCCATCCGTCGCCGTTCCGATCACGGCGTGACCGAGCAGATCAAACGCGATCTCCACCCCGCCGGGACCGTCGGGGACGAGCGAGGTCGTCAGGCCGCGTGCATTGACGTGGAGCGTGGCGTGCCAGGAATGGTTCAGCCACGGCGTGCGCGCCAGCCGGTACTTGCCGACGATCTGGGTATAGAGGTGAAGCGCCGAACAGGTCTCTCGCCACGCATCGTAGGGAATTTCCGGCCACCGCTGGGACATTCTTCCACCCGCATCATTCGGATCCGTGACGGCGATCTTAGCTGCTCGCGGGTCCGATGCACCCTTCTCGATTGCATCGGCCCCCGCCGGAACAAAACGCCACGGCGTTTGTTGCTCGCAGCGCATGGCGGATCGCCATGCCACCTAAGCGGGAGAGGGCCATGTCCAAATCGACGATTGTGGCAATCGTGCCGCTGGCGCTCGTCGCGCTGGCATCTCCTCAAGCCGGTGCGCAGGACGTGCTCACCGGCGAAGCCGCCTTCGGCACCTGGGAACCCGACGCGCCGGGGGTCCGCCGACACATCACTCCCGCCGACCTGCCTGCGCCCAGCCATGCCGAGAACGACCCTGAAGCGCCGGACTTCGAGAACATGGCCACCGTGGTCCCGGCGCCGGAGGGAGCGACGCCCCAGCTGCCCGCGGGCTTCTCGGCCGAGGTCTTCGCCAGCGGCCTCGAACAGCCCCGGGTCCTCAGGGTTGCCCCGAACGGCGATCTGTTCGTCGCCGAAAGCGGGAGCGGGCGGGTCCTGGTCTTCGCCGCCGATGCCGCCGAAAACCTGCCGGCAGAGCCGGAGGTCTTCACCGAGGGCCTCGACCGCCCGTTCGGCGTCGCGTTCTATCCGCCCGATGCACCGGAATACGTCTATGTGGCGGCCGCGGACCAGGTCGTGCGCTATCCCTACAGCGAGGGCGACCGCGAGGCGAGCGGCGAGGCGGAAGTCATCATCGCGGACATTCCCACCGAGCGGCACTGGACGCGCGATCTCGCGGTCTCGCCCGATGGAGAGCACCTGTTCGTCTCGATCGGATCCGCTTCGAACGTCGCCGGCGCCATGCCGGAAATGACGGAGGAGGAGATCAGCGCCTTTGAAGAGACCCACGGAGTCGGCGCTGCGTGGGACGACGAAGAGAACCGGGCGGTCGTGCGCGTATTCGATCCGGACGGCGCCAACCTCCGCAACTATGCCACGGGGCTCCGGAACTGCTCGGGGATGACCGTCCAGCCGGACGCCGGAACGTTGTGGTGCACCGGCAACGAGCGCGATCACATCGGCCCGAACCTGGTCCCCGACTACCTGACGACGATTCAGGAAGGCGGATTCTACGGCTGGCCCTGGTACTACACGGGAAGCAACGAGGATCCGGCCCATGCCGGCGAGCGGCCGGACCTCCGCGACAAGGTTCTGGTGCCGGACGTCCTGCTCCAGGCGCACTCGTCGACGATGCAGATCGTCTTCTACGACGGCGACATGTTTCCGGAGGAGTATCGCGGCGACGCCTTCGCGACGATGCGTGGATCGTGGAATCGCGAGCTCCGCACGGGATACAAGGTGATCCGCGCCCCGATGGAGGACGGGAAGCCCACCGGCGTGTACGAAGACTTCATGACCGGCTTCGTGCTGGACGATCAGCAGGTCTGGGGCCGCCCGACCGGCCTCGCCGTCGCAGCGGACGGCGCCCTGCTGGTCAGCGACGATTCCAACGGCACCATCTTCCGGATCACGGCTGAAGGGTCGGAGTAGACGCGAGCCGGCGAGCGTCTGCAAGAAATGCCGCCGTGGCCGAGGCCACGGCGGCAAGTTGGATCTGATCAGAAATCGTAGTTGTCGATGTTCTCGGCGGTGAAGACCGTCCGCTCCGGCAGCAGGATGATGCCGTTGCCGTCCGCCTCGTAGTCATAGCCCTGCACCGAGTTCGGGCTGACCTCGACGGTGCCGATGCCGGGGACCTCGATCTTGTCGCCGACGTTGAACGACTTGCCCTGGACGAGCTCGTTGGCGACGAAGACCGAGAGCTTGCCCTGGACCACCACGTCCCAAAGCCCGAACTGGTCGACGGTGCCGGACTTCACGTATTGCCGCATGGTGTTCGGCGTCGAGAAGCCGGTGATGATCACGTCGCCGGCGATGCCGAGGTTCTCGGCCGCCTGGGCAGTGCCCGGGAGCGCATTGGCGTCGGGTGCGATGACCGCGTCGAGATCAGGATAGGTCTGGAACAGCGCGGTCGGCACCTGCACCGCCTTCTGGGCGTCCTGGTTCGAGAACTCGGTCGCGACCACCTCCCAGCTCGGATACTTCTCGGCGATGATCGCCTTGGCGACCTCGGCCCACTGGTTCTGGTCGGTCACGGTCGGCGAGGAGTAGTGGAAGGCGACCTGCTGGGCGGCGGTCGGATCCTCCATCTGGTCGGCCGCCATCTGGACAAGGAGCGCGCCGAGCTGCTCGGCGGTGCCCTGGTTGATGTAGTAGCTGCGGCACTCCGGATTCACGTCGCTGTCCCAGGTGAGGACCTTCACGCCGCGATCCATCGCCCGCTTCAGCGACTCGCAGAGGCCGTCCGGCGAGAGCGAGGAGATGGCGATGGCATTGTAGCCCTGGTTCACGAAGTTGTTGATGAACTCGACCTGGCCCGAGACCGAGGCTTCCGACGGTCCGTCATACTTGACCTCGATGCCGAGCTCCTTGCCCATCTCCATCGCGCCCTTGCCGCCGGATTCGAAGAAGCCGACGCCGGTGAGCTTGGGGATGAAGGCGATCTTGGAGTCGACGGCCTGAGCCGCCGCGGTGCCGAGCGCGAGCATCGAGGCCGCGGTGATTGCGAGAGTTATGCGTCCGATATTCATCTTGCCTGTCCTCCTTCACGATTGATCTTCTGTCGAGCCGTTCCGCGGCCTCTTCGGGGCGGATTCCCGTTACCGTCCTCCGCCGTTTCCCTGCACCGCCAACCGCTCCGCCGCGAAGGCGGCGCGGTTGGCGCGTCTCGTGTTGAGCCTGGAGATGCCGATCCGAAGCGCGACGGAACCGATCAGCAGGCCGCCGACGATGACCGGCACGACATCGCTGGTGATCCCGAGCGCGAGCAGCCCCTGGCGCATGAAGCCGAGCACGAATCCGGCGAGCAGCGTGCCGAGCACCGAGCCCTGCCCGCCGTAGATCGACGACCCGCCGAGCACCACGGCGGTGATGATGTTGAGGAGCGCCTCGCTGCCGAGGTCGGAACGGGCCGAGGTGAAATAGGCGGTGAGCACCAGCCCGGCGATCGCGGCGCTGAAGCCGTTGATCGCGTAGACCATGACCAGCGTGCGCTTGATCGGGACGCCGGTGAAATGGGCGACCGCCGGCGAGACGCCGATCAGCTTGAGATAGCGGCCGAAGCGGGTTCCGAGCATCAGCCAGGAGGCGACGGCGGCGAGCACGAGGGAGATGACCAGCGGCATCGGCACCCAGCCGATCGCGCCGGTGCCGATCCAGGTGAAGCTCCGCGGCAGGCCGGTGATGCCTTCGTACTGGTAGGCCTCGAAGCCGCCCGCCCCGTAGGCCTCGAAGCCCAGCATGTCGAGGAGCGTCGGCAGCCCGGTGGCGATACCGGCAAAGAGGAACAGCGTCGCCAGCGTGACGATCAGCGGGTTGACGTCGGTATTGGCGATCACCGCGCCGTTGAAGGCGCCGGCCCCGATCCCGGTGACCAGCGCGATCGCCACCGCGAGCCCGATCGGTGCACCGGCGACGAAGGAAAGGCCGAGGACGATCGAGGCGAGGCCCATTACCGAGACGCCGGAAATGTCGATGCCGCCGGTCATGACGACCAGCGTCAGGCCGATCGCTGCGATGATCACGTGGGCGAAGTCGCTGGTCGAGAACAGGAGGTTCTCGATGTTGAGGAAGGCCGGGTTGATCAGGCCGAGCACCACCAGCTCGAGCACCAGCACCACGGCGAGCATGAACTCCCAGCTTTTCAGCACGGTCGCGGCTTTCATCGCGATGCCTCTCTCGGCTGAAGCGTGGCCTCGTGGTCGCGCTCGGCGTGGTGCATCTCCGCGGCGCGCATGGCGAGCTGGCGGTTGCGGACGGTCCGGCGGATCAGGTAGTCGGACACCACCACGGCGAGGAGCACGGCGCCGGCCACGGCATTGTTCCAGGAGCCCGGCACCTTCAGGAAGATCATCATCGAGTCGACCGCGGTGAGGAAAAGCGCGCCGATGACGGCCGACCAGATCGAGCCGGTGCCGCCCATCAGGCTGACGCCGCCGAGCACCACGGCGGCGATCGCCTTCAGCTCCTGGCCCGAACCGGTCTGCATCGGGACGAAGCCGATCTGGCCGGTGAAGACGATGGCCGCGGCGCCGGCGAACAGGCCCGAGAGGGCATACGCGGTGAACTCCGTCGCCCGGACGTTGATGCCGAGGAGATAGGCGCCCTCGCGATTGTCGCCTACGGCATAGAAATTGCGGACCGCCCTGATGCGGGCGAGGAGGATGGCGAGCACGATGACAAGCGCGGCCACCGCCCACACCATCAGCGGGACGCTCAGGTAGCGGGTCACGGCGAGCGCCTTGATCGACTGCGGGATCGACTCGATCCAGCTTCCGCCGGTCAGCACCCGCATCAGGCCGCGATAGGCGCCGAGCGTGCCGAGCGTCATGATGATCGGCGGCACGCCGACGAAGACGATGCCGGCAGCGTTGAATGCGCCGCACAGGACGCCGATGACGAGCGCCACCAGCATCGCCAGCGGCAGCGGGAACCCGGCATTCAGCGCCAGGCCGAAGAACACCGCGGCCAGCCCGGCGATCGCCCCGACGGACACGTCGATGCCGCGGGTGAGGATCACGAACATCTGGCCGATGGCGATCAGCATCAGGAACAGCGACGAGTTCACGATGTTGATCAGGGTCAGCGGCCTGAGCACCGCCTGGTTGACCGTCGACACCGCGAGGATCATCGCGACCAGCAGCGCCAGCACCAGCAGTTCGCGGCTTTTGAGAACCCTCTTCATGCCGCGGCAACGCTGTTGGCGTCGAAGATGGCGGCGGAGATCTGCTCCACGCCCTTGTCCCCCTCGGGGAGCGCCACCAGCCGGCCGCGCCTCATCACCATGACGCGGTCCGCGACCTCGGCGATCTCGCCGACCTCGGACGAGATGACGACGACGCCGACCCCGTCGGCGGTGAGCTCGCGGATGGTGCGGTAGACGTCCTGGCGCGCCCGGGCGTCGATGCCGCGCGTCGGCTCGTCGAGGATGATCACCCGCGGGCCGGGCGCCAGCGTCTTGGCGAGCACCACCTTCTGCTGGTTGCCGCCGCTGAGGGTACGTGCCACCTGCATCGGCGAGGCGAGCTTGATGCGCAGCCGCTCGACGAAACGCTCGGTGAGCGACATCTCCCGGTCGCGCTTCAGGAACTGCGCGCGGCCGAGCGCGAGCAGTCCGGCGGTGACCGTCTGCGCGCTCGGCAGCGCCAGGAAGATGCCGTGGGCGTGGCGGTCCTCGGGCACGTAGGAAAGGCCCATCGCCTGGCAGACCTGCGGCGTGCGTGTCGGCGCGGGCTGTCCGCCGATATGGACCTCGCCGGTGGCGTGCGGGTCGATGCCGTAGATCGCCTCGGCGAGCTCGGTGCGGCCCGAGCCGACCACGCCGGAGATGCCCACCACCTCGCCCGGGTAGACGTCGAAGCTGACGTTGCGGAAGACCCGGCTGGACAGGTTCCGCACCGAGAGCACCGGCGCCGCGTCGGTCGGCCGCGTTCCGGCGGCGACGTCTTCCGCCGGGGCCGTGAAATCGACCGGCAGCATCGCCTCGACCAGCACGTCGGTGGTGAGCTCGGCCGATGGCGCACTGAGCACGATCCGGCCGTCGCGGAGCACTTCCACGCGGTCGGTCAGCTCCAGCACCTCGTTCAGCCGGTGCGATATGAACAGGAGCCCGATGCCGCGCGCCTTGAGCTTCGCCATCTGCGCAGCGAGGTTCGCGACCTCGCGGCGGGTGAGCGACGACGTCGGCTCGTCGAGGATCAGGACCTGGGCGTTCCGCAGCAGCCCGCGCACGATCTCGACGAGCTGCTGGCTGGCGATCGACAGTTCGCCGCCCGGCGAGCCGAAGTGCGCCTCGAGCCCGATCTCCTGTGCAACCTCGCGGGCCCGCCGCTCATTGGTGGCCGAGTCCCCTTTCAGCCCCGCGGTCAGGTTCTCGAGGACCGAGAGGCTCGGGAAGATGTGCGGCTCCTGCGGCACCATATAGATGCCGTGGGCGTGCGCCTCCGAGGGCTGCGACAGGACGGTCGGCACGCCGCGGATCTCGATCCGCCCGGCCGTCGGCTGGTAGGCCCCGGAGATGATCTTGACGATGGTGGACTTGCCCGACCCGTTGCCGCCGAGGAGCGCAAGCACCGTACCCGGATGGATGTCGAGATCGATGCCGCGAAGCACCGTGACGCTCTCGAACACCTTCCAGACATCGCGGAGCGAGACCAGCGGCGTCGAGGACGGCACGGGGCGGGTCATGACGGCGGGCCTATTCTCCGGCGAGCGCCGCGGCGCGATCGGGCATGACGAGGCGGAAGAATTCCTTCTGCCGCTCGCCGGTCGCCATCAGGGCCTTCAGACCCTCCGTCGTCCGGCGGTAGTGCTCGGTCCGGCGGTGGGCGTCCACGGCCGCCTCGTCCTCGAACATCTCGTAGATGACGAAGTGATTCTCGTCGGTCGGGTCCTGGAGAACGTCGAAACGGTAATTGCCGGGCTCGGCCCGCGTCCCCTCGTAGTTCCCCCGGAACACATCGAGGAACTGCTCCACGCATCCTGGTTTGATCCTGATGTGCACAAGCTGAACGAACATCGACCCCATCCAATCCGAATGATGTGCGGTTGTGATCGCGATATCGCGCCTCCCGTTCCTCCCAAAGGACGCCGGCGATCATATGCACTATCAAGATCGGTCTGAACGTCCGTGTCAAGCCTGTACCTGCAATACTGCGCTGCACAACGCGCTTGGACGTTGACACGATGATCGCATGATGATCATTTGTACAGAACGAGGAGAGTGCGCGGGGATGACCCAGGCATTGCCGGAGGCGGCGGCGTTCGCCGATGTCGACGAGGTCGAGCAGATCACCCGCGCGGCGTGGCACTACTACAATGACGGCCGCACCCAGAACGAGATCGCCGATCTGCTCGGAGTTTCGCGCATCAAGGTCTCGCGCCTCCTCGAAAAAGGCCGGCAGACCGGCCTGATCGAGCTCCGCATCAACTCGCCGCATGCGGGCTGCCTGACCCTCCAGCAGCGGCTCGTCTCCGCCTTCGACCTGATCGATGCGCGCGTCGTGCCGGGCGCGAGCGACCTCCCGGTCGTGCCGCGCATCGGCCGCGCCGCCGCGAGCTTCCTGACCCAGAAGCTCGGCGAGAACGATCTCCTCGCCATCGGCTGGGGCGAGACCGTGACGACCGCGCTTCGCTACACCGCGCCGGTCTTCCCGCGGAGCAACATCTCGCTGGTGAGCCTGACCGGCGGGGTCTCCGCCTATGTCGGCACCACCGGCCTCTACGGGCCGCAGAACAACGCCCACCTGATCCCGACGCCGCTCCGGGTCTCTTCGCAGGAGCTGGCCGCCATGCTGCGGCTCGAGCCATACGTGCGCAACGTCCTCGACATGGCGTCCACGGCGCGGATCGGCGTCATCGGCATCGGCGCGGTGTCCAGCACCGCGACGCTGGTGCGCTACGGCTATTGCACGGGCCCCGAGATCGAGCTGTTCGCGCGGCGCGGCGCGGTCGGCGACATCCTCGGCTACTTCTACGACGCGAACGGCGAGATCCTCGATCTCGACCTCCATCGCCACGTGGTCGCGGTGCCGGTCGAGGACCTGCGGAAGATCCCCAATCTCGCCGCCGCCGCCGCCGGACCGCACAAGGTGGACGCGATCCTCGGCCTGCTCCGGGGCCGGCTCGCCAACATCCTGATCACCGATCAGGCCACTGCCGAGGAACTCCTGAGGAGGGCGAAATGACGACGCATCTGCTGGTCCTCGACGCCGGCACCGGCAGCGGCCGGGCGGTGATCTTCGACCGCGACGGCAACCAGGCCGGCTTCGCCCAGGAGGAGTGGCGGCACCTGCCGGAGGACGGCGTCCCCGGCTCGATGTCGTTCGACGTCGAGGGCGGCTGGGCGTTGCTCCGACGCTGCGTCGGCAAGGCGCTGGCGGCCTGCGGGCTGACCGGCCGGGATATCGCCGCGATCAGCGCGACCAGCATGCGCGAGGGCATCGTCCTCTACGACGGATCTGGCCAGGAGGTGTGGGCGGTCGCCAATGTCGACAGCCGCTCCTCGGCGGAAGTTGCCGAGCTCAAGGCGCGGTCGGCCGGGTTCGAGCGCGACTTCTACGAGGTGTCGGGCGAGACCTTCGCGCTCGGCGCCCTGCCCCGCCTGAACTGGCTCCGCAAGCACCGCCCGGAGACCTTCGCGCGGGCGCGGTCGATCTCGATGATCAACGACTGGATCGGGGCGCGCCTCACCGGCGAGATCGCGGTCGAGCCGACCAACGGCTCGACCAACGGGCTCATGGACCTGACCACCCGCGACTGGTCGGACGCGCTCATCGCCCGCGCCGGGCTCGACCGCGCCATGTTCCCGCGCGTCGTCGAGCCGGGCACCGTGGTCGGACGCGTGACCAGCGCCGCCGCGGAGGAGACCGGGCTCGCCGAGGGCACGCCATTCGTTGCCGGCGGCGGCGACGTGCAGATGGGCTCGCTCGGACTGGGCGTGGTCGGCCTCGGCGACGCCGCGGTGCTCGGGGGCACCTTCTGGCAGCAGGTGGTGAACATCCCGCAGGGCTCGGTCGACGGCACCATGCGGGTGCGGGTGAACAGCGCCGCGCTGCCGGGCATGAACCAGGCCGAGGCGATCAGCTTCTTCGTCGGTCTCACCGCGCGCTGGTTCCGCGACGCCTTCTGCGCCGAGGAAGTGCGCGCCGCCGCCGAGCAGGGGCGCGACGCCTACGACCTCATCGAGGACTTGGCGATGGCGGTGCCGCCCGGCGCCCACGGCATCATCCCGGTGTTCTCGGACGCCATGGACTTCGGCAACTGGTACCACGCCGCCCCGTCGCTCCTGAACCTCTCGATCGATCCGGCGATCGCCAACAAGGGTTCCATCTTCCGGGCGATCCAGGAGAACGCCGCCATCGTCGCCGCCGTGAACCTCGCCCGCGTCGAGGATTTCGCCAAGGTCGAGAGCAGCGGGCCGCTGACCCTGGCCGGCGGTGCGTCGAAGGGGCGGCTGTGGCCGCAGATCGTCGCCGACGTCACCGGGCGCCAGCTCCGCATCCCCAAGGTGCGCGAAGCGACGGCGCTGGGCGGCGCCGCCGCGGCGGCGGTCGGGATCGGCCAGTTCGCCTCGCTCGGCGAGGCCGGCGCCGCCTTCGTCCGCTGGGACCGCACCGTCGAGCCCGATCCGGCGAACCGTGCGGTCTACGACGAGGCCCGGGGCCGGTGGGAAGCCGCCTACGCCATGCAGCGAAAGCTGGTCGATGCCGGCATCACCACCGCGATGTGGCGCGCGCCAGGGACCTGAACCGTTCAGGCGAGGCCCGGCGGCCGGCTTTTGTGCCAGGACGACTCGGCCTGGAAGGCGAGGCCGATCCGGAGCGCCGTCTCCTCGTCGAAGCCGCGGCACACGATCTGGAGCGACAGCGGCAGGCCATCGGCGGTGAAACCGTCGGGAAGCACCAGGGCGCAGAGCGCGAGAAGATTGACGAAGCGCGTGAAGCGCGATGCGGGCGCGGTCGGGTCGACGTCGGCGAGCGGGATCGCCGCGGTCTCGGTAGTCGGCGTCAGCAGCGCGTCGATGCCTTCCATCGTCTGCCGGAACGCCACCTGCCATTCGCGCACGCGCGCCTTCGCCCGCAGGTAGTCGCCGATCCCGGCCGAGGCACCGCCGAGCAGGCGCCGCCGCACGTTCTCGTCGAGCGGCAGGCTCCGGTCCTCGGCGATGGCGCCGCAGGTGAAGTAGGACTCGGCCTTCACGATCGCCTCCGCCTGGTAGAAATCGGCGAAACGGAAGGGCAAGGCGACGTCGACGATCTCGGCACCGAGGTCGGCGAGCAGGTCGAGCGACCGGTCGTAGGCGGCGAGCATCCCGGCCGCGACGCCGCTTCGCTCCGCGTCCGGCATCCGTCCGATACGAAGACCGTGCATGCCGGACGTGCGGATGGCGAGATCGGCGGCGGGCCTGTCCCAGGTCCGTGCGTCGCGCGGATCGGGCCCGCGGAGCACGTCGTAGAGAAGGGCCACGTCCTCGACCGAGCGCGCCATCGGCCCGGCCGAGTCGAGGCTCGGGATCAACGGCACGATACCGTGATTGCTGACCCGGCCGACTGTGGGCTTGAGGCTGGTCACGCCGGAGAGCGAGGCGGGCAGCCGCAGCGAGCCGCCGATATCGGTGCCGACGGCGAGCGGCACCAGCCCGGCGGCGAGCGCCACCGCACCGCCGCTGCTCGATCCGCCGGGCGTCCGCGGTGTCTCGAGGTCCCAGGGATTGCGCGGCGTCCCCATGCGCTGGTTGGTGCCCCAGCCGCCCATCGCGAACTCGACGGTCTGCACCTTGCCGAGGATCACCATCCCGGCCTCGCGCATGCGGGTCACGACTGTGGCCGTCTCGCTCGCGCGGCGGTCCTTCATGCTCAGCGAGCCGAGACCCGTCAGCTCGCCGGCGACGTCAATCACGTCCTTGAGCACCACGGGCACGCCGTGGAGGGGACCGGCCGCATGGCCGGCGCGGATGGCGCGGGACGCCGCCTCCGCTGCGGCCATGGCGGCGTCGCGGTCGACCCGGACGAAGGCGTCGAGCGCCGGATCGAGACGGTCGATCCGCGCCAGCAGCGCCGCGACGACATCGGGCGGCGTCAGGGCGCCGGCGCTGAAGGCATGCCCCAGCGCCGCGGCGGTCATGAAGCACGGCTCGCGGTCGTCCGCCGCTCCCCCAGCCGGCCCGGCCGCGGCGGCGCTCATCCGACCTTCAGCTTCGCCTGCTCGAGCGACCAGTATTCCATGTTGAAGAGGTCCCGCTCGCCGATCGGCGTGAAGCGGCCGAGCTTCTCGGCGCTCAGCATGACGCGCACCGCCTGCTCGGCGAGGTCGGCGCAGATGCCCGCTTCCTTCGCGGTCCGGCCGATGCCGACGAGACCGAGGCCGCGGATCAGCGCGTAGCGCGGCAGCGGGTCGAGCATGATCTTCGGCTCGTCGGCATGCGGCGCGTTCCGCTCGAAATATGCCGTGTAGTCGGCGATGAAGGCGTCGATCGCCCCGCGCCAGTCGTCCAGCGAGAACCCGGCATCGCCGATCAGCGGCATCGGCTTGAGCCGGATGACGTGGTCCGGCGTCACGGTGCCGCGGCCGACGATCCCGGCGAAGTCCGGCAGCGCCTGGAACGCCTCGATCGAGCCCGTGGCGCGGAGGTCGAAATGCGGCCCCGCCGCGAAAACCTCATGCTGCTTCAGGGCGTTGGCGAGCGTGTCGAGGACACGATCGCGCAGGCCCGGGTCGGCGAGCACCGTCGCCTCCGGCGGCGCCAGCGCCGCGCCGCGTTCGGCAAGGAAGTCCTCGCAGGCCGTGGTGAAGTCGATGATCCGCTCGTAGGAGACGCGCGGGTCGTCATGGAAGCTGAACAGGCCGTGATTGACGAGGAACAGGCCCTCGCTGCCGTCGCCTTCGCCCGTGAAGCGGCGGTCGGCCTCGATCGCGAGGTCGAAGCCGGGCATGACGTAGGGGACGACCACCAGGCGGTCGCCGAAGATCTCGCGGGAGAGCTCCGCGGCGTTGGGCTGGTTGGCGATGGCGAGCGTCGCGGCCGAGTGCGTGTGGTCGACGAAGCGCGATGGCAGGAAGGCGTGGAGCAGGGTCTCGACGGAGGGATTGGGGCCGGACTGGTCGAGCATGTTGCTGCGAAGAAGGCCCACCATCTCCGGATCGGACAGGCGCTGGCCCTGGCGCACGGCGAGGAGGGGCGCGAGCGTCACGCCGGGGAGGCCGGGCGCCTCGATCGTGCCGAGGTCCCACCCGGAGCCCTTCACGTGCAGTACCGTGCCGTCCTCGCCCTCGACCTTGACCGAGGTATTGCCGCCGCCGTGGAGCACGAGGTCGGGCTCCTGGCCGATCAGGCGCGAGGTGTAGACCCGGACCGCGAGATCGCGCTCTGCCGGCGAGGCGCCGCCCTTGTCGGCCCAAGCCGCGGCTTCGGCATCATTCCACAGCGATTGCATGTCATCTCCTGCCAATCAGCGCGCCGGCGGGGCGCCACAGCGGCTCCACGGCGCCGGCGAGCGCCAGTTCGGTCATCGCCCGGTTGACCCTGGTCCAGCGGGCCTCGATTTCAGCATAGCACTCGGTCGTCTTGGAATCGGGCTCGACGGTGCGTTCGATCGGACTGGCCATGGCGGCCACCGCCTCGTCCAGCGTCGCGAACAGGCCGCCGCCGACGGCGGCGAGCATCGCGCAGCCGAGCGCCGTCGTCTCCTTCACCACCGGAATGTCGAGCGGGCGGCCGGTGACGTCGGCGACGATCTGCGGCCAGAGCGTCCCCTGACTGCTGCCGCCGGTGAACTGCATCCGCGGGAAGCTGAGCCCTGACAGCGCCTCGAGCGTCTTGAGGTGGATGTGCGCGGCGAAGGCACCGGCCTCCATCACCGCCCGTGCCACCGCGCCGATGCCCACATCCGGCCGGTTGAAGTCGAAGCCGACGAAGCCGGGCGCCGGATGGACCCACGAATCCGACTGCATGGGATTGGCGAATGTGGCGAGGACGCCGCCGGCACCCGGGCCGACGCTGGCGGCGAGCCTTTCCATCCGGGCGAAAGCACTCTCCTCCGAATCTTGCCGGAACGGCTCGAAGAACGCGTCGCGCAACCAGCGGAGCGAGAAGCCGGTCAGGAAGCCGATACCCTCGACCATCCACTCCCCGGGCCGTGCGTAGCACAACGTACGCGGACCGCGGGCCGGGTCGACCAGCGGCCGGTCGGCGAGCATGGTCATCTGCCAGAAGCTGCCGCCGACCAGCGTCGCATCGCCTGCCTTGCGGCCGAGGCCGACCAGGGCGAGTTGCGTGTCGCCGCCGCCGGCGACCACCGGCGTGCCGGGTGCCAGGCCGGAGCGCGCCGCCGCCTCCGCGGTGACGCGTCCGATCACCGTGCCCGGTTCCACCACCGCCGGCATGATCGCGGCGTCGATGCCGATGAGGCCGAGAAGCTCGTCGGACCAACGCCGCGTCGCGAGGTCGAACAGCGCGGTCGACGAGCCGGCGGTCGGCTCCGTCGCGTATTCGCCGGTGAGCCGCGTGGCGAGCCAGTCGGAGATCAGCCCGAGCTTGCGCGTCCGCGCAGCGATGTCCGGATGATGCTTCTGCACCCAGCGGAGCCGGGCCGGTGCGGTGATAGACACCCAGTCGCCGGCAACGGCGAAGATCCGTTCGGCGATGCCGGCGTCGACCAGCTCCTGCGCCTCGACCTGGGCGCGGG
>JBIQKL010000048.1:0-13793 GCA_044506555.1 Hyphomicrobiales bacterium | reverse complement strand
CCGTCGGTGCCATAGACGATCGCCCGGCCGCTGCCGGTCCCGGCATCGATCGCGAGCACATATCGCATCAGCGCCTCCCCTTCCCCTCGCGCCGGGCGGCTCACTTGCATCGGTTGGCGAGCGGCCTGTCCTCGACGAACCGGCGGAGATCCTTGACCAGCACCTCGGTCGCGTAGGTGGCGACCCGCCGGGACGCGCCGGCAATATGCGGCGTCAACGTCACGTTGGGTAGGGCGAGGAGCTCGTCGTTCGCCTCCGGAGGCTCGACCACGAAGGTGTCGAGGGCCGCCCCGCCGAGACGGCCGGACTTCAGGGCCTCGACCAGCGCCGCCTGATCGACCAGCGAGCCGCGCGCCGTGTTGATCAGCACCGCGCCGGGCTTCATCGCCGCGATGCGCTCGCGCGAGACGATGCCGGTCGTCTCGGGCGTGACCCGGGCGTGCAGGGTGACGATGTCGGAGCGCGCGATCATGTCGTCGATGTCGGTCTGCTCGACGCCATCGATCGCGTCGTAGACGTTGAGGCTCACGAACGGGTCGCAGACGATGATCCGGCAGCCGAACGGCTTGAGCAGGCGCGCGACGCGCTGGCCGATATGGCTGTAGCCGAGGATGCCGACCGTGAGGTCGGAGAGCTCGTCGCCGGTGCGGTCGAAGCGGTAGAGGTCGCCGCGCCAGGTGCCGGCCGCGAGCCCGCTGTGGCCGGTGGTGATCCGCCGAACGCACGAGAGGATCGCGCCGATGGTGAATTCGGCCACCGCGGAGGCGTTCCGGCCAGGGACGTTGGCGACCACGATGCCGCGCTCGCGGGCCGCCGCCATGTCGACATTGGTATGGCTGCCCCTCGTGAGGCCGATGAAGCGGAGATCCGGCGCCTTCTCAAGGAGCCCGCGCGTCACCGGCCCGAGATGGGTCAGCAGGATCTCGGCGCCGGCCACGTAGGCCTCGATGTCCTCGGGCCGTCCGCTGTACTCGGCGATCTCGGGACCCGCGGGTCCGTTCCGGTCGAAGAACGGCACATCGGGCCAGGCCAGGTCGGTCCCGGTCAGCGTGAAGGGGACGGGAAGCTCGGCCTCCAACGCGCGCCGGAACGTGTCCACGCCGATGAACAAGTCCCCGACCGCAGCGATCCTCAGCGCGTCCATCCCGAACATTCCCTCTGATGTGTGAAAAGTAACTTGACTGTGATTGATATCGGATGTCAAGTTCGTTTGCATGCCGCTGGAGGGGCATGCAACGGTTTTCACGCAGGGAGGACATCGGATGCACAGGAACGTTTCGTCGGGCAGCCAGGGCCTGACCCGCAGGAGTGTCATGAAGACCGGCTTCGGCGCCGCGTTGGCCGCACTCGCTGCTTCGCCGTTCGCCAAGCGTGCTCTCGCGCAGGGCGTGGACAGCATCACGGTGCTGATCTCGCAGCCCCAGGCCGGCGGCGCGCAGATCGTCGCCGACGCCTTCACCGAGGCGACCGGCATCCGGGTCGAGATCGTCACGGTGCCGCTCGACCAGATCCAGCAGCAGCTCACGCTCGACGCGCAGTCCGGCGCCAAACGCTTCGACGCCTTCGACTTCTGGTACGTCTCCAAGGGGGCGCTCGCCGAGGACGGCATCCTCCTCGACCTCACCGACCTGATCGAGCGCGACAAGGCCGAGATCAACCCGGACGACTACATTCCGTCGATCTACGGTCCCTACAGCATCTACAAGGACCGGCAGGTCGCCCTGCCCTTCGACGGCGACACGCATGCGCTGTTCTACAATACCGAGATCCTCGGCCGGAACGGCGTCGAGCCGCCCAAGACCTGGGACGAGCTGGTCGCGGCGTCGAAGAAGATCACCGAGGCCGAGAGCAAGAACGGCATCTACGGCATCGCCATGATCGGCGTCCGCGCGCCGATCCTCAACATCTCGATCTACGCCAACCGGCTCGCCAATTACGGCGGGACGTTCCTCACCGAGGAGGGCCGCTCGGGCCTCAATTCGGAGGCGGCGCTGGCAGCGGCCGAGAACCTGATGGCGACGGTGCCCTATGCCGTGCCCACGCCGGCCGAGACCGGCTTCGAGCAGGCGCTCACCGCCTTCATCGGCGGCAAGGCGGCGATGACCGAGGGCTGGATCGATCTCGGCACCTATGCCGAGGATCCGCAGAACTCGCAGGTGGCGGGAAAGTGGGCCGTCGTCCCGCTCCCCGTCGGCGGCTCGGTCACCGCCAGCCGCGCACCGCTCAACGCCGGATGGACGCTCGGCATCGCCACCTACAGCCAGAAGCAGGATGCGGCCTGGGAATTCATCAAGCTCGCGTCGTCCGCGGACATGGGCCTCAAGCTGATCACCACGACGGGCAGCGGCATCGATCCCTTCCGCATCTCCAACCTCAACGACCCGCGCTACGCCGAGTTCAATCCCCAGGTCCAGAAGGCGGCGGCGTCCTCGCTCAACGGGGCGGTCGGCTGGCCCGACGGCCCGCAGTCGCCGCGCATGCTCGAGGCACTCTCGGAGCAACTCGCCTCGATGGTCGCCGGCGAGACCTCGCCCAAGGACGCGCTCGACAGCGCCCATGCCGCATGGGAGCGGCTCCTCGGCTAGGCCATCGCACCACGGTCACGGGTCCGGCAGCGGCTTTCCCCTTGCCGCTGCCGGACAAATCGCCGTTACTGATGGCTGGCGCACGCTTCTCGATCGGACCGGATGGACAAGTCGCGCAACAGCCGCCTGAGGGCGGCCAGCATCGCAATGGTCGTTCCGATGGTGATCGGCCTCGCGATCTTTGCGGCCTATCCGCTCGTCTATCTCGTCGGGCTCGCCTTCAGCCGCTCCGACCTCGGCAACCGCTTCCAGAGCTTCGTCGGCTTCGACAACTTCACCTGGGCGTTCGAGGGCACGATCTTCGGCACCTCGCTCTTCAACTCGGTGTGGTTCGCGCTCGCCGTCTCGGCGATCCAGCTGGTGTTCGGGCTGTTTATCGCCTACCTCCTCCACAGCTACGTGCGCCAGGGCCGGCTCCTCAGGACGCTGATCCTCCTGCCGCTGATGACGCCGCCGATCATGGTCGGCATCGCCTGGAAGCTGATGCTCAACCCGGCCGGCGGCTGGCTCAACGGCATGCTGCTCCGGCTCGGCGCGATCGACCAGCCGATCTCGTTCTTCGGCGACCGCCATCTCGCCTTCCCGGCGATCATGCTCGCCGATACGTGGCAGTGGATGCCGCTGATCGTCATCCTCTGCTTCGCCGCGCTCCAGTCGGTGCCGGAGGACGTCTACGAGGCCGCTGCCGTCGACGGCGCCTATCCGCGGCGCACTTTCTGGCGGGTGACGCTGCCGATCATCGCGCCAGCCCTGGTGGCGGTGTTCCTGCTCCGGCTGGTGATGGCGTTCAAGACGTTCGACCTCGTCTACGCGCTAACCCAGGGCGGCCCCGGCAACGCCACGACGATCGCCACCTTCGAGATCTGGCGGACGGCGATGCGCGAGTTCGACGTCGGCCTCGCCGCGGCCCAGACGCTTCTTTTCGCGATCGTCGTCTCGGTGGTGACGCTGCCGGTGGTCATGCTCTTCAACCACCTGGAGAAGCGGACGTGACCCCGGCGCGACAGCATTCCACGCGCGCGACCTGGCTCGCCCGGCTTTGGCTCGCGCTGGCGATCGCCTTCTTCGTGCTGCCGATCCTCTATCTCTTCTCGACCTCGTTCAAGGCGCCGGACGACGTGCTGCAGGGACGGTTCTTCCCGTCCGACCCGTCGCTGGCCAACTATCCCGCCGCCTTCCGTCACGTCCCGGTGGCGAGCATGATCCGCAATTCGGTCATCGTCTCGATCCTGAGTGCCGCGATCACCCTCCTGGTCACGGTGCCGGCCACCTACGCGATGGTGAAGCTCGGCTTCATGCGGACGATCATGCCCAACATCACGCTCGCGTCCTACGTCGCGCCGCCGGTGGTCGCGCTGATCCCGCTGTTCTTCCTGATGCAGTCCGTCCACCTGATCGATTCGATCGCCGGCCTGGCGCTGGTCTACGGCATCATGAACATCCCGGTGGCGTTCTGGCTGCTGCGAAGTTTCGTGCGCGCGATTCCCGACGAGATCGACGAGGCGGCATGGATGGACGGCGCCAGCTACTGGCGGACGCTGGTCCGCATCGCCCTGCCGCTTCTCGTACCCGGCATCGTCGCCACGGCGCTGATCTGCATCATCCTCTCCTACAACGAGCTGCTCTTCGCCTCGGCCATGACCTATCGCGAGGCGAGCCGTACGATCACGGTCGGCATGTCGCTGTTCCAGGGCGAGCGCCTGGTCAATTTCGGCCAGATGGCCGCCGCCTCCTTCGCCGGCATGGTGCCGGTCTACGTCATCGCCGTCTTCTTCCAGCGCTACCTGATCGGCGGTCTCACCCACGGCAGCGTGAAGTAGGTCCATCGATGGTCGCCATCTCGATCCACCGCCTGAGGAAGAGCTACGGCGACCAGCCGGTGCTGCACGATATCGACCTCGAGATCGCGGACGGGGAATTCGCGGTGCTCGTCGGTCCGTCCGGCTGCGGCAAGTCCACGCTGCTTCGGTGCATCGCGGGGCTCGCCGCGATCGACGCCGGCGAGATCCGTTTCGACGGACGGCGGGTGGACGGCCTGCCGCCGCAGGAGCGGAACCTGTCGATGGTGTTCCAGAACTATGCGCTCTATCCGCACCTGACGGTCAGGGAGAATCTCGCCTTCAGCCTCAGGGTGAAGCGGCTGCCGCGCGAGGAGATCGACCGGCGCGTGGCGTGGGCGGCGGAACTGCTCTCGATCGAGCCCTATCTCGACCGGCGCCCGCGGGCGCTCTCCGGCGGCCAGCGCCAGCGTGTGGCGATGGGCCGCGCGATGGTGAAGCAGTCGAACGCCTTCCTGTTCGACGAGCCGCTGTCCAACCTCGACGCCAAGCTCCGCGTGCAGATGCGGAAAGACATCCACAAGCTCCAGCGCTCGATCAACGTCACCTCGGTCTACGTGACCCACGACCAGGTCGAAGCCATGACCATGGGCGACAGGATCGTGGTGATGAACGGCGGCCGCATCGAGCAGATCGGCCGGCCGATGGAGCTTTACGCCGATCCCCGGACCGAGTTCGTCGCCGGGTTCATCGGCTCGCCGCCGATGAACCTGCTCCCGGGGCGCGCCGACGGCATGTCGGTGATCCTCGCGGACGGCACGACGCTCCGGACCGCCGTCGGCCATGTCGGGCCGGTGACGGTCGGCTTCCGTCCTGAGCATCTCCTCGAAGGTGCGGGCGGCCCGAACCTCCTCACCCTGCCGGTCAGGGACACGCAGGAGCTGGGCGGCTCGGTCAGCTACTTCGCCGACCTCGCCGGCTCGGAGATCGAGGCCTGCGAGCCTCGCCCCACCGCGGTGAGCGACGGCGAGGTCTCGATCGCGATCGATCCCGCCCGGATCTTCCTGTTCGACGCATCCGGCGCCCGTATCCGGTAGGCCGGAGGTACGGGCCGCTCAGGCGTGCTCGACCACCTTCCGGGCGACGGCGGCGTTGGTGATCACGCCGTCGACGCAGCCGGAGCGGAGCGCGCTCAACATCGCCGGCCACTTCTCGATGCCGCCCGCCGCGACGATCAGCGGATGGCTGCGGAGCTCCCCGCGGTCGAGTGCCAGCATCCGTTCGGGCAGGCCCTTGTCGATGAAGGCGCCTTTCGAATCGAGGAGGTTGCCGGCGAGATCGGCCGCCACGTCGCGCGCGGCGAGCTGGGCGAGCTCCTCCGCCGTGACCAGCCGGTAGTCGTCGAGGAACGAATTCGGCCCGACATGGCCGAGCCCGGTGAACAGGAAGTCGGCGGCGCGCACCAGGCCCATCACATGCGCGACGCCGCGCTGGCGGAGGAAGAGGTCGCGATCCTCGCGCGATTCGACGATCAGCGGCGCCGTGAAGGCGTGGCCCTTGCCGCCGGTCTTGGCGACCAGCGTATTGACCACCTCGAAGGGATTGGCGTCGTTGAGCGCGGCGAAATCGCCGGTCAGGGAGACGAACGTCGTCTCCGGCCGGCGGAGCGGCGGGAGGGCCCGCGCGATCGCCGCCATGGTCCGTCCGGAACCGATGCCGATGGTCCGCGGCTCGGTGGACTCGAGCTTGCCGAACAGCACCATGGCCGCCGCCGAGGCGATCGAATGCATCACCGCGAACATGTCCGGCTCGGGGCCGGGATCCGGCACGACCGTGCAGGAGGTGAGACCGAAGCGATTCATCAGGTCGGTCTCGAGCTCGGCACAGAAGCTCGGCACGGCATCGACGAACACCCGCACCATGCCGGAATCGTAGCCGAGCTGGATCAGCCGGTGCACCTTCATGCGGCTGAGGCCGCGGCGCTCGGCGATCTCGGCCTGGCTGAGGCCGTAGACGTGGTGCAGCCAGGCGACGTCCGCAGCCTGGCTGACGTTGTCGTTCTCCCGCGGCCGCGTCCCGGCGTCAGGGCGTTTTCTCGACACGGACTGGCGCTCTCCACGCTCGGCGATGGCAGTTCGGCTTTTTAGGGTCGGGGTGGGGATCGGTCCACTGTGAAGATCGGCCCCCGGCGAAACCACGTGCACCGGATGCAGCGCGGGGCGCGGCGCCCCTCGTGTTTCCTCGCGGCGTCGCACGCCCCCCGGCACGTCGGATCCGGGTCGAATGTCCGCCTGCCGGCGCCGGCACGAAGCGCGCGGTGAGGCAAGTCGACCCGGACGGCGATTTGACGGGTCGTCACGGCTGGGCTATGACATCGGTGTCATGACATCGATGTCAGAGGAGCGATGACAACGATCTATGACGTCGCCAAGGCCGCCAGGGTCTCGCCGAAGACGGTGAGCCGGGTGATAAACGGCGATGCGCCGGTCAGCGTGGAAACGCGCGACGCGGTCAAGCGGGCCATCGTCGCGCTGGGCTATGTTCCCTCGAGCGCCGCCCGTACGATGCGGTCGAACCGATCGGGGCTGATTGCGGTGATGACCGGCGCGATCAGTCTGGCGCCCCAGCACAGCGATGCGGCGGGGCTCCCCGAGATCTTCATCGTGCAGGGAATCCAGCGGCGGATCGAGCCGACCGGCAAGACGCTGCTGATATCGGACACCGGCGGGCGCACCGATCGCGTCCCGCACCTGATCCGCACCTTCACGCAGCACCGCGTCGAGGGCCTGATCTATGTCGCGCCCTACTACCAGAAGGTCGTGCTGCCGGAACTGCCGGCGAAGACCAGGCTGGTTCTCGTCAACTGCTACGACGACCGGGGGACGCCGGCCGTGGTCCCGGACGACCGCGACGGGCAGCGGCAGCTCGTGCGCGACATCGTCGCCAAGGGCCACCGACGCATCGCTTATCTGACCCTGAGCCCGTCCCTGATCGCCACGGGACTGCGGATCGACGGCTATCGCGACGCACTTGCGGAGGCCGGCCTCGCGTTCGACCCGGCGCTCGTCGCGGCCGGGGAGATGTCGCCGGACGGCGACAGCCTCGACGCCATGCGCCGCGAGGTGCGGCGGATGCTGGCGCTCCGGTCGCCGCCGACGGTCTTCTGCTGCGGCAACGACCGGATGGCGATCCGCCTCTACGGCGTCCTGCGCTCGGAAGGCTTCGCGGTCCCGGATCAGGTCTCGGTCGCCGGCTACGACGATTACCGGCTGATCGCCGAGACGCTCTTTCCGACACTGACGACGGTCGAGCTTCCCTACGACGTCATGGGCGAGCGCGGCGCAAGCCAACTGCTGGCGCTCGGCGACGGAGCGGAACCGGGAAGGCTCGGCCGCGAGGAAGTTCGAGGCGGGGTTTCCTGGCGAGACTCGGTCGCCGCCTGGCCCCGTCGAACCAAAGCAGACACTTCAAAGGGAGGAAAGCATGTCTAGAACCGCACTGATGACCGGCGCAATCCTGGTCGGTCTTGCACATTCCGCCTCGGCCCAGACCGACGTGACGATGTGGTATCACGGCGCCGGCAACGAGGTGGAAAGCCGGATCATCAATCAGATCGTCGACGACTTCAACGCCAGCCAGGCCGACTGGCGGGTCGTGCTGGAGAGCTTCCCGCAGCTCAGCTACAACGATTCGGTCGTCGCCGCCGCGCTCGCCGGCAACCTGCCCTGCGTGCTCGACGTCGACGGGCCCAACATGCCGAACTGGGCATGGTCGGGCTACATGCAGCCCCTGCCGATCGACCAGGCGAAGTTCGCCGAGTTCCTGCCCGGCACCAAGGGCATCTGGGCCGACAAGCTCTATTCGATCGGCCTGTGGGACGCGGCGGTGGCGCTCTACGCGCGGCAGTCGACGCTCGACGAGCTCGGTCTCCGCACGCCGACCCTCGACCAGCCCTGGAGCGGCGAGGAGTTCATGGCCGCGCTCGATGCCGCGAAGGCCTCGGGCAAGTTCGACTATGCGCTGGACCTCGGCATGAACGACCAGGGCGAATGGTATCCCTATGCGTTCTCGCCGTTCCTGCAGAGCTTCGGCGGCGACATCGTCGACCGCTCGACCTACCTCACCGCCGACGGCATGCTGAACGGCGACGCGGCCCTCGCGTTCGGCGAATGGTGGCAGAAGCTGTTCGCCGACGGCTATGCGCCGGGGACCAGCGAAGATCCCGCCGACCAGCAGACCGGCTTCATCGACGGCAGGTTCGCGTTCCAGTGGAACGGCAACTGGCGCGCGGTCGCGACCATGGCCGAGGTGGAGGACGTCGTGTTCCTGCCCGCACCCGATTTCGGTGAGGGCAACAAGATCGGCGGCGGCTCCTGGCAGTTCGGCGTCTCGGCCAGCTGTCCGAGCCCGGAAGGCGCGGCTGCGTTCATCGAGTTCGCCACGCAGGACAAGTACCTCGCGGCCTTCTCCGACGGCATCGGCCTCATTCCGTCCACCGCCTCGGCGGCGGCGCTGACCGAGAACTACAAGGAAGGCGGCCCGCTGGCGATCTTCTACGACCTGTCGAAGGAGCAGGCGATGCTGCGGCCCGTGAGCCCCGGCTACGTCGTCCAGGCCAAGGTGTTCATCAAGGCTCTCGCCGACATCGCCAACGGCGCCGACGTCGCCGATACGCTCGATGCGGCGGTCGACGAGATCGACAGCGACATCGAGCGGAACAAGGGCTACGGCCACAGCGGCTGACCAGGAAGCAGGAGCCCGGCCCCGGCGCTGGACCGCCGGGACCGGCTTCGGAAGAGGTCGCGATGGCTTCCAAGCTGACCATGTCCAACCGGGCAGGATGGACCTTTGCCCTGCCGGCGTTCGGCCTCATCGCGATCTTCATCATCGTCCCGTTCTTCTTCGCCTTCGGCCTGTCGCTGACCAACCAGCGCCTGATCTCGCCGAACCCGACCGAATATGTCGGTCTCAAGAACTACCGAGATCTGCTCGATTTCGGCATCGTCACGCTCGAGCCGCTCCGCGACGACCAGGGCGAGTTGATCCGCGACGAAGCCGGGAACCTCACATACCCCGCGGTCCGGACGATCACGCGCAACGACGAGTACCCGCAATATGCCGGCATGCGCGAGTGGTTCCGCTGGCAGTCGGGCGACGATGCCCGGGTGGTCATCGCCAGCGACGTCGTCTTCATGAAGGCCCTGGCCAACACCTTGACCTTCGTCATCGTGGTGGCGCCGGTGCAGGCGGGACTGGCACTCCTGCTCGCGCTCCTGATCAACCAGCGGATTCGCGGCATAAACCTCTTCCGCACCATCTACTTCATGCCGGTCGTCGTCTCGATCGTGGTCGTGTCGCTGCTCTGGCGGTTCATCTATGCCGCCGACGACGGGCTCCTGAACAACCTCCTCGGCGCCCTCACCTTCGGTGCCTGGCGGCCGGTCGACTGGCTCGGCAATACCCACACGGCGCTCGGATCGATCATCGCCATGTCGATCTGGCAGGCGGTCGGGTTCCACATGGTGATCTGGCTCGCCGGGCTTCAGACCATCAGCCCGACCCTCTACGAAGTGGCCAGGATCGAAGGCGCGACGACGTGGCAGACCTTCCGCTACGTCACCTGGCCCGGCCTCCGCAACACCGCCGTGCTGGTGCTGATCGTCATCACCATGCAGGCCTTCGCGGTCTTCGCGCAGATCGACGTGATGACCGGCGGCGGACCGCTCGACAGCACCCAGACCCTCGTCTTCCAGGCGGTCGAACGCGGCTACGGCAAGCAGGATATCTCCGGCGGGGCGACCATCTCGGTGATCCTCTTCCTGCTGGTCCTGTCGATCTCGCTGATCCAGCGCTACCTGACCCGGGAGAGGCGGTGATGGCCACGGTCTCGGGCGACGGGCACGGCCTTCGGCTGCTGGTTCGCTACCTCGTGCTCGCGCTGGTCGGCGCGATCTTCCTGTTTCCGCTCGTCTTCATGATCATGTCGTCGCTCAAGCCGACCGCCCAGCTCCTCGCCGACACCGCGTCGCTCCGCGCCTTCCTGCCGGTGGGCGACATCAGCCTCGACAATTATTTCGCCGCGTTCAGGCGCGCGCCGATCGGGCATTTCGTCCTCAACTCCGTCATCATCACCGCGGTGACGGTCTCGGTGTCCCTGCTCCTTTGCTCCCTCGCCGCCTTTTCGTTCGTCTACCTGAACTGGCGAGGGAGCGGCCTCCTGCTCTCGATCGCGCTCGCGACCCTGATCATCCCGTTCGAGACCATCGCCATCCCGCTCCTTCTGCTGGTCTCGCGGCTGCCCTGGATCGGCTTCGACGGGATCGAGTGGGGCTGGCTCAACACCTACCGGGTGCAGATCATCCCGTGGATCGCCGACGCGCTGACCGTCTTCCTCTTCGTCCAGTACTTCAAGGACCTGCCGCGCGAGCTGATCGAGGCGGCGCGGGCCGAGGGCGCGACGTGGTGGCAGGTCTATCGGCGGGTGGTGATGCCGCTGTCCGGCCCGGTGATCGCCACCGCGGCGATCCTCAAGTCGCTCAAGATGTACAACGAGCAATATCTCTGGCCGCTGATCGTCGTGCAGGACGAAGCCCACCGGCCGATCATGGTCGGGCTCGGCTACTTCTTCCAGCTCAACGTGGCCTGGGGGGAAGTGATGGCGTACCTCTCGCTGATCACCCTGCCGGTCCTCGCCTTCTACCTGGTGCTGCAGCGGGCCTTCATCGCCTCAATCGCCTCGACGGGCGTGAAGGGATAGGATCATGGTGCTGAGACTCGACGACAAGTGGGTGTGGGATAGCTGGTACGTCCGGGACGGCGGCGCCTGGCACGCATTCTTCCTGCAGGCGCCGCGATCCATCGAGGAACCGGAGCTGCGGCACTGGCACGTGAGCCAGGGACATGCCGTCAGCGACGATCTCGTGAACTGGACCTATCTCGGCACCTGTTTCAGGCCCGCGGAGCGCGGCGCCTGGGACGACTACACCACGTGGACAGGCTCGGTGACGAAGGGTCCGGACGGTCTCTGGCATTCCTTCTACACCGGCACCTGCCACGCCGAGGACGGTCTGATCCAGAGGATCGGCCACGCCGTCAGCGACGATCTCCACAACTGGCGCCGGGTCGGCGACGGCCTTTGCCTCGACCTCAGCGGCGACGACTACGAGGAGTTCCGGCCGGGGTTCTGGCACGACCGGGCGATGCGCGACCCGTGGGTGATGCGTGACCCGGAGGGCCCGGGCTGGCTCATGTTCTTCACCGCGCGGAGCTCGGGCATACCGGAGCCCAATGCCGGCGGCGCGGTCGGCTTCGCCACGTCGCCCGACCTCATGACCTGGACGCTTCAGCCGCCGGTCTTCACCGGCGGCTTCGGGCAGCTCGAGGTCCCGCAGGTGTTCGAGCACCAGGGGCGCTGGTACTGCCTGTTCTGCACCGCCGCCCAGCACTTTTCGGCGGCGGAGGCGCAGGCGATTCCCGGCGGACCGGTGTCCGGCACCCACTACCTCGTCGGCGAAGGGCCGCGCGGGCCGTTCTCGATCGCGCCCGGGCCGTTCCTCGACGGATCGCTGCCCTGCCGCCGCTATGCGGCCCGCATCGTCGAGACGCCGGATGGGCTTCGGATCATCGGCTTCGCCGACCGGCCGCAAGGGCATTTCGTCGGGGAGCTCACCGATCCCGATCCGGTCGAGGTGATGCCGGACGGATTGCTGCGGGTGGCCGCACCCAAATCGGCGGAGTAGGCTCATGGCTCACGTCTCGCTCACCGGAGTCCGCAAGCGCTTCGGCAGCACCGAGGTGATCAAGGGCGTCGACATCGAGATCGAGGACGGGGAGTTCGTCGTCTTCGTTGGCCCCTCGGGCTGCGGCAAGTCCACCCTGCTGCGGATGATCGCCGGGCTGGAGGACATTTCCGAAGGAACGATCGAGATCGGCGGCCAGCGGGTCAACGACCTGCCGCCGAAGGACCGCCGCATCGCCATGGTGTTCCAGACTTATGCGATCTTCCCGCACATGACCGTCCGCGAGAACGTCGCCTTCGGGCTGACCATCAACCGGGTCCCGAAGGCGGAGAAGGCGCGGAAGGTCGAAGCGGCGGCGCGGATCCTGCAGATGGAGCACCTGCTCGACCGCCGCCCGTCGCAACTGTCGGGCGGGCAGCGCCAGCGCGTCGCCATCGGCCGCGCCATCGTGCGCGACCCCTCGGTTTTCCTGTTCGACGAGCCGCTGTCCAACCTCGACGCGGCGCTCCGTATGAACATGCGCATGGAGATCGGCAGGCTGCACCAGAGCCTCAAGGCGACGATGGTCTACGTGACCCACGATCAGGTCGAGGCGATGACGCTGGCCGACAAGATCGTCGTGCTGAAGGACGGCGAGGTGATGCAGGCCGGACCGCCGATGGAGCTCTATCACCGTCCCGCCAACCTCTTCGTCGCCGGCTTCCTCGGGGCGCCGTCGATGAACTTCATCCCGGTCGAGACCCGCGCAGTCGCCGGCGACCGTGCCACCGTCGCCAATGCCGCGCTGGATCCGATCGAGGTCTCCACGGCGGGACGCGCCATCGTCGCCGGGGGCAAGGCGATCCTCGGGATCCGGCCCCAATACCTCGTGCCCAGCGCGATTCCGTCCGAGGGGATGCTCCATGGCGACATCGTCCTCACCGAGCGGCTCGGCGCCGAGACGGTGGTCGAGGTCGCGCTGAAGGACGGCTCGAGCATCATCGCTGCGTTGAACGAGGACCGCGTGCTTCGGCCGGGAGCGGAGATCGGGCTTCGATTCGACCCGAGCCAGGCACACCTGTTCAACGACGGTTAGGAAACGACGGCCAACGAAACGGAATGAGCGACTCGCGCGTCGTCGCCGCAGGCGAAGGCGCCCGCGACGCCGATCTCGTTGCCTCACGGCCGGATGCCTTCCATTGACAGTTGCCGCGCTTTCCGGGACCTTGTCGTCGTTCAGGTTCTCCCGCGTCGTGCCATCGGCGCGGGAGCTAAGAGGGAATCCGGTGCCCTTCGGGAATGCCGGAGCTGTCCCGCAACTGTAGGCGGCGAGCTGCTTTGCCGACGACGTCACTGGCGCATCCGCGCCGGGAAGACAGGCAGAGCAGCAACGACCCGCGAGCCAGGAGACCTGCCTGAGCGCAACTGTGTTCCGCGGCCGTGGGATGCCGCAGGAGCGCGAGCCGCGATTCGCGACCTTCAGGTGGTCGCGGCGCGGCCCTCGTTCCCCATCCCCTGTCCGCCTGAAGGTCGGGGATTGCCTTGGGGACGACACCAGACCGGCCGAGCCGGATACCGCAGACAGCCGTTCTGCTCGTCGCGCGCTCCGCCTTCGCTGCCCGGCCGCATGCCGAGATGCAGCGCATCGCCGGACTCGTCGCGTCCGTGACCGGCGCTGCCGTCGCATCCTGCTATTCCGAGCAGGGCACGCC
>JBIQKL010000047.1:11260-31229 GCA_044506555.1 Hyphomicrobiales bacterium | reverse complement strand
CGTCCACGACCAGGACCGAGAGGCCGCGCTCGGCCGCCTCCACGGCGGCCGCCATGCCGGCCGGCCCGGCGCCGACGACGAGCAGGTCAGGAGCGTCCGGCATCGGCGTCTTGAGTCTCGACGGCCAAGCCGGCCTCAACCGGCCGGAGGCAGGAAATCACGTCGCGGCATCCGTTCACCACCACACGGCATTCGAGGCAGGCGCCCATCAGGCAGTATGGGCGTCGCGCCGTACCGTCGACGGGCGAGCGGTTGAACGCCTCGAGTCCCCCCTCGAGCAACGCGAGCGCGAGCGGAATACCGGCGCGTGCCGCAACCGGGCGGCCGTTGACCGTGATCTCCACGAGCGTGTCGGGGAGGTCGCGGAGCGGCGCGAAGGTCACGGCCGGAGCTCCGCGAACTCGGGAAACGCCTCGGCCACGTGGCCATCGACGATCGCGGCGGCGAGCGCACCGGCATGGATCGGAGCGAGGGTGACGCCGCTGTGGACGTTGACACCGAACAGCCCGGAATGCGCTCGCGACTGCCGGTAGAGCGGTACGCCGTCGGGCGTCATGGTGCGCAGTCCGCCCCACGCCCTAAGGAGGTGGACATGCTCGAGGAAGGGGAAGCTGGCGATGGCGCGGCCGGCGATGGCGGACATCACCTCCGGCCGGGTGCCGTCATCCAGTCCGACGTCCTCGCGCGAGTCGCCGAGAATGATGCCGCCCTCGGGCATCTGGCGGATGGTGTGAGTGGGATAGCGGAGCCGGGCCGGCAGCTTTTGGGTGACCAGGATCTGTCCCCGTACCGGTCGGACAGGCATCTGCAGGCCTATGTCGGCGCCGAGGTCGGCGTTGGCCAGGCCGGCCGCCAGGACGATACGGGGTGCCGAGTATCGTCCGCCGTCGGTGTCGACCGAACCGCCCTCCGCCGCAGGCGTGACGCGGCGCGCCGGCATGCCGCTCCGCAGCGTGCCGCCCGCCCGATGGTATGCCGCATGCAGCGCATGGAAAAGGGCGAGCGGATTGGCGGCACCGTCGAGCCGGCAGAAGCAGGCCCCGACCACGGCCTCGCCGATATCCGGCAGGTGGTCGCGGAGCGTGCGCCGATCCATCATCTCGTAGGCGTCGGGAACCGGCAGGTCGGCCTCGAACTGGCGTTCCATGAGCCTCGCCCGCGCCGCGAATTCGGCCTCGCTCAGGCAGAGGTAGAAGCCGCCGGCGCTCTCGAGACCCACGTCGATGCCGGTGCGGTCGGCGAGGTCGCGCGCGAGCGCCGGCCATTCGCCGGCAGCCCGCCGCGACAGGCGGGCATAGGGGCGGTATGTGTGACCCTTGGACTGGACCCAGACCAGGCCGAAATTGCCGCGCGCGGCGCGGAACGCGACGTCGCCCTCGTCGAGGAGCACCGTATCGAGACCGCGGGACTGGAGCCCGAGGGCGATCGCGGTTCCGACCAGCCCCCCGCCGACGACGATCGCGTCGAAAACCTTGCCGGTCCGGGGCACTGTCGAAGGGAGGGCAGGCGCCTTCACTATGCGGCTCGTGGGTAAGGTTCAGACGTCGCCGAGCAGGCGGGCGACGCGGTCGGCTCCGTAAGCCGCATCGGCTGCGGCCCGGCTCGTCTTGCCGCCCAGAAGATCGGCGAGGATCGCAGCATCGGCACGGCGGCCCGGCTCCCCCAGCCCGCCACCGCCGGGCGTCTCCAGGCGCACGGCGTCGCCGTTGCGCATCAGGAGGTTGGAAGTCTTCGAGTCCAGCTCCCGCTCGTCGGGCCGGCCGGGATTGAGGACCAGCCTTGCACGGCGGCCCGGCAGCCCGCCGCGAAGTCCGGGGGCGCGGTTGACGTGGCCGTCCGAGCGCGCCGAGAACACGACCCCGTCCTCGAGCGCCCGGATTTGCCGCGCGATGCCGAGGCCGCCGCGAAAGGTCCCGGCGCCGGCCGAGTCGTCGACCAGTTCGTAGGCGTCGACCCGCAGGCGGTACTCCGTCTCGAGCGCCTCGGCGGGCAGGTTGGACGTGTTGGTGACGTGGACCTGGACCCCGTCCATGCCGTCGACGCTCGCCGTGGCGCCGGAACCCCCGCCGACCGTCTCGAGATAGACGTAGGGGTCGCCGCGGCGGCGATGGCCGGCGAAAACGATGCCGGGGACGATGTCCTGCCCGGCGGCGATGCCGCGGTCGGGGGGGAGCATCTCGGTCAGGGCGCCGATAACCGCACGCGCAATCTTGTTGGCGGTGATGCTGCGAGCGCCGACCGCCGCAGGATGCCTGGGATTGACGATGGTGCCCTCGGGCGCGATCACCTCGAGGGGGGCGAGCGCCCCCTGGTTGGCCATCAGGCCGGGGTCGAGCATCATCTTGACGACATAGGAGACGGTGGCGCGGAGCGCGCTGGTCGGCACGTTCATCGCGCCGCGGGCTTCGCCGCCGGTGCCGGTGAAATCGACGACGAGCCGGCCGGCGACCACTCGTACGGCGGCGCTGATCGTCACCGGATCGCCGCCGAGACCATCGTCGTCGAGAAGCGCGCTGAACCGGCCCTCTATCGGGGCGAGGGCCGCGATACGCATGGCGAGACGCCGCTCGGTATAGGCGAGGAGATCGGCGGTCGCCGAGCGCAGCCGCGCGATGCCCATGCGCTCTGCCAGAGCCTTGGCCATCTCGACGCCGCGCTCGTTGGTCGCGACCTGCACGCCGAGGTCGAGCCGGCGCTCGCCTGGATCGCGGGTGTTGGTGACGATGACGTCGAGGAGGTCGGTGTCGAGCCGCCCGGCATCGCAGATCCGCACCAGCGGAATACGAATGCCCTCCTGGAACACGGAGGTGGCGCTGCCGGCGATCGAACCCGGCACCAGGCCGCCGACGTCGGCGTGATGGGCGATGTTGGCCACGAACAGCGCGAGCTCGCCGCCGGCGAAGACCGGCGACACGATGGTGATGTCCGGCAGGTGAGTGCCGCCCGCCAGGTAGGGGTCATTGCAGATGAACGCGTCGCCGGGGCGGATTTGGTCGCGCGGGATGCGGTCCAGAACGGTCTGTACCGCACCGAGCGTCGAGCCCAGATGGAGCGGCGTGTGCTCGGTCTGGGCGAGCACGCGGCCCTCGGCATCGAAGAGGCCGACCGAGCAGTCGCGGCGCTCCTTGATGTTGGTCGAAAAGGACGACCGCACCAGGATGTTCAGCATGCCCTCGACGATCGACATCAGCCGGTTGCTGAACACCTCCATCTCGACCGGATCGGCGAGCCGGGTCGGAGCGTCCGGGATGCGTTCCGGGGTGACGCTCAATCTCTTTCTCCGAAACGGATGACGAGGTTGCCGGCCGCGTCGATCCGCGCCGTCTGGTCCGGAAAGACGATGCTGGTCGAGCTCATCTCCTCGATGACCGCCGGTCCGGCGACCTTGCTGCCCACCGGGAGCCGCGCCCGGTCGTAGACACTGGCCTCGCACCAGCCGCGCGCCTTGTCGAAATAGACCTGGCGGCTTCCGATCACGGCATCGCCGACGTCCCCGGCGGAGGTGGCAATCGTCGGTTGCGGTTTCGCGGTATGGCCGACGGCACGGACCCGGAGGTTGACGATCTCGATGAGCCGGCCGTCGAGCTCGTATCCGTATTCCGCACGGTGCACGGCGGCGAAACGGCTGCGGAAATCCGCGATCGTCGAGACCCCGTCCGGCAACTCGACCTGCACCTCATGGTTCTGGCCGTCATAGCGCGCGTCGATCGCCTCGATGAACCCGCGGTCGGCGGGTGCGACCCTCTCCTCCGAGAGCCAATCGTCGGCCTGTACCCGCAGCTCCGACAGGAGGGTGCCGATCCGCTCCCAGCCGACGGGGTCGAGCGTCGCAAGCTCGCTGCGCACGAAGTCGAGGCTCACGTCGGACATGAGAATGCCGCGCGCGCAGAGCGTGCCAGGCCCCTCGGGGATGACCACGCCGGCCATCCCGCACTCGGCGGCGACCTCGATGGCGTGAAGCGGCCCTGCGCCGCCATAGGCGAAGAGCATGAAGTCGCCGAGGTCGAAGCCGCGTTGCGTGGAGACCGCGCGGATGGCGCGCGCCATGTTCGAGGTCGCGATGCGCAGGATCCCGTAGGCGGCGGCATCGACTGCCATGCCGAGCGGAGCCGCAACCTGCTCGGCGACGGCGCGCCGCGCACCGGGCTGGTCGACCGGCATCCCGCCGGCAAGGAGCGCCGCGGGGTTGAGCCGGCCGAGGGTCATGTTAGCGTCGGTCAGGGTCGCCTCGGTGCCGCCGCGCATGTAGGCGACGGGCCCCGGCACCGCCCCGGCGCTCTCGGGGCCAACCCGCAGCGCGCCGGCGTCGTCGACCCGGGCCAGCGATCCGCCGCCGGCGCCGATGACGTGGATGTCGATCATCGGCGTGCGCACCGGGTGGTCCGCCACGTGGCGGCTGGTGGTGAAGCGCGGCCGCCCGTCGACGATCAGGGAAACGTCGGTGCTGGTGCCGCCGACGTCGAACGTGACCGCGTTGGGATAGCCCGCGGCGCGGGTCAGGCCGGCGCTGCCGATCACTCCGGCGGCAGGGCCCGACAGGCATGTCCGCACCGGGTAGCGCCGGACCGTGGCGGCCGACATCAGCCCGCCGTTGGAATGGGTGGTGTAGGGCGCGGCGGCGATGCCGAGGTCGGCGATGCGCTCGACCAGCCGGTCGAGATAGGTCTGCATGCGCGGGCCGATATAGGCATTCATCACCGTCGTCGAGAACCGCTCGAACTCGCGGAACTCGGGGAGCACGTCGCTCGAGAGGCTGAGATAGGCCAGGGGAGCCACCCGTGCCGCGATATCGCCGGCAAGCACCTCGTGTTCCGGGCTCCGGTAGCTGTGCAGGAAGCAGACGGCGATCGCCTCGACGCGTTCGTCGAGGAGACGGCGTGCCGCACGCTCGACGTCGCCCGGATCGAGGGCGGTGACCACCGCGCCGTCGGCATCGATCCGTTCGTCGACCTCGATCCGGACCTGGCGTGAGGCGAGCGGCTCGGGCTTGACGACGGTGTAGTCGTATACCGCGGGCCGGCTCTGGCGGCCGATCTCAAGCACGTCGCGGAAGCCCCTGGTGGTGATGACCCCGGTCCGCGCGCCCCGCCGCTCGATCACCATGTTGGTGCCGACCGTCGTCCCGTGGCCGACGAACCCGACGCTCGCGACGTCTATGCCGAAGCGCTCGCAGGCGTCGCGCAGACCACGTTCAATCGAGGCGGACGGATCGGACGGCGAGGACGGAGTCTTGTGATGGTGGACGGCACCCGACGATTCATCCAGGAGGACGAAGTCCGTGAAGGTGCCGCCCACATCTATCCCGATACGCATTCTTTTCTTGTTTTCGGAACCCGACAGGCGCGCCGAAGCGTCGCCGGAGGATACTTCCCCAATTGCCGTCTCCGCCGCTCATACCAATTTGTCCGACTCCTCGCCTGTTATGGTATTTGCAGCAGCCCGGCCGAGCGCGGTTTCATCGTTCGATCGAGCCGCAGGAGATCTTTTCCATGAAACTGACCTTCGCGACCGCATGCGCGGCGAGCGCCCTGATTGCCGGAGCCACGTATGGCGCGGCCGCTGCCGAGGATCCGATCCGGATCGCATTGTTCGGATTCAGTGCCGACAATGCCTATTCCATGGCCGCTTACGAGGGGCTGAAGCAGGCGGCCGCCGAGAAAGGCGATGTCGAGGTCGAGTTCTTCGACGGCGGCTTCGATGCGCAGAAGCAGTACAATCAGGTTCAGGATGCGGTGGCTACCGGCCGTTTCGACGGCATGCTGGTGATGGCCATGGGCTATGCCTCGATCGTTCCCGCCGTCGAGGAGGCGATCGCTGCCGGCGTCAAGGTCGGCTCGCTCGAATACGCGCTCGGCCCGGATGCGACGATCACCGACAGGTTCCAGGTCGAGGGCATGACGACGTTCGTCGGCTATAACGTCGCAAGCATCGGGGCGCGCCTTGCCGAGGCGACCGTCGAGGCCTGCGGGGACCGCGACCCGTGCAAGGTCGGCCTGCTCGTCGGCAGTCGCTCCGCGGCGCAGGACGTGCCCAAGATCGCCGCCTACGAGGCGGTCATGAAGGACCATCCGAAGATCGAGACGGTTGCGACCGTCGATACCTGGTGGGCGCGTGAGCAGGGCCTCCAGGCGACCCAGGACATCCTGCAGTCGACCCCGGACATCGACGTCATCACGTCGTTTGCGGATCAGGCGATCGCCGGCGCCGAAGTGGCACTCGTCGGCGCGGGGGTCGAACTCGGCGGCGACGATGGCGTGCGGATGATCGGCCTGGGCGCCACGGCGACGGCCCTCGCCGGTATCCGCGATGGCCGCTGGTACGGCACCTATGTGGAGCTGCCATGGGAGGAGGGCTACTGGGGCGGCCTCAACCTCATCGCTGCGATCAGGGGCGAGCCCTACGAGGAGATCATCGACCTCGAGACCCGGTCGCCGGTCGGGGCGGCGGTCGCCACCAAGCCGCTGCTCGACAAGGTGCCCGACTGGTCCGCGAAGTGGGACGGCTAGGAATGCACGAGGCGGCGCGCGCGTCATCCGGAACACGTCCGGCCGTCGCGCGCCTCGCCGTTTCCGCCCGCGGGAGGTCGCGGAGGAACGATGCGCGTTGAGGTCGACCGCATAGACAAGTCCTATGCCGGAACTCATGCGCTCCGGGGTGTCAGCCTGGTCATCGAAAGCGGCGCGGTCCACGGCCTGGTCGGCGAGAACGGCGCCGGCAAGTCCACGCTCGGAAAGATCGTCGCAGGCATCGTTCGCCCGAGCGCCGGCCGACTCCTGATCGACGGGTCGGAGGTCGCCTTCATGGTGCCGCATGCCGCGCTCGAGCGTGGCATCACGATCGTGCAGCAGGAGCTGGCATTGGTTCCGGCACTCAACGTGGCGCAGAATGTCTTCCTCGGACGGGAGCCGCACGGTCGCCTTGGCCTGCTGGACGAGAAGGCATTGCAGGCCGCCTTTGCCGACCTCGCGCGCGCCCACGAGTTCGAGGTCGACGGCCGCCGCCAGGTTGCCGACCTCAGCATCGCCGAGCGGCAGGAAGTGGAGATCCTCAAGGCCGTGGGCCGCGGCTCCCGCCTGATCGTCCTCGACGAGCCGACCTCCTCGCTTACGCCGCGCGAGGTCGAGCGCCTGCATCGTGCGATCCGCCGGCTGCAGGCCGAGGAGGGCACCACCTTCGTCTACGTCTCGCACTTCCTGGAGCACGTGCTCGAGGTCTGCGACTCGATCTCGGTCCTCCGCAACGGCCGCCATGTGCGCACCGGGCCGACGGCAGCGGAAACGCAGCACAGCATTGCCGAGGCGATGCTCGGCCGCGAACTGGCGCGGATCTTCCCCGCGAAGGTCGATCCGGCGCGGCAGGCGCCGCGGTTGCGCGTGGTCGGACTGACGCGGAAGCCGGACTTCCTCGATGTCGGCCTCGAGGTTTTCCCGGGCGAGATCGTCGGTCTGGCGGGCCTGGTGGGCAGTGGCCGTACCGAGGTCGTCCGCGCTATTCTCGGCGCCGAGCGGGTCGACTCCGGCTCGGTGAGCGTCGATGGCCGTACCCTCGACCTGCGCCACCCCGCCGATGCGATCGATGCCGGCATCGCCATGGTGCCCGAGAGCCGACGCGACCAGGGCCTCCTGATGTCGCGCTCGATCGTCGAGAACATCGCCCTGGTCAACTTCGCCGCGGACAGGGCGCTAGGCTGGATCGCCCGCGGGCCGGAGCGCGCGAAGACGGCCACGGCGATCGGCCGCCTCAACGTCAAGTGCGGCTCGATGGACGACGTGGTCAGCCAGCTCTCCGGCGGCAATCAGCAGAAGGTCCTCTTCGCGAAGTGGATCGAGAGCCGCCCGGCGGTTCTCATCCTCGACGAGCCGACCCGAGGCGTCGATATCGGGGCCAAGGTCGAGATCTATTCGGTCGTGGCCCGGCTCGCCGCAGACGGCGTCGCTATCCTGATCGTCTCGTCCGAGATCGAGGAGATCATCGGCCTCTGCCATCGCGCGCACGTGATGCGGCAGGGACGGATCGTCGCCACCTTCGCCCAGGAATCGATGACGTTCGAAGCGATCCTGCGGGCCAGCCTCGCGGTCGGCGCTACCGCCGATGCAATCACGGAGGCGGCGGTTGGCCGACACTGAGCCCCCGCCGGCGCCGGCGACCACTGTCCGGCCCAAGGCATCGCGATCCCTGCTGCGCTCCTACTCGATCGTCATCCTGGTGGTGGTGGCGACGGCGATCATCGCGCTGGTCGAACCGGCCTTCCTCACGACGCGCAACTTCCGCAATCTCCTCGACCAGAACGCGGGCATCGGCATCATCACCTGCGGCATGACCTTCGTGATCATCGCCGGCGGCTTCGACCTTTCGGTTGCCGCGATCTTCGCGGTGGCGGGCATCGTCGCGGCGCTCGTCGCGAACCAGGCCGGGCCGGTAGTCGGACTGCTGGCCGGCGTCGCCGCAGGCCCGATCCTCGGGGCGATCAACGGCGTGCTGATCGCGCGGCTCCGGCTGAATTCATTCCTCACGACCCTGGCTTCGAGCATCGTCATCCGCGGCATCGGCGTCGCCTTGTCCGGCGGATTCCTGATCGCCGTCACCGACGCGCTCTTCCCCAGACTCGGGCGCGGCAATCTCGGCGGCATCACCTACGGCGGGATGATCTTCATCGCCTTCGCCATCGTCTCGGCGCTGGTCCTCCATCGGACGCAGTTCGGTCGCTACGTCTTCGCCGTCGGCGGCAACGAGGAGGCGGCACGGCTGTCCGGGATCCGGACCGGCGTGATCAAGGGTGCGACCTTCGTCATCTCGGGGTTCGCGGCCGGACTGGCCGGCATCATCGCCGCTTCCAAGGTCGCGACCGGAATCCCCAACAGCGGCTCCGGCCTCGAGTTGTCGGCGATTGCCGCGGTGGTCCTCGGCGGCACCGCGATCAGCGGCGGCTCCGGCGCGATCTGGCGATCGATCCTTGGCGTGTTCCTGCTCGCCATCATCAACAACGCCTTCAACATCATGAACCTCGAACCGTACCTCCGCGACATGGTCACCGGTTCGATCATCATCCTCGCCGTCATCGCCAACTCGATGAGCGGCGGGAAGCAATAGCAGTCAGGGACACGCAGAATGGCAGACGCGAATGCCGGGGGCGGGCCGGCTCCGGGGCGCTATCGTATCTCGGCCGACATCGGTGGCACGTTCACCGACGTCGTCGTCCAGGACCGCCGCACCGGCGCCTATCGGCCGGCCAAGGCGCTCACGACGCCGGGCAGTCTCGCGGATGGGATCATCGCGGCGTTCGACCAGCTTCTGCCGGACCTCTCCGAGGTCGAGTTCGCCGTGCACGGCACCACCCAGGGCCTCAACGCCCTGCTGTCGCGGAGCGGGGACCGGGTGCTGCTGCTGACCACCCGCGGCGTGCGCGACAGCTACTTCATCATGCGTGGCTCACGGCCGCGCGAGGAGATGTACAACAACCGCTATCGCCGGCCCGAGCCGCTCATCCGTCGACGCGACGCGATGGAGGTCGGCGGCCGGCTGGACTGGTCGGGCGCCGAGGTCGAGCCGGTGAGCCGCGCCGACGTCGAGGCCGCGGCCGCCTATGCCCGGGCCGAGGGCATCGGATCGATCGCCGTCTGCCTTCTGTTCAGCTATGCCAATCCGGCGCACGAGATCGCGGTGGGGCGGATGCTCCAGGAGCTGTTGCCGGACGTCTCGCTGTCGCTGTCGCACGAGGTGGCCCGCGAGTGGCGCGAGGCCGAGCGCACCGCATCGACTCTCGCGGACGCCTATATCAGCCGGATCGTGCGGCAGTATCTCGCGTCGATCCAGGAGCGCCTTGCCGTCCGCGGGCTTGTGCCGCCACTGCAGGTGACGCGCTCGAGCGGTGGCGTGATGAGCGTCGCCCAGGCCATCCGCCAGCCGATCCAGACCCTGTTCTCGGGCCCGGTCGGCGGCACCACCGGAGCCGCCGCGCTGGTCGGGGCGATCGGCAATCCGCGGCTCATCTGCGCCGATGTCGGCGGGACCAGCTTCGACGTCAGTCTTGTCATCGACGGCCTGCCGCGCACGTCCAACCAGACGACGCTGAGCGGCATGGACGTCATCATGCCGCTCGTCGACATCTACTCGATCGGCGCCGGCGGCGGCTCGCTCGCCTATGTCGAGGCCGGCGGACTCCGTGTCGGGCCGAAGAGCGCCGGCGCCCGGCCGGGGCCGGCCGCCTATGGTCGCGGCGGCATCGAGCCGACGGTGACCGACGCGCAGGTCTATCTCAACCGCTTTCTTCCCCCGACGGTCGGCGGTGGCGGCCTGGTCATCGACCGCGCCAAGGCCGAGGCGGCCCTCGCTGGCCTCGCCGGGCGAATCGGGATGGAGGTGACGGCGCTGGCGGAAGGCATCATCGACATCTCGAATGCCAAGATGGCGGAAGCGATCCGCCGCATCACCGTCGAGCAGGGCATCGAGCCCCGCGACTTCTCGATCGTCGCGTTCGGTGGCGCAGGGCCGATGCATGCCGCGTTCCTTGCGGAGGCGCTCGAAATTCGAGAGGTGATCGTGCCGCCGATGTCCGGCGTGTTCTCGGCCTGGGGGATGCTGCACGCGCCGCTCCGTCACGACATCGCCCAATCCTGGTATGCGGACCTTTCGGACTTCGACGGTGCCGCGCTGGTGAACGCCTATGCGGGCCTCGAGGCGGAGGCGGTCGGCCATGCCCGGGAAGAGGGCGACTGGGGCGACGCCATGAATTTCCAGCGGCTTCTCGATCTCCGCTACGACGGCCAAGAATACACGCTCACCGTCGACGTGACGGGGCTTCCGCTCGACGACGCGGCGGCGATCGGCGAGGCGTTCCATGCCGCCTACCGGCAGCGCTACGGCCATGCCCATCGCGGCACGCCCGTCGAAGTCGTGACGCTGCGACTGGTGGCGAGCGGCGACGTCGCGCCGGTCCGTGCCGATGCGCCGGAAACGGCAGAGGGCGAGCCGCCTTTCGGCGAACGGGAGGTATCGTTCGCGGGCACCTGGCTCCGCACGCGCGTGTATGACGGCGCGAGCCTTCGGCCCGGCCACCGCCTCGCCGGTCCGGCGATCATCGACAACGGCACTGCGACCACGGTCGTGCCGCCCGGGGCGGAAGTCGCCGTCGAGACGCGCGGGCTGCTGCGCATGACACTTCCGGCCTGAGGAACGGGAATCCCATGAATCCGATCACCGTCGAGATCATCAGGAACGGCCTCATCGCCGCTGCCGAGGACATGAACGCCATGCTCATCCGCTCGGCGTTCACTCCGATCATCTATGAAATGAAGGACTGCGCGGTGGCGATCCTCGACCGCAACCATCGCATCCTCGGACAGTCGTCGGGCCTGCCGATCTTCCTCGGCAATCTCGAGATCTGCTCGCGCTACACCGAGGAGAAGTTCGGACCGGAGGTGTGGAAGCCCGGCGACATGTGGGCCCTCAACGACACTTACGTCGTCGGCACGCACCTCAACGACGTATCGATCTACGCGCCGATCTTCTTCAAGGGCGAGCTGTTCGGCTTCGCGGTATCGCGCGCCCACTGGCTCGAGATCGGTGGCAAGGACGCCGGCGGCTCGTTCGATACGACCGAAATCTTCCAGGAGGGTCTGCGGATTCCGCCGACCCGCGTGATGATCGGCGGCGAGCTCAATCGCGACGTGGTCGACATGATGGCCGCCAATACCCGCATGCCGAAAAGTCTGGTCGGCGATCTTCAGGCGCAGATCGCTGCGGCCAATATCGGCACCGCGCGGGTGGTCGACATCCTGGAGAAATTCAGCGCCGGAACCGTCGCTGCGGCGGCGGAGCTGATCTTCGACCAGACCGAAGCGCTCGAACGGGCGGCGGTGGCGGCGATCCCGGACGGCGTCTACGAGGCGAGCGGCTTCGTCGACAGCGACGGGGTCGGCAACGGCCCCTTCCATGTCCGCATGAAGGTGACCGTCGCCGGCAGCGATATCGAGGTCGACCTCACCGACGCCGCCGACCAGGTCCCCGGCTGCGTGAACAGCGGCGCCGCCCAGACGATCTCGGCTTGCCGCGTCGGCTTCAAGTACCTCTTCGCCTCGCATGCGCCGGTGAACGGCGGCTCGTTCCGTCCCCTCAGCGTCAAGACGAAGCCGGGCACGTTCCTCGCCTGCGAGGAGCCGGCGGCGGCGAGCTGGTACTTCAGCTCGCTCGGCCTGCAGATCGATCTGCTCGCGCGAGCTCTCGCCGAGGCGATTCCGGACATCGCCGCCGGCGCCGACTACGGCGACTCCAATCCGGTGATCATCGCCGGCCGCGATCCGCGCAGCGGCAAGCGCTTCATCGACTTCGAGTGCCACGTCGGAGGCTGGGGCGGTTCGCTCGGCCGCGACGGCGTCGACGGCCTGATCAACAAGGTCAACGGCGGGATGAAGGACATCCCGATCGAGGTGGCGGAAACCCGCTATCCGCTCCGCGTGCGGCAATACCGGTTCCGGCCCGATTCCGGCGGCGCCGGAAAGTGGCGCGGCGGCTGCGGGATCATCCGCGAGTACGAGGTGCTGGCCGACGAGGCCGTCCTCGGCCTGTGGTGGGAGCGATCGGTCACCACCGCCTGGGGCCTGTTCGGCGGCCGCGACGGTGCGCCGCCGCGCGTGGTCCTCAACCCAGGCACCGAACGTGAGCGGGCGCTGCTCAAATGCAATGCATTGCCGCTCTCGCACGGCGACCTGATCCTGTGCCAGTCGGCCGGCGGCGGGGGCTACGGGGAGCCTGCCGAACGGGACCCGCAGGCGATCGCCGACGACATTGCCGACGGATATGTCACGCCGGCCGCGGCGGCGTCCGACTACGGCGTCTCGCCGTAGCGCCGGCGCGGTGACTCCCGTGATACGGGTGCGTTCTGGCCCGGCTCTTGCTAACGTTGACCCACGTCTCTGCAACGTCCTACTTTCAGGGCGGCAGCGAGGTGGATCGATGAAGTTCAACCAGCTGGAAGCGTACCGGGCGGTCATGCTGACCGGCAGCATCACCGAGGGGGCGAACTACCTCCACGTTTCGCAGCCCGGGGTCAGCCGACTGATCAAGGACCTCGAGCGCGCGATCGGCTTCAAGCTCTTCGAGCGTCGCCCGGGGCGCCTGGTGCCGACGCCCGAGGGGCTCAGCTTCTACGAGCATGTCCAGCGCTCCTTCGCCGGCATCCAATCGCTGGAGAACGCGGCACGCGAGATCGCGATGCTGAAGCGCGAGCGACTGCGGATCGCCGCCTCGCCGGCGGCGTCGCTGGCGGTCGTGCCGGACGCTGTGGCGCAGATGAAGGGCCGGTTTCCCGACCTGCCGGTCTCCCTGGAGATACGGGACTCGGACAAAGTCCTGGAGCTCGTCTCCAGCATGCAGGCGCACCTGGGGGTGGTGGCCCGCGTCGCCGATTATCCCGGCGTGGTCATCGAGAGGCGCTACGACAGCCATTGCGTCTGCGTGATGCCCGCCGGGCATCCGCTCGCCCAGCGGGAACGGGTGACCCCGGAAGACCTGACCGAGGAGACGGTAATCGCGGCGGGCGAGAGCCTGCCGACGGGAACCGGGCTTCGACAGGCGCTCAGCGCCCACGAACTGGACCTCGCCGTCACCATCGAGGCGTCCTCAGGCCAGGCGATCTGCAACCTGGTCGATCGTGGCCTCGGCATCGGCATCGCCGATCCCCTGAGCGCGGGGGTGTTCCTCGCCCGCGGGCTGGTCGCCCGGCCGTTCTTCCCCGCGGTCCGCTTCTCGTTCGCCCTGGTCTGTTCCGAGCACCTCGTCCGTTCGGTCGCCGTGAGCGAGTTCGCCGGCATCCTCCATGCGGTGATCCGCAAGTGCATCGCCGACGTGGAGGCGCGCGTGCCGCTCAGCCTGGTCGCATGAGGGCATAACCTCCGATCGGGGCCCTCCACGCTTTTGATATTCGCTCCCGCCCTGTCCCGGACGTAGCCTGCATACCCGGCGCCGGCGCGGATCGCATCGGCCATCCAGCTCGACGGGTCATCGCTTTGTCCGTTCTCCCCAATTCCGCAGAACTCCGTGACCGTCAGGTCCTCATCCACCCCTATACGAACCTCGTCGCGCACGAAGCCGCCGGGCCGCTGGTGATGGCCCGCGGCGAGGGCATCCGCGTCTTCGACATTCACGGCAAGGAATATATCGAGGGGCTGGCCGGGCTGTGGAGCGCATCGCTCGGCTTCAGCGAGAAGGAGCTGGCGGCAGCGGCGCAGGAACAGATGATGCGCCTGCCATTCTATCACGGGTTCCACTCCAAATCGACGGAACCGATGATCGATCTCGCCGAGCAGCTCACCCGGATCTCGCCGGTTGCCGACGCGCGGATCTTCTTCGCCAACTCAGGCTCGGAGATCAACGACACCGCGATCAAGCTGATCTGGTACGCCAACAACATCCGCGGCAGGCCCGAGAAGAAGAAGATCGTCTCGCGGCACCGCAGCTATCACGGCGTCACCATCGCAACGGCGAGCATGACCGGGTTGCCGCTCAACCATGCGGATTTCGACCTGCCGATCGACCGCTTCCTCAAGACCATGTGCCCCGATTTCTACCGTGAAGGGCTGCCGGGCGAATCCGAGGAGCAGTTCTCCGATCGCTGCCTCGCCGATCTCGCGGCATTGATCGAGCGCGAGGGCGCCGACACGATCGCCGCCTTCTTCGCCGATCCGGTCATCGCCGGCGGCGGGGTGGTGACGCCCCCGCGCGGCTACTTCGCGAAGGTGCAGCGCTTGCTCGCCGAGAACGACATCCTGTTCGTGGCCGACGAGGTCATTTGCGGGTTCGGCCGCACCGGCGTGATGTTCGCCAGCGAAACCTACGACCTGAAGCCGGATATCGTCACGGTCGCCAAGGCGCTGACCGCTTCCTACGTGCCGATGTCGGCGGCGATGATCGGGCCGCGGGTGTGGCAGCCTCTGGTCGAAGGGAGCCGCAAGCATCCGGTGCTCGCCCACGGCTATACCTATTTCGGCCACCCGCTCGCCGCCGCCGTGGCGCTCCGCACCCTCGAGATCATGCGCGAGCGCGACATCCTGGGGCATGTCGCGAGCGTCGCGCCGCATTTCGCCGAGCGCCTCGAATCCTATCGCGCGCATCCGCTGGTGGGGGACGTCCGCCATGTGGGCCTGCTCGGCGGCATCGAGATGGTGGCCGACAAGGGGACGAAACGGCCGTTTCCGACGTCGGCGGGGGTAGGGTCCTTCTGCTTCCAGGCAGCCGAGCGGCATGGTCTCATCATCCGCTCGATCGGCGACACGATCGCTTTCTGTCCGCCGCTGATCATCACGGCGGCGGAGATCGACGAGATGTTCGACCGCTTCGATGCGGCCCTGGCCGAGACCGCGGCCATGGCTGGCGGCATCGCGGCATGAACGGCTATCGAGCGCTGGCGCTCTCGATCGGAGGGCGATGGGAAAGCGATACGGCCGAGACGCTGGCGGTGATCAACCCCGCGACAGGAGCCGAGCTCGGTCGCCTGCCGGTGGCGACCGCGGACCACGTGGACCGTGCGGTTGCGGCGGCGGCCGAAGCCTCCGCCGGCTGGTGCAATAGCCTGCACGGCGAGCGCCGTGACGTGCTCCACCGTGCGGCCGCGCTGTTCCGCGAGCGCTCGGACGACATTTCGCGCCGGCTGACCCTGGAGCAGGGCAAGCCGATTGCGCAGGCGCGGGCCGAGGTGGTTCGCGTGGCCGAGCTGTTCGACTGGTTCGGCGAGGAGACGGCCCGGCTCTACGGCCGCACCTACATGCCGCGTGCGGACGGCGTGCGCCAGGAACTGATCCCGGAGCCGCTCGGCGTCGTCGCCGCTTTCACCGCCTGGAACTTCCCGGCCGTCCTCGCCGGGCGGAAGCTCGCAATGGCGCTGGCTGCCGGGTGCACCGTGGTGCTGAAGGCGGCGGAGGAGTCGCCGGCATCGGCGATGGCATTGGTCGAGGCGCTTTACGATGCCGGCCTGCCGGCCGGGGCGGTCAACCTGCTCTTCGGGCGGCCGGCGGAGATCGCCGAGCGGCTGATCGCAGCGCCGGAGGTGCGAAAGGTATCGCTGACCGGCTCGATCCCGGTCGGCAAGGAACTGGCCCGTCTCGCCGCGGGCGGGGTCAAGCCGTGCAGTCTCGAACTCGGCGGGCATTGTCCCGTGCTGGTGTTCGCCGATGCCGATGTCGAGGGCGCCGCGGAACTGTTGGTCGCCGCCAAGTTCAACAACGCCGGCCAGATCTGCACTTCGCCGAGCCGCTTCTTCGTCCATGCCGATGTGCATGACCGGTTCGTGGCGGCTTTCGTGGCCGGTGTCGACCGGTTGACCGTCGGGAACGGCCTTGACCCCTCAACGACAATGGGTCCGCTCGCCCATGGTCGCCGGGTCGCCGCCGTCGAGCGCTTCGTCGATGATGCACGATCACGCGGCGCGCGCGTCCTCCGCGGGGCGCAGCGCCTCCCCGGTGCCGGGCTGTTCTACGCCCCGACCGTCATGGTCGACGTGCCGGAGGATGCCGCGCTGATGCGTGAGGAATATTTCGGCCCGATTGCGCCCATCGTCGAGTTCACGGACGAGGAGGAGGTTCTGACGCGCGCCAATGAACTGCCCTTCGGCCTCGCCGCCTACGTGTTCACCGGGTCGAATGCGACGGCCGATCGCATGGCGAGGGCCCTGGCCGTGGGCGGCGTGCTCATCAACACGGCCGCCACCGTGACTGAGTACACGGCGTTCTGCGGCGTCAAGGAGAGCGGCTACGGCTACGAGGGCGGCCGGCAGGGTCTCGATACCTACCTCCACTATAAGCTGGTCAACCGTGGTGAACTCTGATCCACGCCCCGATACGGTTTCAGCGCGGCGGCGCGCGCCTGACGATGCAATGGCCGCGGACCGTCGCCTTCGCCTCCGGTCTCCCGCCTGGGTTCCGCTTCGCAGGGGGCAGCCGGTCTCCGCTGTCCGTTGGCAGCCCAGGCCGCTGGACGACACGACCAACGGCGCAGCACGCCCGGCCCCACAAAGAACGTCGGAAATCCACTCCCTGATCATTCCAGCGGCTTATATGCCGTCACCTTGATCTCGACACGGCAGTCGAACATGAAGTCGATGCGGAAGATCGATCGCGTCGGGCAGTTCTCGCGAAAAAACTCGGCGTAGGCGGCGTTCATTTCGTGGAAGTCGCGCGGGTCGCGGAGCCACACGGAGACGTCGACGACGTCCTCGAGGGTGCAGCCGGCTTCCTTCAGCGACGCCTCGATCAGCCGGAGCGTACGTCGTGTCTCGTCGGCTACCGTCCGCGGCGGCAGGTCGTTGCCGTCGCTGACGACGAGGCCGTTCCCGTCGTAGACGACCTTCGCCGGATCGAAGCCGTGGTCGCCCTGGGCCGAGGTGAAGACGAAGTCGCCGGCCCGCACCGCCATCGATATCGGAAAGCCGGGTTCGCTCCCGTAGCAGATCTTCCTGGACGGCATTCTCAGATCCTCATTGGCGCGCATAGCGGAAGCCGGACACGTCGACCGCCGGCGAGCGGCCGGCGATCAGATCGGCCATGACCTGACCGGAGCCGCAGCCGAGCGTCCAGCCGAGATGGCCATGCCCGGCCGCGACGAAGAGATTGGCCACGGGCGAGCGGTCGAGGACCGGCGTGCCGGTCGGCGTCACCGGCCGCACCCCGCCCCAGTAGAGGGCGGTGCTCGGGTCGTAGCAGGCGGCGAAGTCCGGAAACATCGCCACGACCTTCCGCACGATCGCCTCGCACCGCGCCCGGCTCGGGGTGGCGTCGTAGCCGTCGATCTCGGCCGACCCCGCGACCCGCAGACGGTCGCCGAGCGGGATGAGGCCGTAGAGGCCGGAATCGTCGCCGATGCAGGTTCGCACCCGGCCCGGCCATGCCGCGCCCGGCACGGTGATGCTGACGCCCTTCACCGGGTAAATCGGCACGTGCACGCCGATCGGCCGGAGCAGCGGCGTGGTGAAGCTGCCCAGCGCCGCCACGAAGGCGTCGCCATGCATGGTGCCGAAGTCCGTCGCGACAGCCTCGACGCGGCTGCCACCCGTGAGGATGCCGGTGACGGTCGTGCCGTAGCGAAAGCGGACACCGAGGGTCTCGCAATGGGCGGCGAGGCCGCGGGTGAACTTGTGGCTGTCACCGATCTCGTCGCGCGGGAAGTAGAGGGAGCCGGCGAGCCGGTCGGCCGACGCGGCAAAGGCCGGCTCCTGCCGAACCGTCGTCGCGGCATCCAGCGTCTCGAATACCAGACCATGGCGCGCGAGGTTCTCCGCCGATCGCGCGGCGGCATCGAACGGCGCCGGGTCCGTGAAGACTCGGAGCGCGCCGTTGGCCCGCATGTCGTATTCGATCGGCACCTCGGCACGGATCGCCTTGATCGTCGCGAGGCTGTGCAGCGCGAGGCCGAGGTTGGCGAGCGTGTTCCGCTCGAAACGCTCCGGCGTGCAATTGGCGACGTATTTCATGCCCCAGCCGAGCAGCTTCGGCAGGGCGCGGTAGCGCACGAGAAGCGGTGCCTCGCTGTTGCCGAGCCACTTCAGGACCTTGAGCGGCATGCCGGGCGCGGACCACGGCTCGACCTCGCTCGCATGAAGCACGCCGCCATTGCCGAAGCTCGTCTCGAGCGCAGCGCCCGGCTGCCGGTCGATGACCTCGACCTCGTGGCCGTCCCGCGCCAGGAAATAGGCCGTCGCCGTCCCGACGACGCCCGCTCCGAGGACAACGACGCGCACCGTGCTGCTCCTAGCGGCCCCGGCCGTCGACCGGCCAGATGTCGACGAGCGTATCGCCCCGCACGCAGTGATACCGGTCGTAGAGGTTGATCGTCGGATCGCAATGCGGCGTGAGAAACTCGATCGGGTCGCCGAGATCGACGTGGCCGGCCGCGGCTTCGAAGGTCACGCCGCCGTGCTCGTCGCCCATCAGCTTGTAGGTCGCGCCCGGCAGGTCCGGCGATGCCACGACCGGCGGCCCGCCTTCGGTCGCGAAGGATTTGTAGCCTGCATTGACGACCACGAACCCGGGACGGCCGGCATTGACCACGGTCGCCTGGACGAAGAGCGACGGCTCGAAGCCCACGTCGTCGTCGCTTCCCCGTTCGATCTCGACATATTCGCGATCCATGAACGGATAGGAGCCGGCCTGGAACTCGGTGAACACGCCGGCGGCGGCATCGGACTCGAACGTGCCGGTGCCGCTGCCGGTGACGATCGCCGGCGTCAGACCCTTGGCCGCAAGGCGCCCGATCAGGGCGCGGAGATAGGCGATCCGCGGCTCGGTCGCCTGCGCTCGGTCCGTCATGGTCGCGACGTGCTGGAGGTGGCCGTAATAGGCCTGGATGCCCCGATAGACGAGCCCGCGCGTGCCGGCGACGACGCGGACGAGATCGACGACGTTGTCTTCGCCGACGACCCCGGTGCGCCCCTGGCCGACATCGACCTCGACCAGTAGGCCGAGTGGCTTGCCGTCACCCACGGCGGCGGCGAGCGCAGCGACGTTCCGTGCATCGTCGACCACCACCATCAGTCCCTCGGTCGCGCCGTTGAGCGCGACGAGCCGCGCGATCATCGGCGGCGATACGATCGGCGAAGTGATGAGGATGTCCTTGATGCCGCCTGCCGCCATGACCTCGGCCTCGCCGATCGTCGTGCAGCACACGCCGATCGCGCCCGCCTCGATCTGGAGCCGGACGATGGCGACCGACTTGCTCCCCTTGCTGTGCGGGCGCACGTTGACGCCGGCCCTGTGGCAGAACCGCGCCATGCGCCGGATGTTGCGCTCGAGCGCATCGAGGTCGAGGAGCAGGGCCGGCGTATTGAGCTTCGCACGGCTGCCCGCGACGTTGATGAGCGCGGCGTTCGGTCCGAGACCGGCAATGGTCGATGCTGTCATGATCTATCCTCGAAGCGAACATGGGCGACGCCGAAGGCGCCGATCTCGATCCGGCGGTCGGTGAGCCGGAGCTTTGGGTCGTGAAG
>JBIQKL010000047.1:0-11160 GCA_044506555.1 Hyphomicrobiales bacterium | reverse complement strand
CTTCGGCGAGCAGCGCCAGCGTCCAGGCGGCGCCGAACAGCCCGCGCTCGCGCGGATCGGCGTTGGCGAGGGTCATGCGGGTCATGGCGGCGTTGTCGACCGTGCCGCAGAACGGTCCCTCGTCGATGCCGATTCCCGCGGCGGCGAGCCGGCACGGCATGGCGCCGCAGAGCGCGCGGACGGTTGCGGCCTGGTCGGCCAGCGTCTCGACGTTCTCGATCAGCGTCGCGTCGTCGGCCGCGTGCACCAGGCTGGCAGCCGTATAGGCGACGAAGTCGACGAGCCCGACCGGCGGGAGGTTGCGATTGAACTCGGCGAAGGCACCGAGGGTGCCCCCGCCGATCCTGGTGCCGGGGAACGCACCGCGCGCCGCGGCGTAAAGGCGTTCGAGATACGCCACCGGCGGCGGGGGCGGCCCCGGGTCGAGGCGGATACCGGTCTCCGCGGCCACGACCAGCAGCGATTCGAGCCGTGGAATGATGGCGCCGATCCCGGCGGCGAGACCGTCGAGCTCAATCTCGACGTCGTCGGACGCGGCGATCACCTGGAGGGCGAGCGCGACGCCGAGCCTGTCGGCCAGTTCCGCCGCACGGGACGCGATCGAGGCCCAATCGGGCGCGCGAAGGTCGATGGTCGCATTGATGAATTGCACGCCGAGAGCGCGAAGCGCATCGGCGCGGGCAAGGCCCGAGCCGATTCCGGCGACCGGGACGCGCAACCCGATCCGGGGCATGGTGCCGGCATCGGCCGAGGCGAAGTCGATCTCCGCCTCCTGCCGCGGCGGCCGCACGGAAGCCGCGGGCATGGCGCCACGGAACGAGACCGTGACCGTCTGGCGGAGGGGCTCGCCGGCCGGGAGCACGTAGGGATAGGGCAGGCGCAGGGGCCGGACATAGGTCTTGAACGAAGCGTCCAGCCAGTTGCGGTGATCCTCCGTCTCCCAGGCGTCACCCTCCATGCTGACGGTCGCCCAGAGGTCGCCGGCGACCCGATGGCGCAAGGCGCGGACGTCCGTGAAGCACGGCTCCGGATCGACGTAGCGCGGAAAGCGCATTCGCCGTTCATCGCCGTTCACGTCGGTGACATGGACCGGCTCGCCGGCGACGCCCTTCAGCGGATGCAGCACGACGAAGCCGGTACGATTGGTCCAGACGTCATCGGTGGGCGTGGCGCTCGCCTCGAATCGGACGGTGCCGTCGGCCGATCCCTCGATCCGCGCCTGCCAGGCGAGATCGCCATCGGTAGTGCGGCAACGGGCGTCGAACGTCACGACGAATCCGTTGTCGTCAGATTCGATGCGCAGGTCCTCGATGACGGTCGGCGCCGTGTTCCAGACCCGGTCGCGGACGAGGAAGGCGATGCCGCGGAGCACTTCGATGCCGCGATAGCGGACCCAGCGCAGCGCGCCCGCTTCCAGCGTGGCGACGACCGGCCCTGCCACCAGCAATGAAGCGTCCGGGACGGCTTCGTCCGTGCCATAAAGGAGGCGATTGCGATCAAGAGCGTGCACTTGTACCTCTCGTCGGTACAATGTTGAGGACATTGCCGCGCGGATGCTCCGGTGTCAATGCGCTCATGGCGCGATGCCGATCCTCGATTGTCGAGAGTGAGCGACCCCGATAATGTACCGATGTCGGGACAATACCATGGGAGCGGCCGTCATGCGCATTTTCGCCAAGCGATTCGAGGGCCGCCGCGCGGTCGTCACCGGTGCCAGCGGCGGCATCGGCCGCGCCACCGCGATCCGCCTTGCCGCCGAGGGTGCGAAGGTCGGCCTGGTCGCGATCGACGGTGAGGGGCTCGACGCGGCGCAGAAAGAGATCGCAGCCGCGGGTGGCGAGGCGCTGGCCCTCACGGCCGACGTCTCGGTCGAGGCCGAGATCGCCGCCGCGATCGACAGGGCCGCCGCCACCTGGGGCGGACTGGACATCGTCGTCGCCAATGCCGGGATCGAGCTGCTGGGCCAGGACGACCGCGTCGACCGGCTGGAGAGGAGCGTCTGGGACCGGTTGATCGCGGTCAACATGACCGGCCAGTTCCTCACCTCGAAGCACGGCGCGCGGCACCTGCTCGCCGCCGGCGGCGGCGCCATCGTCTGTACCGGCTCCAACTGCGCCTATCTCGGCATGGCGACCAACGAACCGGCCTACAGCGCCAGCAAGGGCGGCATCCTCGCCATGATGAAGGTCATGGCGATCGACTTCGCCCGCCACAACATCCGCGTCAACATGGTCGTGCCGGGCTTCATCGACACGGCCATGAACGCCCCGGTGATGAACGACGCGAAGGAACTCGCCTACTGGAGCGACCAGATCCCCATCGGCCGCGCGGGAACCGCCGACGAATGCGCCGCGGCGATCCTGTTCCTCGCGTCCGACGAGGCGAGCTACTGCATCGGCACCACGCTCGTCGTCGACGGCGGCCAGGCCTCGATCTGACGGCAGCGACGGCGCAGCGCGCATCGACCTACCCGGCGAGCTTCCGGGCCGCCTTGACGCTTCGCGCCGTCTCGGTCGGAAACAGCGGGTTCGGCACGTCGAAGGAGAAGTGCCGGAAGACCTCGTCGCCGATGATCTTCCAGACCAGCGGGGTGCCGCGCGGGATGAGGTAGATCGAGGGCGCCTCGACCAGCACCGTCTTCTGCACCTCGAGCCCGGGCGGCTGGTGAAAGGTGATCTCGGCCTTGCCGGAGACGACGTAGTCGATCTGGTCGACCCAGGTCGTCCAGCGATACTCATAGCCGGGAAAGAAGTCTTCGAAGACGACCTGGCAGCACGGCTCGTCGATGCCGATGCCGACCATCCTCTGAAGGGCGCCGCCGAGGAACGGCGACGGCTGCGGCTCGACCGAATCGAGATCGCTCGGGTCGATCTTGTAGTGGGCGAACTTCGAGTAGTTGACGGGATACATCGCTGGCTCTCTCCTCGTTGCTTGTGGTTCAGCCGGTATCCGGCGCCGGCAGGACATGGCAGTGGACGACATGGCCCGGCGACACCGTCGCGCCGGGCGGATCGATCGTGCGGCAACGCGGCTCGGCGAAGCGGCACCGGGTATGGAAGCGGCACCCGGCGGGAATGGCGTAGTTCGACGGGATCTCGCCGCTGAGCGCCGGAGTGCCGGATCGCGCGGCTCCCACCTCCGGATGCGCCTTGAGGAGCGCCTGGGTGTAGGGGTGGCGCGGGTTGGTGAAGACCGCCGGCGTCGGGCCCGTCTCGATGATCCGGCCGAGATACATCACCGCCACGCGGTCCGACAGATGGGCGATCACCGAAAGCTGGTGGGAGATGAACACCATGCCGAGCCCGAACTCCGCGATCAGCGCGCTGAACAGGTTGAGAATCTGGGCCTGGACCGACACGTCGAGGGCGCTCACCACCTCGTCGGCGATGATGACGCGGGGGCGGAGCGCAAGCGCGCGGGCGATCGCGACCCGCTGGCGCTGGCCGCCGGAGAGAGCCCGTGGCCGCATGCCGGCAATCGACTCCGGCAGGCCGACGCGGCCGAGCAGGTCGCGCACCAGGCCGGGCGCCTCCCCGGGCTCGACGAGGCCGTGCACCAGCGCCGGCTCGCTGATCGCCTGACCGATGGTCCGGCCCGGATTCAGCGAGCTGTAGGGATCCTGGTAGATGATCTGCATCGCGCGGCGGATTGCGCGGAGTTCGCCGCCGCGTGCGGCGGCGACGTCGCGATGGTCGAACGCGATGCGGCCGCTGTCGGGCGTCTCGAGCCGCACCAAACAGCGGGCCGCAGTGGTCTTGCCGCTGCCCGACTCGCCGACGATGCCGAGCACCTCGTTGGCGGCGAGCGAGAACGAGACGTCGTCGAGGGCGACGATGCGTTCCATCTGGCGCCGCCGGGCGGCATCGAGGAGCGTGCGCTTGCGCGGATAGGTCTTGGTCAGACCCTCGACGCTGAGCACGGGTTCGGCGACCGCCATCGTCAATGCACCACGGGACAGGCCGAGCCGTGCCCAGGGAGCACGGCGTCGAGCACGACCGGCACACTCGCGCAGGCATCGGTCCGGAAAGCGCAGCGCGGCTGGAAAGGGCAACCGGGCGGTAGGGCCGCGAGGTTGGGCGGCTGGCCCGGAATCGCCCGGAGCGGCGTCCGGCCGGTGCTCGCGTCAAGGGTCGGCACCGCGTCGAGCAGCGCCCGCGTATAGGGATGGCGCGGCCGCCGGACGACATCGGCCGCCGGCCCGGACTCGACGATCCGCCCGGCATACATCACGGCGATCACGTCGCAGTTCTGCGCGACGACGCCGACGTCGTGGGAGACGAGGATCATCGACATCCCGGTCTCGGCCTTGAGCGCGGCGAGGAGGTCGAGGATCTGGTCCTGAATGGTCACGTCGAGCGCGGTGGTCGGCTCGTCGGCGAGAAGCAGGCCCGGCGTCGCCGCGATCGCCATCGCGATCATCACCCGTTGCCGCATGCCGCCGCTCAGTTCGTGCGGATAGAGCGCCAGCCGCTGCCGCGCCGATGCGATGCCGACATGCGAGAGGAGCTCGACCGCCCGCTCGCGGGCGGACTCCCGGCCGAGCCCGGCCTTGATGCGCAGCATCTCCGTCATCTGGTTGCCGATGGTGAACACCGGATTGAGGCAGGCCGCCGGGTCCTGAAAGATCATCGAGATCTCCCGACCGCGGAGGTCGGTGAGCGCCCGGCGGTCGAGCGACCGGAGGTCTCTGCCCTTCCACAGCAGCGCACCGCCGACGATCTCGCCCGGATAGGGCACCATGTGCATCAGCGATCGGAGCGTCACGCTCTTGCCGCAGCCGGATTCGCCGAGGAGGCCGAGCGTCTGGTTCGCCTCGACCCGGAGACTGACGCGATCGGCCGGCAGGAAGATGCCGCGCGCGTCGGCGAAGCCCACGGTCAGGTCCCGGACGTCCATCAGCGGTGTCATCGCCGGCCCCCGCCCATCCGGTCGGCGAGGCCGTCGCCGATCAGGCAGAAGCCGACGCCGACGAAGACGATCACCAGTCCCGGCAGCGTCGCCATCCACCACGCGTTGAACAGGTTCTTCTGTCCCTGGGCGACCATCTCGCCCCACTCCGCCATCGGCGGGCTCACGCCCAGCCCGAGGTAGGACAGCGCGGCGAGCGTAAGGATGTTGAGCACCATGTCCGACATCGAGAACACGAGGTTGGACCGGAGCAGGTTCGGGAGCGCGTGCACGAAGAGGATGCGCGGCGTCCCGAAGCCCATGGTCTCGGCGCTGAGGATGAACTGGCGGTTGCGCATGGCGAGCATCTCGCCGCGGGTGAGGCGCGCGTAGAGCGCCCAGCTGATCGCCAGCACGCCGATATAGGCGCCGGGAAGGCCCGGGCCGGTGATCGCGGTGATCGCGAGGATCAGGACGATGAACGGAAACGAGATGACGAGATCGACGATCCGCATGATCACGGCATCGATCCAGCCGCCGACGTAGCCCGAGAACGCGCCGATGGCGAGGCCGATGACCAGCGAGACATACGTCGTGATGATGCCGAAGGTCAGGTCGACCTGGCCGGCGTGGAGCGTGCGGACGAAGATGTCGCGGCCGACGTCGTCGGTGCCGAACGGATGCTGCCAGGACGGCGGCTGGAGCACGTTCATGATGTCGATGGCGTTGGGGTCGCCGAGGCCGAGCAGCGACACGCCGAAGCTCGCGGCGGCGATGACGCCGACGATGACGATGCCCGACCAGAGCGTCAGCGAAGACCAGCGGCGTTCCGCGGTGGCGCGGCGCTCGAGCCGGTGCCGGCCCGCATCGGCAATCCCCGGGAGGTCGCGATGCGTCGTCATTGCCGTATCGTCGGGTCGAAGAGGGCGTAGGACATGTCGACGAGAAGGTTGGCCACCACCACCGCCACGCCGAAGACGAGGGTCAGCGCGACGATCATCGGATAGTCGCGCGCCACCACCGAGGAGACCATCAGCGATCCGAGCCCGGGAATCGAGAAGACGTTCTCGATGACCACCGCCCCGGAGATGAGGAAGCCGACATTGACGCCGAGCACGGTGATCATCGCGATGAGGGAGTTGCGGAGCACGTGCTTGAAGAGCACCCGCCCTTCGCGGAGGCCGCGGGCCCGCGCCGCTTCGACGAAATCGGCCTGCAGCGTGTCGATGAGGCTGGCGCGGAGGCTGCGGAGGAGGATCGGCGCGAGGTACAGTCCGAGACTGATCGCCGGGAGCGTCAGGCTGACCACGTAGGTCCAGGGATTGCTGCCGAGGCCAGAGGTCGGGAACAGCCGGAAATGGATGCTGAAGACGAGGACCAGCAGCAGGGACGTCCAGAATGCCGGCATGGCGAAGGCGAAGGACGTGAACAGTCGGACGAGGTGGTCGGCGGCACGGTTGTGGCGGACCGCCGAGAGAAGGCCGAAGGGCAGCGCGATGAGCAGCGAGATCAGGATGGCGTAGCCAACGAGGGCGAGGCTGTGGCCGGTCCGCGCCGCGAGGATCGGGCCGATCGGCGCCTTGAGGAACAGCGAGGTCCCGAACTCGAGCTGCACCGCCCCGGCGATGAAGCCGACATACTGATCGAGGAGCGGCCGATCGAGGCCCATTTGCTCGCGGAGGATGGCGACCGCTTCATCGGTCGCCCGGGACCCGAGCATCACGCGGGCCGGATCACCGGGTACGAGATGGATGATGGCGAACGCGATGACCGTGACGGCGAAGAGCACCGGAATCGAAAGCAGCAGCCGCTTGGCGGCGAAGTAGACGAGCGACATTCGGCCGGCGTTTCCTCGTGGCGGCGCGGGGCCGGACCCGATACTGGCAGGTCCGGCCCTTCGAGCGCGAGTCGAACGCTATGACTTGATCCACACGTCCTCGAGGTTCCACCACTTGACGGGCAGCGTCTTGAAGCCCTGGACGTCGTCGGCGACGGCGGTGCGGGCCTTGATGAAGAACAGCGGCACCGCCGGGAACTCGTCCATCACCAGCCGCTGGAGGGCGTGGAAGGTCTCGGTGCGGACCGCCTCGTCGATCGTGCCGCCGGCCGTCGTCACCAGTTCGATCGCCTTCGGATTGTTCCAGCCCGTCCAGAACGATTCGATCCCGCCGTTGAAGTTGAAGAAGACGACGGCGAGGTTGTCGTCGGAGAGCGCGTCGCTCGACAGTCCGGCGCCGGTGAAGGTGAAGCAGCTCTCGTCGCCGCTTCCCCAGCGCGTCCAGATCGTGCCGGTGTCGACCGCGTCGATATCGAGCGTGACGCCGATCTTGGCCCATTCCGACTGGAGGATCTGGGCCTGCTGCAGCTCGAACTGGTCGCCCGCGACGATCAGGCAGGAGAACGCGAAGCCATCCGGCACGGACGATTCCGCCAACGCCGCCTTCGCCTTCTCGAGGTCGTAGGGATAGGGTTCGACGGTCTCGTCCCAGTACTTCACCTTGGCGATGACGTGGTTGGCGACTTCGCCGGCGCCGCGCATCAGCGAGGCCAGCATCGCTTCCTTCGGCGTCGCGTAGTTGAGCGCACGGATCACGTTGGGGTCGTTGAACGGCTCCTTGCGGCTGTTGAACCAGACCGCATCCCAGGCCATCACGTCCTCGACCTGGACGCCGACGCCGTCCAGCGCATCGACGCGCTCGATCTGGGCGTAGGGCACCTCCGTCGCGATCTGCGCCTCGCCTGATTCGACGCGGAGCATGCGCGCGTTCTCGTCGGGCACGTATTCGATCGTCACCTTGTCGAGATAGGGCTGGCCGTCCTTCCAGTAATGGGGATTCCGGGCGAGGACGAGCCGCTCGCCGCGCACCCATTCCTCGACCATGAACGGGCCCGAGCCGATCGGATTCTGCGCGAAGGCCTCCTCGCCCACCTCCTCGACCACCGCCTTGGGCACGATCGAGGGAATGAAGGTGGACAGGTAGTCGAGGAAGGCGCCCTCGACGCGGCTGAGCTGGATGACGAAAGTCGCGGGATCGGTGCAGGCGGTCGACTCGATCGCCGAGCCGAAGCCGCCATACGAGGTGTTGATCGTGTCGTCGGCGAAGCGGTCGATCGAGAACTTGACGTCCTCGCAGGTCACGTCGGCGCCGTTCGAGAACTTGACGCCGGGGCGAAGGGCGAAGGTCCAGGTCTTCGAATCGTCCGACACCGTCCAGCTTTCGGCGATGCCCGGCTGTGGCACCGGCGCATCGCGAGTCTCGACGAGGGTGTCGAAGATCTGGACGATCATGAAGATCGAGCCGTTGTCGCTGGCGCCGATCGGGTTGAGCGTCAGCGGCTCGGAATCGCGTGCCATGACGAGCGACCCGCCCTTCATCGGCGTCTCCTGGGCGACGGCCGGACCGGCCGCGAGAGCCGCGACCGAAAGAACGGGAATGACGGTTTTAAGCCAAGCGGACATCGAGTTCTCCCACCTAGAACGTGAAGGGTCGAGGCATTGGGCCTCGCGCTACCGATCGATGCTTGCCGTGGCCCGGCGAACCGAGGAAATGGGGACCGCGGAAAGCTGAATCCTGCATGGACCGACTTGAATTTGCCATCGAAACAGCTCTTGTACCGCTTGTCGGTACAATGGTCTAAATCATTAGCTTTCGATGCCGTTCGAGTCAACGACATCCCGGAATTCCGGCCTGTGGATAGTGGCAGGCGCCGCCGATAGCGGCTATGGGAGACGCGCCATGCGAAACCAATGTCTCCGTACAATACCCGCCAGGCCCGACCGATGACCGAATGGTATGCCGGGTGGCTTTCCCGACGCGGCGAAGCCTATTCGTCGCTGGCCGATGCGATCGAGCAGGCAATCCGCAGCGGGCGATTGCCCACCGGTGCGCAGCTGCCCACCCACCGCAGCCTCGCCAAGGAGCTCGGCATTGCCGTCAGCACCGTGTCGCGGGCCTATGCAGAGGCGACCAAGCGCGGCCTGATCGGCGGCACCGCGGGGCGGGGCACCTTCGTCCTGTCCTCGGACAACTACCAGGACGCCCGCGTCGCCCGCGAGGGCTTCCGCCCGCTGGAACGCCTCTATCTGCCGTTCATCCAGCGCGAGGATGCGATCAATCTGTCTCTGAACGAGCCGATGCCGGTCGGAACCGACGACCGGCTCCGGGAGGCCATCGCGGCGCTGTCGCGAAAGGAGGACCTCCGGGAGCTCACCCACTACCAGCCGCCGCAGGGCCAGGCGGCGCACCGGTCAGCGGGCGCGGCCTGGATCCGCGAGCTCGGCATGGAGGTCTCGCCCGACGACGTTTTCGTCGTCTCGGGCGGCCAGACCGCGCTGATGACCGTGTTCCTCGGGCTGGCACGGCCCGGCGACACGGTGCTGACCGAGAGCCTCACCTGGCCCGGGGCGATATCGGTGGCCCGCCTCTCCGACATCCGGCTCGCGCCGGTGCCCATGGATGCCGAGGGCCTCGTTCCGGACGCCTTCGACAAGGCATGCCGCGAGCATCGGCCGCGCTTCGTCTACACGATGCCGACGCTTCACAATCCGACCGCAGTGACCGCCAGCCGCGAGCGGCGGGATGCGATCGTGCGCATCGCTCGCGAGCATCACGTGCTGATCGTCGAGGACGACGCCTATGGCTTCCTCGTCGAGCCGCAGCCGACCTATTGCGCGCTTGCACCGGAGCTCACGGTCTATCTCACCAGCCTCTCGAAATGCATCTCGCCGGCGCTCCGCGTGGGATTCATGGTCGTGCCGCCGCGTCTCCAGCGGCCGCTCCGGGCCGCGACGCGCGCGACGACGTCGACCGTGTCACCGATCCTCCTCGAGATCGCGCGCCACCTGATCGAGAGCGGGTCGGGGCGCGAGGCGATCGAGTTCCAGACGCGGGTGGCGCGGAAACGGCAGGCGCTCGCCGCGGCGATCGTCGGCCAAGCCGCTCCGATCAAGGCCTCGTTCCACTTCTGGCTCCGCCTGCCGCCCGACATCCGCAACGCCGCTTTCGTCGCGGATGCGCTGGCGAGCGGCGTATCCGTCACGCCGGGCGACGCCTTTGCGGTATCGCCGGAGCAGGAGCCTAGCGGCGTGCGCATCTGCCTCTGCGCGGAGCCCGACGAAGCGCGCGTCCGGACCGGACTGGAAACGCTCGCCAGGCTGGTCGAGGCCGACCATTCGGAAGCGCTGTCGATCGTCTAGATGACGATCGTGCCCTCGAGATACGTCGCGCAATGGCCGACGAGGCGCACCGCTTCCCCCTCCATTTCGCACAGGATCTCGCCGCCCCGGGGCGAAAGCTGGCGGGCGCGGAGCCGCGGCCGGCCGAGGCGCCCGGCCCAGTAGGGCGCCAGCGTGAGGTGCGCCGACCCGCAGACCGGATCCTCCGGCAGCCCCTCCTTCGGCGCAAAGGCGCGCGAGACGAAGTCGAAATCGTCGTCTCCGGCCGCCGTCGCGACGACGGAGTCGAGGTCGAAGGCCATCAGGCGGGCCATGTCCGGGGTGAGCTGCGCCACGGCGGCCGCATCCTCGAGCAGGGCGAAGTAGTGGTTGCCCGAGGTCCAGCAGTCGAGGACCGTCGTGCCGAGCGCGGCCGCAAGCTGACCGCCGACGGCAGCCGCACGCGGCGCCACGGCAGACAGAGCCATGCCGACCGCACCGTCCCGCTCCCGCGCCACGACCAGTTCGGTCTCGCCGCGACCGATGGCGAGCCTGTCCGTCTCCGGCCGCAGCCGGGTGAGCGCGACGGCGCCCGCGGCAAGCGAGGCATGGCCGACCAGCGGCAGCTCGCCGAAGGCCATGAAGAACCGAACCGCCAGCGGACCGCCCTGATCGCGAAGGAAGGCAGTCGCCGTACCGCCGTTGCTCGCAGCGATGCGGGTCATGACGCCTGACGGCAGCCACTCGTCGAGGATGCACACGGATGCCGGATTGCCGCCGAACGGCTCGCGCGAGAAAGCACACAGCTGGTAGACCGGAACCCGCATTGCTTCGACGCCCCCCGAGGTGATTGTACCTCTCTTCGGTACAATCATCGAAGATGGTTTGTCGAGTCCCGCGATCGACGCGCTTCGCAAACGCCAACCCCCCATACGAGCTTGGCGGCGTCCCCCAGAGAGTTGGAGCCCGGTTCGGAGGACTACGGCACTTCACCAGGACTCAAGCTCCATCGGGAGGAAAGCGGGGGGCGCAGCAGCTTGGGTCCATGTCGCATGACGGTGAGCGGCCGAGAATCGAACGGCGCAACAATCCATCAGCGCAAGATATTCTTTTGTAGG
>JBIQKL010000046.1:24581-31664 GCA_044506555.1 Hyphomicrobiales bacterium | reverse complement strand
GACCGGTGCGAGCGGCACGCCGTCCCGTTCGGCTTCGCGCTTCCGGGCGAAGGCGAGCTGACCCGGCAGGCGGACCGGTCGCGACGGATCGCGCGGACGGTTGCTCCGGGCTGCGTCGGCGAGCCACGTCGTCTGGCGGAGGAAGGCGTCGCTGCCACCGAACCGGGACGGCGCGAAGGCGAGCACCAGAACGCCGGCGCCCCAGCCGGTCTCGTCGTCGGCGCGGCCATAGCCGGCGAGCCCTTGCGTCAGCGCTTCGACGAGAAGGCCGAGGCCGAAGCCCTTGTGGCCGTGGTCGAGGCCGCCGATCGGCAGGATCGAGCCGCCGTTCTTCACCGCCCACGGATCGTCGGTCGGATTGCCGTCTCTGTCCATGAGCCACCGGCCCGGGAAGCGGTCGCCGGTCGCTCGGAGCCTTCCCGCCATGCCGGCGGTGGTGACCGACATCGACACGTCGATGACGATCGGATCCGGCGCGGCCGGGATGCCGGCGGCGACCGGGTTCGGCGTCATCAGCGGGTCGAGCCCGCCATAGGGCGCGACGTGGGCGACGGAGGGGTCGGAGGAGAAGACGAGGACGAGGTTGCCGGCCCGCGCCGGCGCCTCGAGAAAGGCGGCGAGGCAGGCGATGTGATGGCTCCGGCGGATCGCGACCGCACCGACGCCGAACTTCGCGGCCCGGGCGAGCGCATCGTCGACGGCGAGCATCGTCGTCCACACGCCGGGCAGGCGGCGGGCGTCCCAGGTGACCGCGGCGCCGGCATCGGCGAGCACCTCGGGCCGGCCGTCCCTGGCCATCGTGCCGTTCTCCACCGCCGCGACGTAGTCGGCGAGGAGGGCGAGGCCGTGGGTGACGTGACCGTAGAGGTCGGCCTCGACCAGCCCGGTCGCCACGGCGGCCGCCGGCTCCTCCGGTACGCCGACTTTCAGGAATACCGCGCGGGCGAAGCCCCGCAGCGCCTCGGCGTCGTATCGTTTGTCCAAGTCATTCTCCTATGAAAAAAGCCGTCCGGCGATGTGCGCCCTTCGAGGCTTCGCGAAGCGCCTCCGCATGGCGGTAGTCGTGAACGCCGCGCGGGAACACCGTCCTAGCCATCCTGAGGTGCGAGGGCAAAGCCCGAGCCTCGAAGGACGCATCATGTCCATCGCTTCCCTCAGGCCGCGACCAGATGACCCTCGCCGACATCCTCCATCCTGAGCCGCTCCGGCGGCTGGCCGACCGGGCGCACCGGGCTCGGCACCTCGCCTTCCGGCACCGCGAAGCTGCCCCGCCGTCGCGACGGATCGGGGACCAGCACCGCATCGAGCAGCCGCCGGGTATAGCGGTGACGCGGGTCGCCCAGCACTTGCCCGCGCGCGCCGATCTCGACGATCTGGCCGAGATACATGACGGCGATGCGGTGGCTTATCTGCTCGACCACGGCCATGTCGTGCGAGATGAAGACGTAGGAGATGCCGCGCTCCGCCTGGAGCTCCTGAAGGAGCGCCAGCACCCGCGCCTGAACCGAGACGTCGAGGGCGGACACGCTTTCGTCGGCGACGATCACCTTCGGCGACACCGAGAGCGCGCGAGCGATGCAGATGCGCTGGCGCTGACCGCCGGAGAACTCGTGCGGGTGGCGCCGCATCTGATCGGGTGAAAGCCCGACGCGGCGGAACAGGCCGACGACCCGGTCGCGAAGCTCGCTCCCCGAGGCGATGCCGTGGACGACCATCGGCTCGCCGACCAGCTCGCCCACGGTCATCCGCGGATCGAGCGAGGCATAGGGGTCCTGGAACACCATCTGGATGTCGCGGCGAACCGGCTTCATCTCTTGCCGCGTCAGGCCCGCGGTCGTGCGGCCGTCGATGGCGATGTCGCCCTTCCAGCGGACCAGGTTGAGCAGCGCGCGGCCGGTGGTCGACTTGCCGCAGCCGGATTCGCCGACCAGCGCCAGCGTCTCGCCGCGGCGCACGTCGAAGGAGATGCCCTCGACGGCGTGGACGCGCTGGACGGGGCGGCGGAACAGGCCGCCGAAGATGTCGAAGCCGACGGTCAGGTCGCGGACAGTCACCACCGCATCGCCGGCCCGGGTCGGGGGCGCGTCGGCCGGCGGCGCCGACCCGAGCCGGGGGACCGCGGCGAGAAGCATCCGGGTATAGTCCTCGCGCGGCGCGTGGAAGATCTCGCCGACCGGGCCTTCCTCGACCATCCGCCCGCCGTTCATCACCACCACGCGGTCGGCCATCTCGGCGACGACTCCCATGTCGTGGGTGATCAGGATGACCGCCGTACCTGCGTCTCTCTGGAGGTCGCGGATCAGTTCGAGGATCTGCGCCTGCACCGTCACGTCGAGCGCGGTCGTCGGCTCGTCGGCGATCAGGAGCCTGGGCTCGCCGGCGATCGCCATCGCGATCATCACCCGCTGCCGCATGCCGCCGGACAATTCGTGCGGATATTGCCGGAGCCGCCGTTCCGGCTCGCCGATGCGGACCGCCTTCAGCGCCGCGACCGCGCGCTCCCGCGCCTCGGCCGCGCTCGTCCGGTAGTGGACCCGGATCGCCTCGGTGAGCTGGCGGCCGATGGTCAGCACCGGGTTGAGCGACGTCATCGGCTCCTGGAAGATCATCGCCACGTCGTTGCCGCGTACGTCGCGCATCGCGCGCTCCGGCAAGGCGGCGAGGTCGCGGCCGGCGAGGGTGATGGTGCCGGCGGCGATGCGTGCCATCGGTTGCGGCAGGAGCCGCATGATGGCGAGCGCCGTCATCGACTTGCCCGACCCGGACTCGCCGGCGATGCAGAGCGTCTCGCCGGCGGCGACATCGAAGGAGAGACCGTCGACGACCGCCTTCGACCCGGCATCGGTCGCCACCTCGACCGTGAGGTCGCGGACGGAGAGGACGGGATCAGGCATGATCTGGAAGAGGGGAATTGCGCCCTTCGAGGCCCGCGCTAGCGCGCGGGCACCTCAGGATGGGGGAGGTGGACGACCTCCACGAGCGCCGAAGGCAAATGCCTCCCTGCCGCATGCTGAGGTGCTCCGCGAAGCGGAGCCTCGAAGGACGCACCGACGCCAGTCCAGCGTTCACTCGAGCACCGCGCGCGGGAAGTAGAACGAGACCACCCAGTTGGGCACGTCGACGATCTCGGAGATGCGGAGATCGCCGGCGACGGAGCAGAGCATGTAGGCGTCGACCGGCGAGAGCCCGTGGCGGGCGGAGAGCAGGTCGATCATCCGCGACACCGCGTTGATGGCGCCGGCCATCAGGTCCGGCCCGATACCCGTGGTGACCTCGTAGCCCTTGCCGTCGAGGTGCCGGGTCACCGGCCCCGGCGTGGTGAAGCGGGGGGTCGCGAGGTTCGCGCCCTTGACGAGGTCGAACTCGAGCGCGACCGACATCGGGCTCTCGATCGCCGTGCCGCAGACCTCGCCGTCGCCCTGGGCGGCGTGGGTGTCGCCGACCGAGAACAAGGCCCCGGCGACCTCCACCGGCAGGTAGAGCACGGTGCCGGTCGAGAGGTCGCGGATGTCGAGGTTGCCGCCGACCCGCCGCGGCGGCACGACCGAATGCAGCCCGGGCTCGGCCAGCGCGAGGCCGATCGTGCCGGTGAACGGCTTGAGCGGGACCTTGCCCATCGGCGAGAACGCCGCCGGCCCCATCCCGGCCTTGTCGTAGGTCCAGACATGGAGCGCGGGTTCGGTGAACTGGTCGGCGAGCAGCCCGAAGCCGGGGATGTTGGCGGTCCAGCCCCAGCCCGAGGGCGTGAAGTCGTGGAACGTCACCTTCAGCGCGTCGCCCGGCTCGGCCCCGTCGATGAAGACCGGGCCGGTGACCGGGTTGACGCGGCCGAAGTCGAGCCCCGCCACGTCGGCGACCGTGCTCTTCGCCGAAAGCTGGCCGCCCGAGGCGTCGGGGCATTCGAACTCCAGCACCGTCCCCGGCGCGATCGTGGCGACGGGTGGGATCGAACGATCCCACCCGAAGTGATGATGCGCCGCGTGGATGGTGCGGTGGGCGTGGTGTCCGCTACTCATTGACCGTCACGTAGTCGTAGTGGACCGGGATGTGCACCGGATCGACGTAGAGCGAATCGTCGCCGCCCATCCGCTTCGAGCGCATGGTGAAGCGCTGCTCGTTGAAGATCGGCGCCCAGGGCGCGTCCTCGACGATCTGGCGGTAGATGTCGCTCCATGCCTTGTAGCGTTCCTCGGCCTGCGCCGGATCGGTCATCGCATCCGCCTCCGCGGCCTTGGCATCGATCTCGTCGTTGCAGTACCACGACCAGTTCCAACCGCCCTGCACGGCGCCGCCGCAGCCGAGGATCGGCCCGTAGAAGTTCGACGGATCGGGGAAGTCGGCGATCCAGCCCATGCCGCCCGACCAGACCATCGGCGCCGAACCATCACCGCCGGCGGCGATGACGTTGGCCTGCGCCAGCGACTTGATCTCGGCGTTGATGCCGATCGCGGCGAGGTCCTGCTGGATCGCCTGGGCGATGCGCGGGTTGGGGTCGGTGTTGTAGACGTAGAGCTCGGTGGTGAAGCCGTCGCCGACGCCCGCCTCGGCCAACAGCGCCTTGGCGCCCTCGGGATCGTAGGCGTAGCCCTCGAGGTCCGTGATGTAGCCTGGCATCGACGGCGGCAGCGGCTGGTTCGCCGGCACCGCGCGGTTGTTGATGATGCGGACGATCCGGTCCTTGTTGATCGCCATGTTGACCGCCTGGCGTACCCGCACGTCGTCGAACGGCTTGGCGTTGACGTTCATCGTCACGTAGCCGGTGTGGAGCTGGCCGCCCTCGACGATCTGGCCGGCATATTGCGGGTCCTCCTTGACCTGGAGGAACTGCGCCGGCGGGATGCCGTCGCCGAGCACGTCGACCTCGCCGCGCTGCAGCCTAAGCAGGGCGACGTTGGGCTCCTGGCCGAACTCGAAGGTGACCTTGTCGAGGCTCGGGACGCCCTCCTTCCAGTAGTCGGCGTTCTTCTCGAGGACGAGCCGCTGGCCGGTGGTCCACTCGGCCATCTTGTAGGCGCCGGAGCCGACCGGGTTCTTGCCGAAGTCGGCGCCGTACTTCTCGACCTCCTCCTTCGGCACGACATGGGCGAAGTTGAGCGCCATGACGTGGAGGAAGGTGGCGTCGGGCCGGTTGAGGTTGAAGCGGATGGTGGCGGGGTCGACGACCTCGATCGAATCGATGGTGCCGAAGAACCCGGCGCCGGGGCTCTGGGTCGCCGGATCGAGCACGCGCTCGATCGAGTACTTCACGTCGTCCGCGGTCAGCTCGCGGCCGTTGGTGAACTTCACGCCGGGGCGGAGCTTGAAGGTGACGGTCTTGCCGTCCTCCGAGATCTCGTAGCTCTCGGCGAGATCCGGCACGAGCTCGGTGGTGCCGGGCTTGTAGTCCATCAGCCCGTCGAACAGGCTCTTGATGATCGACCAGTTCTGCCAGTCGTAGCCGATGGCCGGGTCGAGCGTGGAGACGTCGTCCTTGTAGGTGATGACGATGTCGCCCGCGGCGAAGGCGGGCGCGGCGGCGCCGATGGCAAGGGCGGCAACGCCGGCAAGCAGCAGCTTCTTCATCTCGTTCCCCTCTCTCTCCCAAGTCTCTCACGGAGGGCAATGATAGCGCAGCACGCGCGACGCGCGAGGGGGCATTTTCGGGCACGAAAGCCCAATCTCGCGGCGTTCGGCGCCGGTTCGTGTCACAACACCTCCGCAAACTCGTGATCTGACGATTCCCGAGCCCATCCGAATCGAGCCCGAATTCATGACCGAGACCGTGTTCCGCAATGGCAGGATCGTGCTTCGCCACGAGGTGGTCCGCGCCGACGTCGTCGTTCGGAGCGGCGAGATCGTCGCGGTCGACGATCCCGGCCCCGGCCGCGTCGGCGTCGATCTCGAGGGCGACTGGCTGATTCCGGGGCTGGTCGAGCTGCACACCGACCATCTCGAGGGCCACTATGCGCCACGCCCGCGGGTGCGCTGGAACCCGGTCGCCGCCGTCCAGGCGCACGACGCCCAGATCGCCACCTCGGGCATCACGACGGTGTTCGACGCGCTCCGCGTCGGCATGGACGAGGACACCAAGCTCGAGCCTGGCGACATGACGACGCTGGCTCGGGCGATCGCCGAAGGCCAGTATCATGGCCGGCTCCGCGCCGAGCATTTCATCCATCTCCGCTGCGAGGTCTCGGCGCCGGACGTGCTCGACGGTTTCGCCGCCTTCGAGAACGACGCGCGGGTCCGCATCGCTTCGCTGATGGATCACACGCCGGGGCAGCGCCAGTTCACCTCGCTCGACGCCTTCCGCGCCTATTACGGCGGCAAGACGGGGATGAGCGAGGCCGAGCTGCAGGCCTTCATCCTCCGCCGCCAGGCCCAGGCCGAGGAATCCTCCGCCACCAACCGTGCGACCATTGCGCGGATGGCGCGCGAGCGCGGCATCGTGCTCGCGAGCCATGACGACGCGACCGAGGCGCATGTCGCCGAGGCGGTGGATCACGGCGTCACGCTGGCCGAGTTCCCGACCACGCATGCGGCAGCCACCGCCTCGCGGGACGCGGGCATGAAGGTGCTGATGGGGGCGCCCAACATCGTCCGCGGCGGCTCCCATTCCGGCAACATCGCCGCCCGCGACCTGGTCGATGCGGAGCTCCTCGACGTGCTGTCGTCGGACTACTTCCCCTTCAGCCTCGTCCATGCCGCGTTCCTGGTCGGGCTGGAGGACGGCGGCATCGGCGTGCCGCGCGCCGTCGCCATGGTCAGCGCCAATCCGGCCGCCGTCGCCGGCCTCGACGACCGCGGCACCATCGCCGAGGGCAAGCGCGCCGACCTCGCGCAGGTGCACGTCGACGGAACCGTGCCGGTGGTCCGCGCCGTGTGGCGGACCGGGCGCCGGGTCGTCTAGGCGAGGATGGCGATGCGGGGCGTCCTCGTCCTGGTCGTCGGCCCGAGCGGCGCCGGCAAGGACACGCTGATCGCCTGGTGCCGGACGCACCTGGCCGGCAATCCCGCCGTCGTCTTCCCGCGGCGGGCGGTGACGCGGCCGGCGGACGCCGAGGTCGAGGACCACGATACCGTCAGCGAGGCGGCGTTCGAGGC
>JBIQKL010000046.1:10902-24481 GCA_044506555.1 Hyphomicrobiales bacterium | reverse complement strand
GGGCCGAAGCCTATGCGCCGTCCGGTCCGGACGTCGTCACGCTGTCGAACGACGGCGCCCTGGAGGCTGCCGGTGCAGCCCTCGCTCTGATCGCGGCGCGCCCCGCCGGCTGATGCCTTTCCGGGCCGGCGTGCTATGAGAGCCGACCCTCCCCGCCGCGCCGGAGCGCGCCCGTGCCTTCACCCGTCACGCCGGACACCCTTCGCGGCATCGTCCTCGTCACCCTGTCGGCGACCGTGTTCGCGCTGGTTGACGGGATCAGCAAGGTGCTCACCGACACCCAGTCGGTCTGGCAGATCGTCTGGGCGCGCTACGCCGTTGCGCTGCCGCTCCTCATCCTGCTGACGCCCGCGGCGGAACGGCGTGCGCTGTTCCGCACGACGAGCCCCCGCCACCAGATCGCCCGCGGCCTGATGCCGATCGGCGTCAGCGTCGCGATGGTGCTCGGCGTCCGCTACCTGCCGCTCGCCGAAGCCACCGTGATCCTGTTCTCCTCGCCGTTCCTGGTGGTGGCGCTGGCCGGGCCCTTGCTCGGCGAACGGGTCCATCCGGCAAGCTGGATCGGGGTGATCGTCGGCTTCGCGGCGGTGCTGCTCGTCGCCCGTCCCGGGCTCGGCCATGTCTCGGTCTATGCGCTCTTTCCGCTCGCCGGCGCGCTCTTCTACACCTTCTACCAGATCATGACGCGCGGCCTCGCCAACCGGGGCGAGGCGCCACGGACCACGCTGGTCTGGACGCTCGCCATCGGCACGGCCATCGTGACGCCGCTCGCGTTCCTGACCTGGGTCCCGGTCTCGCCCACCGCCTGGGCGCTGATGGCGGCGCTGGGCCTGGTCTTCGGTCTCGCCCAGTATCTGATGATCCAGGCCTTCGCCCACGCGCCGGCCGGCCTGCTCGCCCCCTTCGCCTATGTCCAGATCGTCGCCGCGACCGTCGTCGGCATCGTGTTCTTCGGCACGGTCCCCGACGCCTGGACGCTGCTCGGCGTGGCGATGATCATCGGCGCCGGCGTCATGCTGGCCCGTCTGCAGCGGCGGCCGAGAGCTTGAAACGGTTCACCGCCCCGCCCCTTCGTACTCTCGTCTATCGCATTGATGCCAAACGACTATGCCGCGCGCGCTGTGCGTCTTCCTGGTGCCTTGACTCTGCTTTTTGAAACGATACCATCGGCACTGCGACTTTGGGGGAGGACGCCGATGCGAGGTTTGAAGGGCAAGGTGGCCGCGGTCACCGGCGCCGGATCGGGCATCGGTCAGGCGGCCGCCCGGCGCCTCGCCGAGGAAGGTTGCAAGGTCGCGATCATCGACTGGAAGCGCGATGCCGCCGAGGCGACGCTCGCCGCGATCACGGCGGCCGGCGGCACGGCGATCGCCGTCACCGCCGATGTCGGCAGCGAGGACGACGTCACGGCCGCCTTCAAGGCGGTGGTCGACGGCTTCGGCCGGCTCGACATCCTCGTCTCCAATGCCGGCGTCTTCTCCGCCGAGCGCGACGGCAAGGTCGACACCCTGCCGAAGGCGGTATGGGACGAGACCGTGAGCTCGAACCTCACCGGCATGTATCTGGCGTGCAAGCACGGCGTCGCCGCGATCAAGGCGACAGCCGGCAAGGGGGCGGTGGTGATCACCGGATCGCCGACGGCGATCCTCGGCGTGACGCCGGCGAGCATCGCCTATTCGTCGAGCAAGGGCGGGGTGCACGCGCTTGCCCGCGTCATGGCGGTGGATTACGCCGGAGACGGGATCCGGGTGAACGTGGTCATCCCGGGCTTCACGCTGTCGCCGCTGGTCCGCGAGCTGGTCGCGGATCCCGCGGTCTACGAGTGGAACGTCAAGAACATACCGATGCGGCGCGGAGCCGAGCCGGAGGAGATCGCGGGGGCGGTGGCGTTCCTCGCCTCAGACGACGCGTCCTACATGACGGGATCGTTCATCACGGTCGACGGCGGCCTCACCGCGGTCTGAACGTGGGAAAAGGCGGCGGTGCGGCGGACTCGCCGCCCCGGCGGTGGTACGTAAGGAAGCGACATACATTTCGGGAGGAAAGACCGTGACCAAACTGAAAGGACTGCTTGCGGCGAGCCTGCTCGCCTCTGCCGCCGCGATTGCGCCGGCGGCCGCCGAGGACATCACCCTCGGCTTCGTGACCCATGCCCAGGGCAACCCCTTCATCCAGCAGATCATCGACGGCGCCCAGGCCGCGGCCAAGGACCTCGGCGTGACGCTCGAGGTCGCGCAGCAGCCGGGCAGCCAGGCCGAGGGCCAGCTCAAGCTGACCCAGAACTTCGCCAATGCCGGCGCCCAGGGCGTCGCCACCTCGATCCAGGGCGAGGGCATGACCCGCGGCCTCAACGAGCTCGTCGACGCCGGCGTGCGGATCGTCCAGTTCAACACGCTGTCGACCGCCATCAACGCGCCTTACGTCGGCGAGAAGTCGGTGGAGAGCGGCCGCGTCCTCGGCAAGATGATCGTCGAGAAGCTCGGCGGCGCCGAGGCCAAGGGCACGGTCATCCTCGGCATCTGCTTCCCCGGCATCCAGGTTCTGGAGAACCGCTCGCAGGGCGTCCAGGAATCGCTCAAGGCGGCGCCCGGCCTCAACGTCCTCGGGCCGTACGACGTGAAGGTCTCCGAAATCGAGAACTACAATCGCTGGGAGCAGCTCTACGCCGCCAACCCCGACGCGGTGGCGATGATCGGCCTCTGCGCGCCGGACGTGGCGAGCCTCGGCAAGCTGAATGCGGCCAACGGCGACAAGTTCGTGGCCGGCGGCTACGACCTTACCGAGCCGAACCTGAAGGCGATCCAGGACGGCCACGCGTTCGTCTCGATCGGCCAGAGCGCCTTCGTGCAGGGCTACCTGCCGGTCGCTCTGATGGTCGACTCGATCAAGAACGACAAGCCGCTCGAGGTCGGCTTCTACGACGCCGGCGCCCAGATCGTGACCGCGGACTCCGTCGATATGGGCAACGGCCTGCCGGCGATCAGCTTCGAGGAGGCGATCCGCCTCGCCGGCGATCCGGCCGCCACCACCGAGTACTACAAGCCGTGGACGGAGAAGGTCTCGGCCGACCCGACCGCGGGCATGCAGCCGATCGCTGCGGAAGCCGAGTAGTCCGCGGCTCGGCGTGACAGCTCGGGGAGGGCGGTCCACCGGATCGCCCTCCTCCCTTGAGGATCGTTTCTGTGATCGCGATGGCCGTGCATCCCGTTCCCCCGTCGTCCTCGGGCTCGACCCGAGGATTGCGGGACGAGGTACGACGGTGGATGCCGGATGTCGGCGTGCAAAGCGGAGGCCCCCAAGTCCGCCCACTCGATCCTCGGGTCGAGCCCGAGGATGACGGCGTATGGGTGGTGCCCCGCCTGGCCCGTGCCGGGAGCGAGGCGAGTCCTCTGCCCCTCCCCGAAGCGCCCCGGGCCTTCTAGATGCCCGGCGACACGCTGATCGAGGTTCGCGAGCTGACCAAGCGCTACGGCGGCGTGGTCGCGCTCGCCGACATGAACATCACGGTCGAGCGCGGCACGGTCCATGCCGTGGTCGGCGAGAACGGCGCCGGCAAGTCGACGCTGATGAAGATCCTCGCCGGGGCGGTCCATCCCGATTCCGGCACGATCCGGATCGCCGGCGAGACCGTCAGGCTCGATTCGCCGAATGCGGCGCGAAGGCTCGGCATCGGCATCGTCTACCAGGAGCTCAGCCTCTTTCCGGAGCGCTCGGTGCTCGCCAACCTCTACGTCAACCGCGAGCCGTCGACCTTCGGCATGGTCTCGCGGCGGACGATGGAGGCGGAGAGCCGCGACATCCTCGCCCGCCTCGGCCTCCACGTCGACGTGCATGCTCCGGTCGGCCGGCTGACCATCGGCGAGCGCCAGCTCATCGAGCTCGCCCGCGTGCTGCTCGAGGAGCCGCAGCTCATCATCCTCGACGAGCCGAACTCGGCGCTGAACGAGCGCGAGACGCAGCGGCTCTTCGCGGTGCTCCGGTCGCTGCGCGAACGCGGCCACACCATGCTCTACGTCTCGCATCGGCTTGAGGAGGTGTTCGCCATCTCCGACCGGGTGACGATCACCCGGAACGGGCGGGACGTGCTGACCAAGGACCGCGCCGACCTCACCATCCCCGAGGTGATCGTCGGCATGATCGGCGTCCAGCACGATGCGCTGTTCCCGCCGCCCCTGCCGCCGACGCCCGGCCGCGCCGAGGAGCGGATCGTCATTAAGGGGCTCACCGGCGGGCCGCTCAAGGACGTCGACCTCACCGCCCGGTCGGGCGAGGTGGTCGGGCTCGCCGGACTCGAGGGCTCCGGCGTGTCGTCGCTGCTCTCGATCCTCTTCGGCACCGAGCGGGCGAAGGCGGGGGAGGTGGTGTTCCCCGACGCCAGGGGCCTGCCACGCAACCCGACCAACGCCGCGCGCCGCGGCGTCTGCCTGGTCCCGGCCGACCGGCGCCGCAACGGCCTCATGCTCGAGAAGAGCATCCTGTTCAACATCAGCCAGGTCTTCGTCGGCGCCCAGACCGGCGGCTCGTGGCTGTTCCGGAACGGTCCCGCCTATGCCCGGGCGCAGCGCCAGATCGACAACCTCAAGATCAAGGCCCGCTCGCCCTGGACGCTCGCCAATCAGCTCTCCGGCGGCAACCAGCAGAAGGTGGTGATCGGCAAGTGGCTCGAGATCGGGCCCAAGGTGTTCCTCCTCGACGACCCCACCCGCGGCGTCGACGTCGGGGCCAAGCGTGAGATCTACGGGCTGATCCGGAAGATGTCGGCCGACGGCGGCATCGTCCTGTTCTCGTCGACCGAGCTGCCGGAGCTGGTCGGCCTTTGCGACCGCATCGTCGTCTTCTACCAGGGTCACGTCGCCGGCGAGTTCTCCGGCGTCGACGACCATACGCTCCTGCACGTCATCAACACCGGCGAGCCGCCGGCCGATGCGAGCGCCCGCGAGACCAAGCCATGACCGAGACCGCAGCACCTCCGACCATGACCCGCCGCCGCTTCCGGATGCCCGAGGAGATCGGCGTCATCGTCGCGCTGGTGGTGATGATCCTGATCATCGGCATCGCGCGGCCGCGCTTCCTCAACCCGATCAACCTCCTGACGATCCTCAGCCACACCACCTTCCAGGGGATGCTGGCGGTCGGCATGGTGTACCTGCTCGCGATCCGCGAGATCGACCTGTCGGTCGGCTGGATCTTCAACTTCTCGGCGGTGTTCACCGGGCTCCTGATGGTGGCCGGTGTCGACCCGTGGGTGGCGGCCTTCCTCGGCGTCGCCTTCGGCGCGGCGCTCGGCCTGTTCAACGGGCTGCTTGCGGTCGGCCTGCGGCTGCCGGCGATCATCGTCACCCTCGGCACCTACTCGATGTTCCAGGGGTTGTCGCTGGTCGTGAACGGCGGTCGCGCCGTGGTTCCGCCGGACCAGAGCACGAGCTTCTTCACCGTCGTCTCGACCAAGGTCTTCGGCATCGTGCCGGTGGCGGCGCTGGTCTTCGTCGCGCTCGCCATCGTCATGCACTTCGTCCTCCACCGCACCAAGTTCGGCTATCGCGTGCAGGCGGTCGGCTCGAATCCGGAGGCCGCCGAGCTCGCCGGAATCTCCAACAACATGATCCGGCTCCAGACCCTCGTTCTCATGGGGGCGATCTGCGGCCTGTCCGGGGCGATGTATATCGGCTTCCGCGGCGCCATCGACCCGCAGGAGGGCGCCGACTTCGTGCTGGTCGTGGTCGCGGCCGTGATCATCGGCGGCACGCCGCTCTCGGGCGGCTACGGCACGGTGATCGGCGCCGTGGTCGGCATGCTGATCATCCAGGTGATATCGAGCGGCCTGATCTTCTTCGGCATCGACGCGACCTGGAGCACGTTCGTGACCGGCGCGGTGATCGTGATCGCGGTGGTGCTCGACCAGCTGGTCAAGTGGCAGCGGAGCCGTGCCCTCGCCCGCGCCAGCGATGGCTGAGGGTATCCTCCACGGCCTCAGCATCGTCGAGGGCTCGGCCTTCGTCGCGGTGCCGCTGACCGGCATGACGCTGGCCCAGCTCGGCGCCGACGTCATCCGCTTCGATCCGATCGGCGGCGGGCTGGATGCGCATCGCTGGCCGCTCGACGGCGCCGGCAACAGCCTGTTCTGGCAGGGCCTCAACAAGGGCAAGCGCTCGCTCGCCGTCGACCTCAAATCGCCCGAGGGCCGCGAGCTCGTCATCCGCCTGATCGCCCGGCCGGGGGCCGATTCCGGCATCTTCCTCACCAACCTCCCCGACGCCGGCTGGCTCTCCTACCAGGCGCTCCGGAAGCACCGCGACGACCTGATCATGGTATCGCTCACCGGCAACCGCGACGGCTCCTCGGCGGTCGACTACACGGTCAATCCCGCGACCGGCTTCCCGGCGGTCACCGGGCCGCCCGACGCCGGGCCGGTGAACAGCGTGCTGCCGGCCTGGGACGTCGCCGCCGGGCTCCACGCGGCAGTCGGCCTGCTCGCCGCGGAGCGCCGGCGGGTGCGGACGGGCGCCGGGTCGCTGGTCAAGCTCGCGCTTTCCGACGTCGCCTTCGCGATCACCGCCGCGCTCGGCCGGCTGGCGCAGGGCGAACTCGGCCTCGACGACGGCGGCAAGCTCGGCAACGACCTCTACGGCGCCTTCGGCAGCGATTTCGTCACACGCGACGGCCGCCGGGTCATGGTGGTGGGGCTCACCCCGAAGCAGTGGTCGGCGCTCCAGGCCGCGACCGGCATCGGCGAGCGCCTCGCCGCGCTCGGCGCCGATGTCGGGACCGAAGGCGGCCGGTATCGGGCGCGCGGCGCCGTCCGCCGCCTGCTCGAGCCCTGGTTCGCGGAGCGAAGCTTCGCCGAGGTCGAGGCGGCGTTCGCCGGGACCGGCGTCTCGTGGGGACCGTACCGGACCTTCGCCGAGCTCGCCGCCGAGGATCCGCGCGTCACCGGGAGCGCGATGTTCGCGGCGGTGACCCATCCCGGCGGAGCGACCTACCGCACTCCGGCCTCACCGTTGGACTTCACTGCCGGCGACAACCTGCCGCCGCTGCCGGCGCCCGTGCTCGGCGAGCATACCGACGAGATCCTGGCCGCGCTGGGCCTGCCCGACCACGAGATCGGCCGCCTGCACGACCGCCACGTCGTAGCCGGCCCGTGAGCGCGCTGTCTTCAGTCGGGCGCGCCGCTGCTGAGGTCCACCTCGGCGACCTGGTCGCGATAGTCCTTCTTCGGATCACGGCCGAGGAGCAGCTTGATGCCGGCGAGCAGGCCCGAGCCGTTCTCCCAGATCTGCGCATCGTCGGGATCGAAGCGGAGCAGGGTGAGCTTGGGATCGTCCTTGCCGCCCTCGTACCAGGCGGCGACGAACGGGTTCCACAGCCGGTCGATCACCGCACGGTCGTTGTCGATGCGAAGGTCGCCGTGGACCGCCGCGAACAGGCTGTGATTCTTCGCCGAGAAGGCGGCCACGGCCCGCGTTCCCTCGCGGAGCGCCTCGACGATCGAGGTGTCGCGCGCCGTGAAGAACCAGACCGGACCGCGCTCGCCCTCGACCATCGCGGTCATCGGCCGGGTATGCGCCTCCTCGGCATCCACCAGGCCGAGCATCACGGTCATGTCGGATTTGAGCGTCTTCCAGAACGATTTCTCGAGTTCGGCCGGGGTCGGCATCGCGGTATCTCCTGTCGGGGGAGTCTGGCGGAAACGTCACCGGCAATGGCTGGTTCCGCGCGCCGGCTCGTGGCCTGAGCGGAGGAGGGACGATGGGCGGCGACTGGAACGACTGGATCGGCCGGGGCGAGACGGCGGCGGACACGCTGACCGGCGCGATGGTCGAGGCGTTTGCCGCGACGCTCGACACGGCGATCCCGGTGACGCCCGAATCGCCCGCTCCGCAGGGCGCGCATTGGCTGCTCGCACCGCCGCGCGCGCCGATGGGCGAGGTCGGCGTCGACGGCCATCCGAAGCGCGGCGGCTTCCTGCCGCCGGTGGATCTGCCGCGTCGGATGTGGGCGGCGAGCGAAGTACGCTTTCTCGCCCCGCTCCGCATCGGCGAGGCGGTGGAACGCGTCTCTCGCGTGGCCTCGGTGGAGACCAAGACGGGCGCATCCGGGCCGCTCGTCTTCGTCGGGGTCAACCGGGAATACCGGGTCGCCGGCGAGACGCGGATCAGCGAGCGCCAGACCATCGTCTATCGCGACCTGCAGCCCTATGTCCGGCCGCCGGCGAGCGAGGAGGCGGCCGCGCCGGCGGATTTCGAGCGCCGGCTGGTGCCCGATCCGGTGATGCTGTTCCGGTACTCGGCGATCACCTTCAACGGCCATCGCATCCACTACGACCAGCCCTATGCGACCCGCGTCGAGCTCTATCCCGGCATCGTCGTGCAGGCGCCGCTGACCGCCACGCTCTGCCTCGATCTCGCTGCCCGGTCCCTCGGCACGAACCGGCTCGCCACCTTCGCGTTCCGGGGGCTGTCGCCGGCTTTCGCCAACGAGGAGATGCGGCTTGCGGTCAGCCGCTCCGGCGACGATCTCGCCTTCGTGGCCAGCGCCGAGGGCCGCCTGGTGGCCAAGGCGAGCGCGCGGCTGGTGTAGGCCACGAAGCGTCAGGGACTGCTATGGCGTTCGGGGCGGTCCGCAGGAATGGCCGAGGATCAGCGTCGTGGGGAAGGTGACGCGGCGCGGCGGATCGGTCGACTTCTCGGTGATCCGCTCGAGAAGGAGCTGCGCCGAGGTGTGGCCGATCGCCTCCATGTCGCGGTCGATCAGGGTCAGCGGCCCGGGATAGGTGGTGGCGAGGTCGGTACGGTCGCAGGTGATCAGCGACAGGTCGCGGCCGATCACCAGCGGGTGCTGCTGGATGGCGCGGAGCACGCCGACCAGGATCTGGTTGCCGCCGGCGATGATCGCCGTCGGCGGATCGGCGGCGCGAAGCAGCGTCGAGGTCTCGCGCTGGCCGTAGGCGGCCGAGAGATGCTTCGCCCGGATCAGGTCGTGCGGGCAGGGCACGCCGCGCTGGTCGAAGGCCTCGACGAAGCCCCGCTTCCGCTCGCGCCCGGGCCAGATGTCGGTCCCCGCCGTGATCAGCGCGATCCGCCGGTGGCCGAGGCCGATCAGGTAGTCCACGGCCTGGCGCATGCCTGAGGCGTGGTCGGTCATCACCGCGTCGATCTTGACCGGAAGCTCGCGGTCGAGCAGGACGCCGGGCAGGCGGAGATCGGCGAGACGTTCCCGGCAGGCCGCGTCCTGCTCGGAATTGATGGTCATCATCAGCCCGTCGACGCGGCCGCGCTGGAGCATGTCGATCGCCGCCGCCTCGCGATCCGGCTCGCCGCCGGTATTGACGAGATGAAGCGTGAAGCCATGCGGACGGAGCTCCGCTTCGGCCGCCTTGAACACGTTCGAATGCATCGGGTTGGTGATGTCGTTGATGATGAACCCGATGGTCATCGTCGTGCGGCGGCGCATGTTCTGCGCCCGCGGGTCGGGCTGGAAGCCCATCCGGTCGATCACCGCGCGCACCTTCTCGAGCGTCGTCGGACGCACGGTGGCGGGGGCGTTCAGCACGCGTGAAACGGTTCCGACAGAGACGCCGGCAGCTTCCGCCACCTCGCGTATGGTCATCGCCTTGTCGGGCTTGTCGAAGGGTGCGCTCATGGAGGGGCGGACGATCTCCGGCAGCGATTGCGGTTGCTGATGGCGCCGAGAGTAGCTCAAGAAGTGGCAAAAAACCAAGATTTTCAGCGGGGATGGCGCTTCGGCCCCGCGGCCCGTCCGGCAGCGGCCGCCGCGCCATGGCGCGGGGACGCCCTGTGCGCTGCGACCGTGATCCTCGACCCTTGACGCTTCCAATCCCCGCGGAGTAATTTGAAACGATTTCATCGACGCCCAAGGGGGATTGCGTGACGGCTCCTACTGCCACGATCGGGCATCGCGGCCTGAAGATCGAGAAGATCGAGTGCATCCCCCTCCTGATGCCGCTGCCCCGCACCTACCGCGGCAGCAACTATTTCATGACCCATCGCTGCACGATCATCACCCGGCTCTACACGTCGGAAGGCATCGTCGGCGAGGTCTATAACGGCGACGAATTCGAGACCCAGGCCGAGGTCCTCAAGATCATCAACGAGGAGATCGCGCCTCGCGTGATCGGGATGGACGCCTTCAATACCGAAGGCGTGTGGAAGGCGATGCTGCCGCCGACCTACAACATCCTCCGCGACCGGAAGCTCGCAACCTGCGCCATGGCTTGCGTCGACAGCGCCGTGTGGGACGCCGTCGGCAAGGCGCTCGACGTGCCGCTCTACAAGCTCTGGGGCGGGTATACCGACACCCTGCCGATCGTCTGCATCGCCGGCTACTACGAGGAAGGCAAGACGCTGGCCGATTTCGGCCGCGAGATGGAGCAGATCCGCGAGGCCGGCTTCGCCGGCTGCAAGTTCAAGGTCGGCGGTCGCACGCCCCAGGAGGACGCCGACCGCGTCCGCGCCGCCCGTTCGGCCGTCGGCGACGACTTCGTGCTGACCATCGACGCCAACCAGGGCTATTCGCTCCGCCAGGCCGTGGATTTCTCCCGCCGCGTCGAAGGCCAGAACATCCGCTGGTTCGAGGAGCCGGTGCGCTGGTTCAACGACCGTATCGACATGGCGGGTGTGCGCAACATGACCGGCATCCCGGTCTGCGCCGGACAGAGCGAGATCGGCCGCGCCGGCTGCCGCGACCTGATGATGGCCGGGGCCATCGACGTCTGCAATTTCGACGCGAGCTGGGGCGCGGGGCCGACCGAGTGGCGGCGCGTCGCCGGCACGGCGATGTCCTTCGGGGTCGAGATGGGCCACCACGAGGAGCCGCAGATCTCGGCGCATCTTCTCGCCTCGATCGCGCACGCGACCTACCTCGAGACTTTCCACCCCGACCGCGACCCGATGTTCTACGCGCTCGTCGCCAACCGTTCGCCTTTCGTGGGCGGCCAGTACAAGCTGCCCGAGGGCGCGGGCTTCGCGCTGGAGCTCGACGAGAAGGTGATTGCCAAGCACCGCGTGTCGTAGTCTGCTCCCCCCTCTTTCGAGCACGGAATTGTGATGGAAACGCGCATGAAGGCGAAGTCGACCAAGGCCGCGAAGGCGGTTCCCGCGGGCGTGAAGCCGCTTACCGACAAGGACCGGCTCGAGCTGTTCCGGATGATGGTCCGCATCCGCGAGTTCGAGGAGGAGGTCCAGCGGAGCTACCTCGAGGGTCTCGTCCACGGCACCACGCACCTCTGCCAGGGGCAGGAAGCGGTGGCGGCCGGGACCGGCTACGCGTTCCGCGAGGACGACTACATCGGCTACACCTACCGCGGCCACGGCCACTGTCTGGCTCGCGGCATGGACGAGGAGGGCGCCTTCGCCGAGCTGTTCGGACGCACCACCGGCGTCTGCGGCGGGGTCGGCGGTTCCATGCACCTCACCGACATCGACAAGGGCCTGATCGGCGCCTTCGGCATCGTCGGCGGCGGGCTGCCGGTCTCGGTAGGGGCCGGCGTCACGGCCCAGATGAACGGTCGCGGCCAGCTCTCGGCCACTTTCTTCGGCGACGGCGCCACCAATATCGGCGCCTTCCACGAGTCGATGAACATCGCCCAGGTGTGGAAGCTGCCGGTGCTGTTCATCTGCGAGAACAACCTCTACGGCGAGTTCACCCGGATCAACCACACCACGCCCTACGAGGACCTGATCAAGCGCGCCCGCGGCTACGACATGAACGCCGTGCAGGTCGACGGCAACGACGTCGAGGCGGTCTACAACGCCACCGCCGAGTGCGCCGCCCGGGCCCGCGCCGGCGGGGGCCCGAGCTTCATCGAGTGCATGACCTACCGCCATCGCGGCCATTCGCGCACCGACCCGGCCAAGTACCGCGATCCGCAGGAGGTCGAGGCCTGGCTGGCGCGCGACCCGCTCAAGCTCTACGAGGCGGCGCTGATCAAGAAGAAGCTGCTCACCAAGGACAAGGCCGAGGCGCTGATCGCCGAGGAGCGCGCGCGCCAGCGCGCCGCCTCCGAACGCGCCGCCGCCGGGCCGTGGCCGGAACCGGGCGCCGTCGACTACGAAACCCTGACCTTCGCCTGAGGCCGTCCAGATGCAAGAGATCACCTACCGCGAAGCGATCCTTGCCGCGCTCCAGGAGGAGATGCGGCGGGACGACAAGATCCTGATCATGGGCGAGGACATCGGCCCCTCGGGCGGGCCGTTCAAGACGTGCCAGGGCCTCTACGAGGAGTTCGGCCCGATGCGCGTCCGCGACACGCCGATCGCCGAGACCGGTTTCGTCGGCGCCGCCCTCGGCCTCGCCATTACCGGCTACCGGCCGATCGCCGAGATCATGTTCGCCGACTTCCTCGGCGTCTGCTTCGACCAGATCGTCAACTCGATCGCCAAGCACCGCTTCATGTCGGGCGGCAAGGTCAAGGCGCCGCTGGTCATCCGCGCCATCGGCGGTGCGGGTTTGCGTTTCGCGGCGCAGCATTCGCAGACGGCGGAATCCTGGCTGCTCTCGGTGCCGGGGCTCACCATCGTCTGCCCGTCCTCGCCGAACGAGGCCTACGGCATGCTTCGGGCAGCGATCCGGTCGGACAATCCCGTGGTGGTGTTCGAGCACAAGGCGCTGCTTTCGACCAAGGGCCCGGTCGACATCGGCGGGCCGGTCCCGCCGCTTACCGGCCCGGCGCTGCTCCGCGAAGGGCGCGATGCGACCATCGTCGCGAGCCTCGCCATGGTCGGACGCTCGCTCGAGGCGGCGGAACTGCTCGCCAGGGACGGCATCGAGGCCGAGGTCTTCGACATCCGCTCGCTCCGCCCGATGATCACGGCGCCGATCGCCGAAAGCGTCAGGAAGACCAACATCCTCGTCGCGGTCGAGGAACAGGCGCAGGTCGGCGGATGGACCGCGGAGGTCGCGGCGCAGGTCACCGAGGCGGCCTTCGACTACCTCGACGCGCCGCCGGCGCGGGTGACGCTGCCGGATTATCCGGTGCCCTACAGCCCGCCGCTCGAAGACTCCGTCATCCCCTCGCCGGAGCGCATCGCCGCGACGGTGAAGTCGCTGCTCTGACCGGACGCGCCCCGATGGATTTCCTCGTCCCCAAGCTCAGCGCCACCATGGAAAGCGCCAAGGTGCTGCGCTGGCTGAAGCAGCCCGGCGACAAGATCAAGGCCGGCGACCCGCTGGTCGAGCTCGAGACCGACAAGGCGGCGATGGAGGTCGAATCGCCGGTCGACGGCGTGCTCGGCGAGATCGCGGCCGCCGAAGGCGCCGATGTCGCCATCGGCGGCAAGCTCGCCGATATCGCCGAGGCCGGCGGCGCATCCGCGCCGGCGCCGAAGCCCGCCGCGTCGGCACCGCCGCCGAAACCCACGGTGCCCGCTCCTGTTGTCGCCCCGCCGCAGCCCAAGCCTGAGCTCCCTCCGGCGCCCGCAGCGAAGGCGCCCACGGCGATCCCGCCGCGCATCCTCGCCTCGCCGCTGGCGCGCCGGCTCGCGCGCGAGAACGGCGTCGATCTCGCCGCGCTGGCGGCCCAGAAGACCGGCCGCATCCGGAAAGCCGACGTGCTCGCCGCCGC
>JBIQKL010000046.1:0-10802 GCA_044506555.1 Hyphomicrobiales bacterium | reverse complement strand
CGCTGGCGGCCCAGAAGACCGGCCGCATCCGGAAAGCCGACGTGCTCGCCGCCGCCGGCCGGGCCGCGGCCTCCGCAGCGGTCCCGGCCCCGCGAGTCGCTCCTGTCATTCCGGCGGGTCCGGTTCCCGAGGGCGTCGAGCCGCTGTCGCCGATGCGCGCCCGCATCGCCGAGACCGTCACCGTCAGCCGGCAGACGATCCCCGCCTTCACCCTCGACCGGTTCGTGTCGACCGAGGCGATCGCGCAGGCCAAGGCCGAGCTCGGCCCGGCGATCGAGCGCGCGGGCGGGCTCAAGCTCACGCTGACCGACTTCTTCCTGCAGGCGCTCGCCGACACGCTTTCGCACAATCCGGCGATGCTGCAGCGCTTCGCCAATGCCGGCGGCCGCCCCGGCGCGGTTCGCGATGCGACCGTCGACATCGGGCTGATCGTCGCGGTCGAGGGCGGGATGATGATCCCGGTGCTCGCCGACCTCGGCGGCCGGTCGCTCGCCGAGATCGGACTCGCCCGACGCGACGCCACCCAGCGGGTTCGCTCCGGCCGTCTGGTCAAGGGCGACGGCGCGCCGGTGCCGATCGCGCTGTCCAACCTCGCCCGCGGCGGTGCGGACCGCTTCGAGGCGATCATCGGGCCGGGCCAGTCGTCGGTGCTGGCGGTCGGGCGCGAGCATGAGGCGGTGGTTGCGCGCGGCGGTGCGCCGGCCGTGGTCACGGGCGTGCATCTGACCCTTTCCGTGGATCACCGGCTGATCGACGGCGTGGTCGGTGCGACGTTCCTCGGCCAGCTCGCCGACCGCATCGAGTTCGGCCCCTGGCGGCTGGACTAGCTGCGCGGTCTCAGATCCGGGCGGAGCATCCGCCGCATCGGATCCTGTCGGCGCCAGCGTGACGAAGGTCAGGTCCGGGAATCGTCCCGGCGAGGAACCGCGGAGGTCCCGCCGGCAGCGGACTCATAGGCGGCTTCGACCAGGGCATAGGTCTTCATGTTGTCCTCGATCGAGGTCTCGGCCGGGCGGCCGTCCCGCACGCAGTTGAGCATATGGCGGCAGGTGGCGACCACGCTCTCCTGAACGATATGGAAAGGCGGCGTCGCCCAGGCGATCTCGGGCGCTTCCGGCGCCTCGCGCCGCGTGCCGTCGCGGGTCGCCACAAGCAACGCGCCGTCCGGCGCGAGCGTGATCCCGCCCGCGTCGCATTCGATCTCGACCTCGAGGTCGAGGCCCGCGGCGCGCCGGTTCTCGTAGGTGCACTCGACCTCGGATACCGCGCCGGAGGCATGCCGGAGCAGGATCGTCGCCGTATCCTCGGCCCGCACCTTGGGGTTCCGCCGCTGGGTCTCGGCCGATACCCGCACCGCCTCGCCGAGGTAGAAGCGGGCAAGGTCGAGGAGGTGGATGCCGAGATCGAGGATCACCAGCCGCTCCTCCTCGTAGAAGTAAGGCTGGTTGCGGTAGACGTCGAAGCCGGTCCGGACGGCGATCCGCGCCCAGGTCGGGTTACCGGGCTCGCCGGAATCGAGGATCGCGCGGATGCGGCGGGCCGGCTTCTGGAAACGGAAGTTCTCGTGGACGGCGAGGAACGTGCCGGCGCGGCCGGCGGCCTCGGCGATCGCGACGCAGTCCTCCCAGCGCGGGGCGAGCGGCTTCTGCACGATGGTGGGCAACCTCCGCGCCATCGCCGCCGCCACCAGGTCGCGATGCGTGTCCATGCGGGTGGCGACGTCGACGAGGTCGATGCCGCCGGCGTCCATCATCGCGGCCGGATCGTCGTACCAGCGGGCGATGCCGAAGGTCTCCGCCGCCGTCCTGGCGCGATCGGCGTCACGGTCGCAGACGGCGGCAAGGCGCGCGCCCTCCGGTGCGAGATCGCGCCAGGCCCGCATGTGGTAGGTCCCGAAGAACCCGCAGCCGACGACCGCGACCGAAACCGCCATGAATACCTCCCCATCTTATCTTGTCATCATACCATGAATGATGGGGTGGTGCCCGTTCTCGTCGCGCTCCTTGGCGGCCGCGACGGTGCTGTCGCCGGTGGTCGTCGGCGCGCTCGGCTCCCGGATTCATCCCGACAGGTCGGCGGACCGGCCGGCCTGCTGATCGGCCTGGAGGGCGGAGTAGAGCGCGTTGGCCCGCGACAGGTGGTCGGTCATCGCCTTGGCCGCGGCGTCGGCGTCGCCGCTCGCGATCGCACGATAGATGCGCTCGTGCTCCTCGAGGGTGAGGCGTTCGGCGCCGCGGAGCGACACCAGTTCGCGGCGGAAGCGGGTGAGCCATTCGAGGAGGTGCTGCGAGACGGCCTCGATGAAGCGGTTGCCGGACATCGCAGCGATCGCCCGGTGGAAGGCCATGTCGGCGGCGACGAAGGCCGGCGTCCCGCGTCTTTCCTGGCAATCGATCAGCGCCCTGTGCAGCGCCTCGATCCCTTCGCGGGTGGCGCGTTCCGTCGCGACGCGCACCAGCCCGGTCTCGAAGAGCAGGCGGGCCTCCTTGAGGTCCTCGAGGCCGCGCGGGCTGATCGCGAGAAGGTGCACCATGGCGGAGGTGATCTGCTCGATGATCGAGGTCGGGCTCGGGACGATCACCCGGGCGCGCTCGCCCTGGGAGATGCGGATCAGGCCCATCTGCTCCATCTTCTGCATGGCCTCGCGGATCGCCGGCCGGCCGACGCCGTAGCGCGTCATCAACTGCCGCTCCGACGGAAGCTGGCTGCCAGGGGGGTATTCCTTGGAGCCGACCGCCGCGATCAGGCGATCGAGGACCTGGTGGGACAGCTTCCGCTTGGTGATCGTTTCCATTCTCGGCCCCGGCGCGTTCAACCGACAGTGCGCTGGTATAACATAATGATAAGTACGTGCATCGCCGAAAGCAGGGTTGAGCGACCTGTACCGCGAGCGTGAGCGGGCGCTCCAGGCGTAGGGCCATGACCAGCGGGTACGTCCCGGGGAGATATGCGGTGAAGGCGTGCGCGCGCACGACGGAGCGTCGTGCTATTTTTCACAGCGTGAATCGGCACAAGCCGACGGCTGAGGAGACGGGATATGGACGACCAGGGTATCGGATGGATTGCCGCCATCATCATTGGCGGCCTCGCGGGCTGGATCGCGTCGATGATCATGAAGAGCGATACCGGCATCCTCATGAACATCATACTCGGCATCATCGGCGCCGTGATCGCGAGCTTCCTGTTCGGGCTCGTCGGCGTGACGTTCGGCGGCTGGCTCGGCTACCTCATCGCCGGGCTGATCGGCGCCTGCATCCTGATCGGCATCGGCCGGGCGATACGGCGCTAGCCTCGCGTCTCAGCGGCCGGCCGCGATCGTCCGGCCGCATCTCCAGGGCTCAGCGTGCCAGCAGCATGCGGATGTTGTTGCCGAGGAACTCGGTGCAGGCCGCGTCGATGCCGACCTCGGAGAGGTGGCCGTATGGCCCGGGGATCGGCCGGCATTCCGCGTCGCGCATCTGCGCCGCCTCCCAGGCCATGTCCTCCGGCGGGAAGTAGAGATCCTTCTCGCCCGGGCTCTGGATGCATTTTGCCCTGATGTCGCCGAGGGCGCGCTTGAGGTCGCCGCCATATCCGGGTGTCTTCGCGATGTCCGCCGTCTGCCAGACGCGGAGCTGGCAGAGAAGGTCGTTGGCGTCGCACTTGAGCCAGAAGCCCTCCCAGAACCCGACGAGAAACGCCTCGAGATTCTCGAAGCCCATCTTCTTGTAAAGCTCCTCGCGGTAGAACTGCTGCGAGAAGCCCCAGCCGGCATACACGCGGCCGAGCGCCTTGAGGCCGACTTCGGGCGGCTTGTCGTAGTCGCCGCCCTTGTAGGCCGGGTCGGCGAGAAGCGCCGCCTTGACGCCTTCGAGAAAGACGAAGCAGTGCGGGCTCACTTTGGCCGCACCGCACATCGGCGCGATGCGCTCGACGAGGTCGGGATGGGCGAGGCCCCACTGGTAGGCCTGGAAGGCGCCCATCGAGCCGCCGATGGCGAGCTGGATCTTCTTCACACCGAACTGCTCGGTGAGGAGACGATGCTGCGCGCGGACGTTGTCCTGCACGCTGATCTCCGGAAACCGGGCGCGATCGTACGGCGCCGGCGTGTTCGACGGCGAGGAGGAAAGGCCATTGGCGAACATCGACGGGACGACGACGAAGTATTTCTTCGTGTCGAGCGCCATGCCGTCGCCGATCAGATGCTCGACGTCGAGATGCGATCCGACGAACCATGTCGGGAAGACGACGACGTTGTCCTTGCCTGGGCTGAGCGCGCCATAGGTGGTGTAGGCGATCTGGGCCTTGGGCAGCGTGACGCCGCAATCGAGGGCGAAGTCGCCGAGCTCGAAATGGTGGACTTTCGCGGGTTCGCTCATAGCGCCGACATGCCTCCGTCGTTCATGAAGTTGGCGGCGGCGACGAAGCTCGATTCGTCCGATGCGAGGAAGACGAACATCGGCGCCATCTCCTCCGGCTCGGCGCGGCGGCCGAGCGGGGTGAACTCCATCAGCATCTTCGCATCCTCCTCGGTCACCGTCCGCGACATCGGGGTGTCGACGTAGCCGGGCAGCACGCAGTTGATGCGGATATTGTGCGGCGCGTAGGTCACGGCGGCGTTCTTGGACAGCATCAGCGCCGCCGCCTTCGCCGTCTGGTAGGCGGCGTTGTTCTTGATGCCGGTCCAGCCCCAGACCGAGGCGACGTTGACGATCGCGCCGCCGCCCGCGGTCATCATGCCGGGCAGCACCGTCTTCATGCCGAGGAACTGGCCGATGACGTTGACCTCGAAGTTGGCGCGCATCATCTCGACCGATTCCTCGTGCACGGGCTTGTGGGTCGAGCCGATGCCGGCATTGTTGATCAGCACGTTGGGCGCGCCGAACGCCTCGGTGCAGGCCTTCAGCGCCGCCGCCCATTCCTCCTCGCTGCGGACGTCGAGCTTGCCGAAGCGGATCGAATCCGGGTGGTCGGCGAGGCATGCGGCGAGCTTGTCGCCGGGGTCCTTGACGTCGGCCGCGTAGACCTTCGCGCCCTCGTCGACGAAGAGCCGCGCGATCGCCGACCCGATGCCGGTCGCGGTGCCGGTGACGATCGCGATCTTGCCGTCGAGCCGTCCTGCCATGTCCGTTCACTCCTTGTCGAAATGGGATTCGGGTCAACCTTCGCCGGCGGTTCGGCGCCGCCCGCCGCGGGGAACGGCGCGGCCGAAGACGGTGTTGCCGAGCGTCAGGCGGCCCGCGAGGAACTCGATGGTGATGACGGTGAGGAGGAGGGCGCCGGTGACGAGCTGGACCAGCGACGCGGACGAGCCCCGCGCCGCGAGCCCGGTGCCCACGACGGAGAGGATCGCGACGCCGAGCGCGACGTTGACGACGGTGCCGCGCCCGCCATAGAGGCTGATGCCGCCGAGCAGCGCCGCCGCGGCGCCGGAGAGAAGCAGGTCCTCGTAGTTCTGCGGGGCGGCGCTGCCGCCGCGCATCGCCGCGAGCGCCCCGGCAAGCGCGGCGCAGAACGCCGACATCGCGAAGGCGACGGCGAGGGGGCGGACCCGCGGCACGCCGGCGGCGATCGCCTCGTTCCGCGCGCCGCCGATCGCGAAGATCTCGCGGCCCCAGCGGGTATAGGTGAGGAACAGGCCGCCGATCGCGAACACCGCGAGCGCGACGATCGAGCTCCACGAGAACACGCCGAAACGCTTGAGCAGCGGGTCGGTGATCTCGAAGTTCTCGATCATGATCGGGGCGCTGTCGGTCAGCATGTAGGTGAGGCCGCGGATCAGGATCAGCGTGCCGATGGTGAAGACCAGCGAATTGATCCCGAGCCGGCCGATCAGCGCGCCCTGCAACGCGCCGAGGATGGTGCAGACGAGCACCGCGAAGCCGACCGCGCCGATCAGCCCGAGTTGCGAGGCGAGGACCGCGATCGCCGCCGACAGCGCCGCCATCGAGCCGACCGAGAGGTCGAACTCGCCGGCGATGATGGTCACCGCGAGGCCGAGCGCGGCGAGGCCGATCAGCGGGAAGCCGTTGAGCACCGAATAGACGCTGGCCTGGCCGCGGAAGGTCGGCGTCAACCAGGCGATCACCGCCCAGGTGATGACCAGCACGACGAGCGGGAGGATGTAGGGCCCGATGCGCCTGAGCAGCCTGCCGTTCATGTCCGTCGCCCCCGGCGCCAGAAGAGGTCGAGGAGGACGACGATCACCACCACGACGCCGCCCTGCACCGCGAGGCGGCCGCCGGTCGAGAAGTCGTTGAGCACCATCATGTTGGAGATGACGGCGATGAGGATGGCGCCGCCGGCCGAGCGGAGCGGCGAGCCGCGGCCGCCCTGGATGGCGGTGCCGCCGACCAGCACGGCGGCGATCACGTCGACGGTGAGGCCGGGAAAGGAGACCGCCGTCGCCTGGCCGAAGGCGGCGCCGTTGATGATGCCGGCAAGCGCCAGCCCGACCGAGAAGATCGCGAAGGCGACGATCGTGACCCGGTTGAACGAGATGCCGCTGATCTCGGCGGTCGCCCGGTTGGCGCCGATCAGCGTCGTCTCGCGACCGACCACGGTACGCTGCATGATGAAGGTGACCAGCGCGGTGAAGGCCAGGAACACCAGGACTTCGACCGGAATGCCGGCGACGGTGGCGGCGCCCCACGACATGGCGTTGTCGCCGGCCCGCACGATGCCGCCGCCCGAGAGCTCCGAGACGACGCCGAAGATGATCGCGCCGGCGGCGAGGGTGGTGATCACCGGGTTCAGGCCGACCGCGATGATCGCTCCCTGCACCGCGCCGACCGCGACGAGCAGCACGATCACCGCGATCACGGCGGGAAGCTGGCCCCAGCCGGCGCCGAGCATGGCGACGAAGGCGACCATCGCGAGCATCGCGGACTGGGTGATGCCGAGCGAGACGAAGTTGCCGGAAAGCGTCACCGGCGTCATGCCCACCGCGACGATGCCGACGATCGCCGCGTTGCGGAGGATGGCGCGGATGTTGTCGACGGTGAGGAAGCCGGGGGTGACGAAGACCGCGACGAGGATCACCGCCGCGGCGATGCCGCCGACCAGGACGAGCGGGAGCCAATCGGGGCGGGACGGCGCAGCGGGCAGCCCGGCCGTGGCGCTCGGCGCGTTGTCGCTCACGCCGCCGCCTCCTCCTGGTGCATCACCTCGCGAACGAGGGCGTCCTCGGTCCATTCCGCCTGCGGCCTCATTGCGGTGAGGCGTCCACGGTAGAACGTCGCGATCGTGTCGGAAAGGCCGAGGATCTCGGCGGTGTCGGAGCTCGAGACGATGATGCCGAGGCCGCCTGCGCAGAGATCGCGGAGGCGCTGGTAGATCTCGGCGCGGGCGCCGATGTCGACGCCGCGGGTCGGTTCCTCGAGGATCATCAGCTTCGGCTCGGTGCCGAGCCACTTGCCGACGGCGACCTTCTGCTGGTTGCCGCCGGAGAGCGTGCCGACCGCCGATCCCATCCGCTTCACGTCGATGGCGAAGCGGGCGGCGATCTCCTGCGCCTTGTCGCGCTCGCGCCGCCGCGCGATCAGGCCACCCGGCGCCACCGAGCGGATCCATGGCGAGGAGAGATTCTCGCGGATCGGGCGCTCGGCGAAGATGCCGTCGCGCTTCCGGTCGGCGGAGCAGTAGGCGATGCCGTGGGCGAGGGTGGCCGCGCGGCTGCGGAGCGATATCTCCCGGCCCGCGAGGGAGACGCGGCCGGCCTCGGGCGGGCGCATGCCGGCGAGCGCCTCGACCAGGCTCGAGGCGCCGCTGCCGAGCTGGCCGGTGAGGCCGAGGATCTCGCCGCGCCGCACGGAGAAGCTCGCCGGCTCGGAAAGCCCGTCGGCGAGGAGGCCGTCCACTTCGAGCAGCGCCTCGTCCGCAAGCGTATTGCGCGGCGGGAACATGGTCTCGAGGTCGCGGCCGAGCATCATGGTGATCACCGCATCGACATCGAGCTCCGAGGTCGGCTTCGCCGGCAGGCTTCGCCCGTTCCGGAACACCGTAACGCGGTCGGCGATGCGGAAGACCTCCGGCAGGCGGTGGGTGACGTAGATGACGCTCCGCCCTTCGGCGGCAAGGCGCTTGATCACCGCGAGCACGCGCTCGATCTCGCGGTCGGCGAGCGCGGCGGTCGGTTCGTCGAAGATCAGGATGCGGGCGTCGCGGACGAGAAGCCGGGCGATCTCGAGAAGCTGCTTCTCGGCGACGCTGAGCCGCTCGACCTCGGTGCGCGGGTCGACATGGTCGAGGCCGACGGTGGCGAGCAGCTTCCTGGCGCGGGCGTTGAGGCTTCCCGGCCACCAGAAGGCGGAGATGCCGGCCTGGCCGAGCACCAGGTTCTCGGCGACGGTCATGGTCGGCACCGAGGAATATTCCTGATGGACGACGGCGACGCCGGCCGCCTGCGATCGGGCGCTGGGGTAGAGGCCCGTCGGCCGGCCGTCGACCTCGATAACGCCAGAATCGGGCTCGACCAGCCCGGATACGACCTTGACCAGCGTGCTCTTGCCCGCACCGTTCTCGCCGAGGAGCGCCATCACCTCGCCGGCGCGAAGCTCGAAGTCGACCTCGGCCAGCGCCTGCACGTTGCCGTAGCGCTTGGACAGGTGACGGACGGAAAGGCGCAGCGGTGCCGCTGCGCCTTTCGCCGTCATGCTGGAGGAACCCGGAATCACCAGTCCGGGCGCTAGCTGTCGCAGATCTCGTCCGCGGTGTAGCCCCAGATCTTGGTATTGGCCACGCCTTCGGCGCCGATCGCCGGAGCGTGCGGCATGTAGTTGAACTTGGCCGGCGGACCCGGATCGACCGCCGGTGCGTCGGCCTCGACCTCCATCTGGATCACGTCGCCCTCGATCTTGCCGTTGGCCACGTACTTGGCGGCGGTGCGGACCGCGAGTGCGCCTTCGACCGCGGCCGGCTGGATGCCGGTGCCGAAGGTCTCGCCGTTCTTCACCGCGTCGAGCGAGCCCGAGCAGTCACCGGAGACGATGTAGACGTCCGTGCCCGGTTCGATCCCGTTCTCCTTGAGGGCGCGGATGACGCCGTTCGCCGCCTGCTGGTTGGACACCCAGAGGAAATCGATCTGGCCCTTGTACTTCGGGATCACCTGGCTGCCGATCTCGTAGCCGGTTTCGGGGCTGTTGGCGCCGTATTCGAGGTGGATCTCGTTGAAGGGCTCGCCCTTGGTCGCCTCGATCATGCCCTTGTAACGCTCGGTGCCGGTCTTCTCGCCTTCGGGGTGCTGGAAGATGAGGAGATTGCCCTCGGGGCTCTTGAACTCCATCCCGGCGGCCCTGGCGGCCTCGCGGGCCTGGTTCAGCATCTCGCCGACGGTCTCGCCGATGAGGATCTGGTTGGCGCCGGAATAGGCCTGGACGTAGGGCCAGGACTGCTCGTTCGGCTCCTGGGTGAGCTGGATCACCGGGGCGAGCTGCGACAGCTGGCGGACGTCGTTGATGGCGGCGTCGGCCACCCACGGCCAGAAGATGATCGCCGCCGGCTGCGCGCCGCTGGCGATATATTGCTGAACCTGCTGGTCCTGCTCCGGCTGCGAGAAATTGTGCTGGAAGACGGTGAGCTTGTAGCCCAGCTTTTCAGCTTCCTCCTCGGCGCCCTTGATCTGGTTGGCACCGTAGACGTTCGACGCGGTCATGGTGAACATCACCAGTTCCTTGCCCTCGCCATTGATCTCCTGGGCCGCGGCGAGACCGTGATACGATGCAAGCGAAAATGCGGTGACCCCGAGGACCGCAGCAAACTTCCGCAACGACGTCATTCCTTCCCTCCCTGGAACGGTGCGTGGATCGTCGGCTCTTCCAATAAAAAGAACAAAAGCATTGATCTTTGTTTTAACCGCCGCCAGAGGGAGTGTCAATACGAGTCCCTTCCCGAAGCCGGCAGCACGGGCGCGAGATCGGGCGCGGCTTGACACCCTCCGGCGGTCTCCATAATCATCAAAGACCTTATTCTTTAATCTTAAGCGGGAGACGCGCCGGTGATCAGCTTCAACTGGGTCATCACCCTTCCCAAGCACCTTACCGCCGACCAGTTCGACGCCTGGTATCTCGGCATCCACACCGAGCTCGCCAAGGTCGCGCACAAGATCGTCCGCTACTCGATCAATCGCCGCGTCGACGTGCAGCCGGAGGTGGCGCATGGCGAGTATTTCCGGATCGCCCAGGAATACTGGGCGGACTGGGACTCGATGGTGGAATGCTGGAACCATACCACCGGCTGGGCGCTGCTCGGCGACGGCATGGTCAACATGGGGCTGCAGCCGGGCACGCTGCCGGGCATCGCGCTGACCGAGCACACCCAGTTCGAGGTGGCGCAGCCGGCGCAGTTCTCGACCTTCCAGCGCGGCTACCGGGCGCGGAAGGACGGGACGATCACCAAGTTCATCGCCTTCGGCATGGCGAAGGACAAAGCGGCGATCAAGGACTGGTACGCCACGAACCTCGGCGATCTCGGCAAGGATTCGCTGGTCCGCGAGCACGTCTTCGGGACGAGCGTCGGCAAGACCATCAAGCTCGGCATGGTCGGCTCGCTGCCCTCGGAGGGCCAGCTCCTCTACGACTGGAACATGGAGCTGTGGTTCGATTCCAATGCCGACGCGATCGCCTATCTCGATTCGCCGGCGTTCAAGGCGGCGTTCCAGAAGCTCCGCGACGTCAGCAGCGATACGCTCGCCGGCCTCTTCCGCGGGCAGGAGATGCTGATGCTCAACACCGCGCTGCCGCACGTCGACGAATAGCTGACGGCACCTTGATGCGTGCTTCGAGGCTCCGCTTCGCGGAGCACCTTGTGTTGAAGGGAATCGGTAT
>JBIQKL010000180.1:0-4559 GCA_044506555.1 Hyphomicrobiales bacterium | reverse complement strand
GGAGCCCGAGCCTCGAAGGACGCACGATGCCACCCGTCAGAGTGCCGGAGGCTCCCGTGACCACGATCCTCGCCGGGTCGTGCAGCGACCGGGTGAGGGGCGTGCCGCCGGCCGTGGTCCGGCACCGCCGTATTGCGTGCTTCGAGGCTCCGCTTCGCGGAGCGCCTCAGCATGGCGATGTCGGGGTCTTCCTTTCATCTCCATCCAACCTCGCCATCCTGAGGTGCGAGGGTGGAGCCCGAGCCTCGAAGGACGCACGATGCCACCCGTCAGAGCACCGGAGGCTCCCGTGACCACGATCCTCGCCGGGTCGTGCAGCGACCGGGTGAGGGGCGTGCCGCCGGCCGTGGTCCGGCACCGCCGTATTGCGTGCTTCGAGGCTCCGCTTCGCGGAGCGCCTCAGCATGGCGATGTCGGGGTCTTCCTTTCATCTCCATCCAACCTCGCCATCCTGAGGTGCGAGGGTGGAGCTCGAGCCGCGAAGGACGCACGATGCCACCCGTCAGAGTGCCGGAGGCTCCCTTGACCACGACCCTCGCCGCCCGCCCTGCCCTTGCCGGCATCGCGACGCCCGACCGATACGGAAACTCGGAGGGCGCGCCAGGCGTCACGCTGTCCGAGCGCACCGGTATCGGCCTCGCGACGCTCGCGGCGCGGAAAGGCAGGGCTGCCGCGCTCGGCGCCATGGTCCAGGCTGCCTACGGCGTCGCCCTCCCGGGCTCGTCGCGACTTGTCGCAGGGCCGGATGCCGGGTTCATCGGCACCGGTCCCGGCCAGTGGCTCGCGGTGTCGGAGCGGTTCGCGTACGGGGCCCTCGCCGTCGATCTTGCAGCGAGGCTCGCGGGTCTCGCCTCGATCTCGGACCAGAGCGACGGCCGCGCCGTCATCCGCATCTCGGGCCCACGCGCGCGCGACGTGCTCGCCAAGGGGCTGCCGATCGACCTCCATCCCTCGGTGTTCGAGCCCGGCGCCGCCGCCACCAGTACCATCGCGCTGATGGGCGTCACGCTCTGGCAGGCCGACGACGCGCCGACCTACGACGTCGCTGTGTTCCGCAGCCTCGCCGGCAGCTTCTGGACGTGGCTCACGGACTCCGCGGCGGAGTTTGGATACGACGTAAGCGAATAGCGAAGAAGGCAGTCGGCAATCGGCAGTAGGCAGTCGGGGGAAAAAGAACCCGGTGGCGTTCGCCGTGTCTTCCTACTGCCGATTGCCGACTGCCTCAACTCCGTGGATAGATTATGATCGAGAGATACGTCATCGGCCGCTCGACCAGCTCCTCCGGCCCGTGCGGGGCGCCGGCGTCGAAGAACAGCGCGTCCCCCGGCGCCATCGGATAGAGCTTGTCGGCGTGGCGGTACACCACCCTGCCGGTCAGCATGTAGATGAATTCGACCCCTTCATGCTGGAAGAGCGCATAGGGATCGGCGTCCTCGCTGAGCGTGATCAGATACGGCTCGACGACGATGTCGCCCGAGAGCGAATGGCCGAGCAGCTCGTAGCGGTGGCCCGCCTTGGTGCCGCGGCGCTCGATCGAGACCCCCTGCCCCGCCCTGACATAGGAGCAGTCGCGTCGCTCCTCGAAATCGGCGAAGAACGAGGTGATCGGCACGTTGAGGGCGCGGGCCAGCGCCTGCAGCGTCGACAGCGACGCGGACGTGCCGCCGTTCTCGATCTTGGACAGCATGCCCGTCGAGACGCCCGCCTCGGCGGCTACCTCGCTCGCCGTGAGCTGGAGCCGCTGCCGGAGATTGCGCACCTTCCGGCCGATCGACGCCTCGAGCGACAGGTCGCCCCGGTTCGGCGCGTTGGAACCGGTAGCGAGCGCGGCCGGCGCGGCGGAGCGATCAGGCTTGCGGAACTTGCGGGCAGTGGCCAAGGTCGCTCCGTCCGGGGTCAGAGATATGGCTGAACCTAGCCCGCCGACCGCGGCGCGGCAAAGTCCTCGCCGGCGGATCAGGCCGAAAGCGCCGCCGCGACCTTCTCCATCGTGGTCCAGTTGCGCGTGGTGAGACGCTTCCTGAAGGCGCGCTCGAGCTTCAGCATCAGGTCGGGCGTCCGGACGACTGTGCGGTCGATGACGAAGAGGAGATCGCGGTCGCGACGCTCGACGAGGCGGTAGCCGGCATCGCGTTCCGGCTTCGGGAAGGCGCTCGCCTCCGGCGCATCCGCAGCGAGGAGCGCCACGAAGCGGGTGAACTTCTGCGGGTCGACCTCGCCGAAGGGGTCGCCGGCGACCATGGCCGCGACCGCGTCGCCGGTGCGGAGGACCGCCGGCAGCGAATAGCCGAAATGCGCCTCGACGATCCCGCTGATCGCCGCCTCGGAGGGCGGTTTCCGCTTGCGCCCGAGGCCGAAGATCACGTTGCCGGTCGCCATCACCGGGCGGACGCGATCGAAGCCCGCCGCGCCCAGGCACGCCTTCAGCGCCTCGCCCGGCGCCGGCTTCGGGCCGCCCACGCCGCGGAGAAAAGCGACGTGGAGGGCCACGTCACGCCGCCTCGAGCAGGCGCCGCGGGTCGGCCAAGGCGGCCGAATCCCCGGCGAGCGCCCGGCACAGGTCGGCAACCGACTCGAGCGAGTGGATGGTCCGCACCTCGTCGACATGCGGCAGCATCGCGCGGATGCCGCTCGCCTTGGCCTCGAACCCCTCGTAGCCGAGCAGCGGGTTGAGCCAGACCACCCGCCGGGCGGACCGGTGCAGCCGATCCATGGCGCCGGCGAGGTCCTCCACGCCGTCGCGTTCGAGCCCGTCGGTGATGAGGAGGACGATGGCGCCCTGCCCCAGCACGCGGCGCGACCAGAGCCGGTTGAACGCATCGAGCGCGGCAGTGATCCGCGTGCCGCCCGACCAATCGGCGACCGCCCCCGACGTCGCGGCCAGCGCCTCGTCGACGTCGCGGTAGCGGAGCTGCCGGGTGACGTTGGTCAGTCGGGTGCCGAACAGGAACGTGGTGACGCGCCGCTGGCGCGACAGGGCGTGGAAGAAATGGAGGAGGACGCGGGTATAGCCGCTCATCGAGCCGGAGATGTCGCAGAGGACCACGACCGGCGGCCGCTTCTGCTCGCGCCGGCGGTGGCGGAGCAGGATCAGGTCGCCGCCGGTGCGCAGGCTCGCCCGGAGCGTCTGCCGGGCATCGATCCGCCCGGGCACCGGCGAGGGTCGCATGCGGCGGGTCGGCCGGCGCTCGTCGGGCATGATCAGGCGGTCGATCTGGCGCTCCGCCTCGGCGATCTCTGCGGCGCTCATCTGCGCGAAGTCGCGCCTCTTCAGGGCCTCGTTCTCAGACGCGGTCAGGCGCGAGTCGATCTCGATATCGGGCCGCTGCGGCCGTTCGGTGCCCGCGGATTCCATCACGGCCTCGGCAGCGCGGCGCTGGGCAGCGGTCGGCTTCCGGAACCCTTCGGCGCGATCCTCGCCGATCGGGCCGCGAGGGCGGGCCGGCGCCCGCCAGAACAGCTCGAACACCTCGTCGAAGACGACGTGCTGGTCGCGCCGCGTGACGAGGATGGAGTGGAGCGCCCAATAGAAATCGTCGCGGCGCTCGATGCCGGTGATCTCCGCGGCACGGATGGCGTCGACCACCGACGCCGGCCCGACGGTCATGCCGGCACGCCGCAGCGCGCGCGCGAACCGCACCACCTGATCGGCGAGGCCGCTCATGCCGCGGCTTCCGCCCGCGCCTCCTCGAGCAGGCGGTTGGCGCGCGCCGGATCGATCCGCGCGATGTCGTCCTGGTACTTGAGGAAGACGCCGAGGGTGTCGACCACGGTGTCGCCGTCGAGCTCCGGCCGGTCGAGGGTGGCGAGCGCAGTGGCCCAGTCGAGGGTTTCGGCGACGCCGGGATTCTTGAACAGGCCCTCGCGGCGGAGGCGCTGGATGAAGGCGACCACATCCTGCGACAGGCGCTCGCCGATGCCGGGCACGCGGGTGCGGACGATCTCCAGTTCACGGGCGAAGTCGGGATAGTCGACCCAGTGATAGAGACAGCGCCGCTTCAGCGCGTCATGGATCTCGCGGGTGCGGTTGGTGGTGACGATGACGATCGGCGGCGCATCGGCCCGGATCGTCCCGAGTTCGGGGATCGTCACCTGGTTGTCGGCGAGGATCTCGAGGAGGTAGGCCTCGAAGGCCTCGTCGGCGCGGTCGAGCTCGTCGATGAGCAGCACCGGCGGCCCGGCCGGGTCGGGGTCGAGGGCCTGGAGAAGCGGACGGCGAATCAGGAAGCGCTCGGTGAACACGTCCGACACCAGCGTCTCGCGGTCGGCGTCGCCGGCAGCCTCGGCGGCGCGGATCTCGATCATCTGCGCGGCGTAGTTCCACTCGTAGACGGCACTCGCCGCGTCGAGCCCCTCGTAGCACTGGAGCCGGATCAGCTTTCGTCCGAGCTGGCCGGAGAGCACCTTGGCGATCTCGGTCTTGCCGACGCCGGCTTCCCCCTCGAGGAACAGCGGGCGCCCCATACGGAGCGACAGGAACAGGACCGTCGCAAGCGCCCGGTCGGGGACGTAGCCGCCGGCGCGCAGGAGGTCGAGCGTGGCGTCGATGGTATCGGGGA
>JBIQKL010000179.1:0-4626 GCA_044506555.1 Hyphomicrobiales bacterium | reverse complement strand
GTCGGCGCGGCCTCGTGGAGCAGGCCCTCGGCGCGGAGCTCGGCCCAGAGGTCGGCCGGGATCGGCGTCTCGATCAGCTTCCGGTTGGCCTCGACCTCCTCAGGCCGCACCGCGCCCGGCACCATCGCCGCGACGATCGGATGGGCGAGAGGGAACTGGACCGCGGCCGCGGCCAGCGGCACGGCGTGGCGCGCGCAGACCGCCTCGATCCGGGCGACCCGGGCCAGGATCTCCGGCGGCGCGGGCTTGTAGTTGTACTTGGCACCCTCGATCGCACCCGTCGCGAGGATGCCCGAGTTGAACGGCCCGGCGGTGAGGATCGAGATGCCGCGCTTCTCGCAGAGCGGCAGCAGGTCGTCGAGCGGTGCATGCTCGAGGAGCGTGTAGCGGCCGGCGAGCATGAAGCAGTCGAAGTCGCCCGCCTCGGCGAACTCCATGAGCGGCATCACTTCGTTGACGCCGACGCCGACGGCCCGGATCTGGCCGGCCCGGCGGAGCTCATCGAGCGCCTTGTAGGCGCCGGCCACGGCCTCCTTGAACCGCGCCCGGTAGTCGTCGCCCCAGGTCTGGACGTCGACGTCGTGGATGTGGACGACGTCGAGCCGGTTCATGCCGAAGCGCTGCAGGCTCTGCTCGATCGCCCTCATCGTCGCGTCGTAGCCGTAGTCGTCGACCAGGCGGAAATCGAGCCCGCCGATGAACACCGAGCGGTCGACCTTGTCGCGCGCCTCCGGCACGAGGTAGCGTCCGACCTTGCTGCAGAGGACGAAGTCGTCGCGCTCGGCCCAGTGCTGGCGGAGCACATGCCCGAAGCGATGCTCCGAGACGCCGCGGCCGTAGAGCGGCGCGGTGTCGTAGAGCCGGACGCCGAGATCCCAGGCCGCGGCGACGGTCGCCTCCGCCCGCGGCTCGGGGATCACCTCGAACAGGTCCCCGAGGGGCGCACCGCCGAGGCCGAGAATCGTGACCTCGAGGCCGGTCTTGCCGATCGGGCGGCGGTCGGTGGCTAGCGGCATCGTCTCCTCCGTTCTTTTCTCATATGATATGAGTGCTGATCCAGATAAGGACTGTTGGTCTCCGCGATCAACGATAAAAAGCGGTGCCGGAGGAACATTGGAACGATGCCAGCCGACGCTCTCGATCCGCGCGTCATCGCCAGCACGATCGCTGCCTTCGCCGACACGATCCTGCCCGGCGACGACCTGTTTCCCTCCGCGGCCGCGGTCGGCGCCCACGGCGTCCTGACGACGCGGCTCCGCGAGCGCCTGGGCGCGGACGCACCGGCGCGGCTCGCCGCCGCGCTGGTCGCTCGCGGCATTCTCGACGACCCAGACGTCGCGGCGCGCCGGCTCGAGGCCGAAGAGCCGCGCCTGTTCGATACGGCCCGCGCCTTCCTCACCTTCGCCTATTACGAATCGCCCGCGGTGATCGCCGCGATCCGCGCGCTCGGCCACGACTACAACGACGCCCCGCAACCCGCCGGCTACGCTATGCGGCCGCTCGCCCGCGAGCAGGACGCACCGGCCGTTCCACGCGGCCGCTACGTTTCGACCGGCGACGTCACGCGCGTCGACCTCTCCGGCCTCGATTTCCTCGCCGGAGAACGGCCGTGAACGAGCGCGCCGACGTCCTGATCATCGGCACCGGTGCGGCCGGCGGTATCGTCGCCAAGGAACTCGCCGAGGCCGGGCTCCGCGTCACCTGCCTCGACCAGGGGCCGTGGGTTCTGCCCGAGCAAAAGCCGCACTGGAGCGCCGACTGGGAATGGCAGCGCGCCACCCGATGGGCGACCGAGGTCAACATCCGCGGGCTCTCCAACGACTATCCGATCGACACCGATTCCGAGCACACGCTGATGTGGAACGGTATCGGCGGCTCGACGGTGGTCTATACCGCGGTCTGGCCGCGCTTCCGGCCGAGCGATTTTCGCAAAGGGGCCGAGCACGGCCTCGCCCCCGACTGGCCGATCACCTACGAGGACCTCGCCCCGTTCTACGACGAGGTCGACCGGATGGTCGGCGTCGGCGGCCTCGACGGCGATCCGGCGATCCCGCCGCGCGGCGCGTTTCCCGTCGCCGGACCCGCCCACGGGCGGTTCGGCGAGCGCACCGGCCGCGCCTTCGACCGCCTCGGCTGGCACCGCTGGCCGATGCCGGTGGCGATCCTCGGCGAGGACTTCGACGGCCGCCCGGCCTGCAACAATTGCAGCGCCTGCCAGAGCGGCTGTCCGACCGGCGCGATGTATGACGTCTCGCTCCACATGATCCCGAAGGCGATCGCCGCCGGAGCGCACGTCATCGCCGATGCGCGGGTCGAGACGATCGAAACCGATTCGGCTGGCCGGGCCACTGGCGCCGTCTATGTCGACCGGGCGACCGGCATCCGCCATCGCCAGGAGGCGGACCTCGTCGTGGTCGCCGGCAACGGCGTCGGCACGCCGCGGCTCCTTCTCCTCTCGGCGAATGCCCGCCAGCCGAACGGCCTCGCCAATTCGAGCGACCAGGTCGGGCGGAACCTGATGCACCACACCGCGGCGATCGTCGAGGCGTTCGTCGACGAGGACCTCGAGAGCCACAAGGGCGTGATCAACGGCACCCATATCTGCGAGGAGTTCGCCGAGACCGACACCGGGCGCGGCTTCGTCAACGGCTTCACCATGCACGTCGTCCGGCTCAACGGCGCGAGCTACCAGGCGCTCGGCGGCCACACGGCACAGCGCCCGCCCTGGGGCACGGGCCATCACGACTGGTTCCGGTCGCACTTCTCGCGCGGCTTCGGGGTGCTGGTGCTCGGCGACGACCTGCCCCGGGCGTCGAACCGCGTGTCCCTGTCCGATACCGTGAAGGATTCGAGCGGCCTGCCGGCGCCGCATCTCGAATACGGCCTCCACGAGAACGACCGCCGGCTGGTCCGCTACGGCATCGACCGCGCGGTGGAGCTGTGCAAGGCGGCGGATGCCCACGAGATCCGTGTCGGCGATTTCCACGAGGCGGACGGCAAGTACCACCCGCCGACCTGGCACCAGCTCGGCACGGCGCGGATGGGCGACGACCCGGCGACGTCGGTCACCACCCGCTGGCACCAGGCCTGGGACGTCCCGAACCTCTACATCGTCGACGGCAGCTCGCTGCCGACCGGCGCCGCGGTCAATCCGACCAGCACGATCAGCGCCCTCGCGCTCCGCGCCGCCCGGCACATCGCCGCGAACTTCGCCGCGCTCCGCCGCACCGACCGGCCCTTCGCCGGGTAGAAGCGTCGAGAGGGCGTGCCAACCGCGACCCATGTGCTATGGGAGCGGCGGCAGGGGCGCGCATCCGGCGCGGCCCCGCATCGTGGAAGACACCCGGGACGGATCGACCGATGGCAGCGGACGCCGACACGCCCCCCGACATCACCCTCGGCCCTCGGACGGTCGCCGTCCTCGTGCCGTGCTACAACGAGGTCGCGACGGTCGGCCAGGTCGTCGCCGACTTCCGGGCGGCGCTGCCCGACGCGGTCATCTATGTCTATGACAACAACTCGACCGACGGCACGTCCGAGGCCGCCGAGGCGGCGGGCGCGATCGTCCGCCACGAGCGGCGGCAGGGCAAGGGCAACGTCGTCCGCCGCATGTTCTCGGACGTCGACGCCGACATCTATCTGCTCGTCGACGGCGACGCGACCTATGACGCCAGCGCCGCGCCGAACCTGATCGAGACGATGCTGTCGGGGCCGTTCGATCTCGTCAACGGCGCCCGGGTCGCCGCGCAGAAGGCAGCGTTCCGTGCCGGCCATGCGCTCGGCAACACCATGCTGAGCGGACTGGTCGCCCGCATCTTCGGCGCCCGGAGCCGCGACATGCTGTCGGGCTACAAGGTGCTGTCGCGCCGCTTCGTCAAGACCTTCCCGGTGATGAGCTCGGGATTCGAGATCGAGACCGAGCTGGTCGTCCACGCGCTCGAGCTCGACGTGCCGATGGCGGAGGTCGAGACCACCTATTACGAGCGGCCGGAAGGCTCGACGAGCAAGCTGTCGACCTTCCGCGACGGCTTCCGCATCCTCGGCCTGATCGCCCACCTGGTGCGCGACCTGCTGCCGCTGCCGTTCTTCCTGGCCGTCGCAGCGCTGCTCGCCATCCTGTCGCTCGCCTTCGGCGTACCGGTGGTCAGCGAGTTCATCGAGACCGGCCTGGTGCCGCGGCTGCCGACCGCCGTCATGGCGCTCGGCCTGATGATCCTCGCCTTTCTTGCGATGTTCGCCGGACTGATCCTCGACAGCGTCGCCCGCGGCCGCCGCGAGGCGAAGCTGCTGGCGTTCCTGCGGTTTCCATCGGTGGGTCGATGAAGGCTCCGTGCCGCCGCCGAAGATGATCGCCTGGCCACCCTGCCGGCCAGGTGGAAGCCGAACATCGTCTCCCCGCGGGACGCGGTCTTGAACGCCGGGACATCCTCCTGCCGCGCGTCCCCGAACGGGGCCGTCTGGACGACGCGGGCACAACCCACGGCGCACGGCCGTCGGCTCCCGACAGCCCGGCACCGACTAAAGAAGCGACGGCGGAGGCGCCTCGATTCGGTCCCGGCCGACCATGTCATGGTCGTCGGGGGTTCCGGGCGCGGGCGGGAAGCCGCCGGCGCCCGGGATCGATCG
>JBIQKL010000045.1:29818-32116 GCA_044506555.1 Hyphomicrobiales bacterium | reverse complement strand
CCCGTCACCAGCCGGAGTCCGTCCTCGATGAGGGACGTGAGCGTGCGGCCCTCCGCGGCGGCCTGGCGGCGGGCGCGGTCGAGAAGTTCGCTCGGGAGGCGGACGGTGGTGCGTTCGATCATGCCGAGAAGATGGGGCGGATATGTCTGTATGTCAAAGGCTGCGGCGCCTCAGTCGATGATCAGCTCGATGAGGAACGGCCCCTGGCGCGCGTTCGCGGCCGTGAACAGGTCGGCAAAGGACTCCATCGTCTCGGCGCAGGCAGCTTCGATGCCGAAGCCGTTGGCGATCCGTACCCAGTCGATCGCCGGGTCGGCGATGTCGAACAGCGCGTTGGAGGCGGGACCCGGCTCCGCGCCGACCGCGGCGAGCTCCTTGTCGAGGATGGCGTAGCGGCGGTTGGCCAGCATGACCGTGGTGACGTCGAGCCGCTCGCGGGCCTGGGTCCAGAGCGCCTGGACGGTGTAGAGAGCCGAGCCGTCCCCCTGGAGGCAGACGACGCGCCGGCCCGGTGCGCCGATCGCGGCACCGGCGGCGAGCGGCAGGCCCTGGCCGATAGCACCGCCGACGTGGCGGAGCAGGTCGTGGGGCGCAGCGGCGGCCATCGGCGGATAGAGGCCGAAGCCGTTGGTGATGCCCTCGTCGATGACGATGGCGCCCTCCGGGAGGAGCGCAGCGAGGCTCCGGCCGAGGGCGGCGTTGGTGACGGTGCCACTGGCCGGTGGCGGCCGGAACTGCGCCGGTACGGGAATCGCGGGCGCGGCGAGCGCATCGGCCAGGCGGGCGAGCGCGTCGCCCGCGTCCTCGGCCGGGCTCGCGAGCACCGTGACCGCCGCCTCGGGCGGGGCGAAGCGGCCGGGCATGTCGGGATAGGCGAAGAACGCGACCGGATCGTCGGCGCCGACCAGGATCAGGTGCCGAATGCCGGCGAGCGCCGCGGTGCCGGGCTCGACGTTGTACGGGAGGCAGTCGATGGCGAAGCGGCCGCGGCCGCGTTCCATCCGCGCGAAGAACGTCTCGGCCATCAGCCCGGCACCGGTGGCGGCGGCAATGCGGTGGGCATCGGCGAGCGGATCGGCGCGAAGCGCATGGCCGCCGAGGAACAGCATCGCCGGCTCGCCGGAGCGGAGCACGCGGACGGCATCGTCGATCGTGGTGTCGGCGACGGTCGCCGGCGCCGGCACGCGGAGCGGACCCTGGGGTACGCCGCCGTCGCTCCACGACGCGTCGGAGGGCAGCACCAGCGTCGCGATGCCACCGGGCGGGTTCGAGGCCGCCCGCACTGCCTCCGCCGCATAGGCGCCGACCTGTCCGGGCGTCGTCGCGGTCCGGAGCCAGGCCGAGATCGGCCGCGCCCACGCCTCGGTCTCGGCGGCGAGCGGCGGATCGAGCGGGGCGTGATAGGTCGCCTGGTCGCCGACGATGTTGACGATCGGGCTTCGCGCGCGACGGGCGTTGTGGAGGTTGGCCAAGCCGTTGGCGAGGCCCGGACCGCAATGGAGGAGCGTGGCCGCCGGCTTGCCGGTCATCCGCGCGTAGCCGTCGGCGGCGCCGGTCGCGACGCCCTCGAACAGGCCGAGCACGCAGCGGATTCCCGGCACGCGATCCAGCGCCGCGACGAAGTGCATCTCGCTGGTGCCGGGATTGGCGAAGCAGGTGTCGACGCCGCAGGCGAGCAGCGTCCGGGCGAGGCTTTCGGCGCCGTTCATCGCGTAGGGCGGGCCTCCGTCAGGGCAGCCGCATGATGCGGCAGGGATCGCCGGTGCGCGCGGCGGGCGCGTGCGGCGGGCGGATGAGCAGGCAATCGGCGGCGGCGAGCGTCGACAGCATCGAGCTGTCCTGCGGTGCGAGCGGCGCAACGCGTGGCAGGCCGTCGGGATCGGCCACGAGCGTCGCGCGGACGTAGTCCTGGCGGCGGTCGTTGGCACCCATATCGACGGCGAGCACCGCCGGCTCGGTGAGGTCCGGCGCCGGCGCGCCGAGGAGCGCGGCGAGGAGCGGGCGGAGGAACAGGAGCCCGCCGACCAGCGTCGACACCGGGTTGCCGGGGAGGCCGAGCACCCGTACCTCACGGCCGTCCGTTCTCGGAACCGTGCCGAACATCAGAGGCTTACCGGGCCGCATCGCGATCCGCCAGAAGTCGAGCCGCATGCCGGCCGCCTCGAGCGCGGCCCTGGCGAGGTCGTGGTCGCCGACCGAGGCCCCGCCGAGGGTGACGACGACGTCGGCCGGCAGCGCGACGGCGTCGCGGACCCGGCCGGCGATCTCGGCCGTGTCGTCGCGGACGATGCCGAGATC
>JBIQKL010000045.1:28040-29718 GCA_044506555.1 Hyphomicrobiales bacterium | reverse complement strand
CGGACGTGGCGGCCCGGCTCCGCCGCCTCGGTGACGCGGATCGTGTCGCCGTCGCGCGCGGCGTCCTCCTGGATCAGGACCGTGTCGGCGCCGCCCGGCACCGGCGCGCCGGTGAAGATGCGGACCGCCTCGCCGGGCGAGACGGTGCCGTCGAAGGCGTGGCCCGCGGCGGCCATGCCGGCGACGCGGAAGGTGGCGCCGAGCGTCGCCTCGGCACCGCGGAGCGCGTAGCCATCCATCGCCGAGGCGGGAAACGGCGGCTGGGTGCGGAGCGCGGCGAGATCCGACGCCAGCACCCGGCCGGCGGCCTCGGCCAGCGGCACGGTCTCGGTGCCGAGCGGCTCGAGACCCGCGGCGACGCGGGCGATCGCCTCGTCGACCGGCAGGAGGCTCATGCCCCCTTTCTCCACGTGCCCGAGCGACCGCCGCTCTTCTCGACGAGGTGGATGCCGGTGATCGCCATGCCGCGGTCGAGGGCCTTGGCCATGTCGTAGATCGTGAGGCAGGCGACCGACACCGCGGTCAGCGCCTCCATCTCGACTCCGGTCCGGCCGCTGACCTTCGCGGTGGCGCGGACGCGGAGACCCGGCAGGTCGTCGACCGCGTCGATCTCGACCGCGACCTTGGTCAGCGCCAGCGGGTGGCAGAGCGGGATCAGCTCGGAGGTGCGCTTGGCGGCCATGATCCCGGCGATGCGGGCGGTGCCGATCACGTCGCCCTTCTTGGCGTCGCCGGCGCGGATCGCGTCGAGCGTCTCGGGCGACATGATCACCGCGCCTTCGGCCACCGCGACGCGCTCGGTGACCGCCTTGTCGCCGACGTCGACCATGTTGGCCGCGCCGCTTCGGTCGAGATGGGTGAGCCCCTCGCCGCTCATGCCGCGACCTCGACGCCGAGCAGGGTCGCAGTGGCGGCGGCGACATCGGGCTGGCGCATCAGGCTCTCGCCGACCAGCAGCGTATTGATGCCGGCGGTGGCGAGGCGCGTCACGTCGGCGGCGGTGAAGATGCCGCTCTCGCCGACGACGATGCGGCCGGCCGGGACCATCGGCGCGAGGCGCTCGGAGACCGCCAGCGATGTCGCGAAGGTCCTGAGGTCGCGGTTGTTGATGCCGACGAGACGCGACCGGAGGCGGAGCGCCCGCTCGAGCTCGCGCTCGTCGTGGACCTCGACTAGCACGTCCATACCGTGGCCGTCCGCGGCATCCTCGAGGGCACGGGCCTCGTCGTCGCTCACCCCGGCCATGATGATCAGGATGCAGTCGGCGCCCATCGCCCGCGCTTCGTCCACTTGATACGGCTCGTAGAGGAAGTCCTTGCGGAGCACGGGCAGCGGCACGGCGGCTCGCGCCGCGACGAGGTATTCCGGCGCACCCTGGAAGTACGGCGCGTCGGTCAGGATCGAGAGGCACGTCGCGCCGCCGCGGGCATACTCCTTCGCCAGCGCCGGCGGGTCGAAATCGGCGCGGATCAGGCCCTTCGACGGGCTCGCCTTCTTGATCTCGGCGATCAGTGCGGTGCGGCCGGCGGCGATCGAGCCTTCGATGGCGCGGACGAAGCCGCGGGGGGGCGGGGCATCCTTGGCGCGGGCCGCGATCTCGGCGGGTGGCACCGCGGCTTTGGCGGCGGCGATCTCGGCACGCTTGGTCGCCTCGATCTTCCTGAGGATGTCGGTCATG
>JBIQKL010000045.1:26115-27940 GCA_044506555.1 Hyphomicrobiales bacterium | reverse complement strand
ATCACGCATTGGACACCGCCACCAGCAGGTCGAGCTTGTCGTGGGCGCGGCCGGAGTCGATCGCCTCCGCGGCGCGGGCGGCACCCTCGGCGATGTCGGCCACCGCGCCGGCGACGACCAGCGCCGCGCCGGCATTGAGCAGCACCGTGTCGCGATACGGCCCGCGCTCGCCGCGGAGCACGCCGCGAAGCGCTTCCGCATTGTGCGCGGCGTCGCCGCCCTTGATCGAGTCGGCGGGGGCTCCGGCGACGCCGGCATCGCCCGGGCTCACCGTGAAGACCGTGACCTTGCCGTCCTCGAGCGAGGCGACCTTGGTCTCGCCGGCCGGCGAGATCTCGTCGAAGCCGCCGGCGCCGTGGACGACCCAGGCCCGCTCGGCGCCGAGGGTGGCGAGGACGTTGGCGAGCGGCTCGACCCAGTCCGGCGAGAACACGCCGAGCAGGTAGCGGCGGACGCTCGCCGGGTTGGAGAGCGGGCCGATCAGGTTGAAGACGGTGCGGAAGCCGAGCTCGGCGCGGGCCGGCCCGACATGCTTCATGGCCGAGTGATGGGCCGGGGCGAACATGAAGCCGATGCCGGCCTCGCGGATGCAGCGGGCGATGTCCTCGGGCGGCAGGTCGATCTTCACGCCGAGCGCCATCAGCGTGTCGGCGGCGCCCGACCGCGAGGAGAGCGCGCGGTTGCCGTGCTTGGCGACGGGGATGCCGGCGCCGGCCACGACGAAGGCCGAGGCGGTGGAGATGTTGTAGCTGCCGGTTGCGTCGCCGCCGGTGCCGACGACGTCGATGGCGCCTTCCGGTGCGTCGACCCGCAGCATCTTGGCGCGCATCGTGGCGACCGCGCCGGCGATCTCGTCGACCGTCTCGCCGCGCATCCGGAGGCCGGTGAGAAAGGCACCGATCTGCGCCGGCGTGGCATCGCCCGACATGATTACGTCGAAGGCGTCCTCCGCCTCCGCGCGAGTCAGGCGATCCCCCGCGGCGACCTTGCCGATGATGGTCTTCAGGTCAGGCATAGTGTCATCCGCGATGAAGGAGCATGACGCCCCCCTCTCCCATGGGAGAGGATAGCGAGGCTTGCTGAGCCGAAGGCGAAGCGTAGGCGAGCTTGGTGAGGGGCGTGACCTCGCCGGCAAGGACTCGCCCCTCACCAACCTCCGCATCGGCCGCAAGCGGCCGTGCTCCGGTATCCTCTCCCCATGGGAGAGGGGGGTGTCGCGTCTGGTCGGCGCGTCGCGTCATCACGCCACCTCCGCACGTTGCCGCGCGTTCCAGGCGGCGGCGAGGTCGAGGAAGTTGCGGAGGAGCTGGTGGCCGTTCTCCGAGGCGATGGATTCCGGGTGGAACTGGACGCCGTGGACCGGGTACGACCGATGCATCACGCCCATGATCACGTCGTCGTCGGCGCTTGCCGTCACCTCGAGTTCGGCCGGCAGGCTGTCGGGGGCGATGGTCAGCGAATGGTAGCGGGTGGCAAGGAAATCGCCGTTGATGCCGCGGAACACCGACGTGCCGCCGTGGCGGATGGTGCTGACCTTGCCGTGCATCAGCGACGGCGCCCGCACCACCCGGCCGCCGTAGGCCTGGCCGATCGCCTGGTGGCCGAGGCAGACCCCGAGGATGGGCACGCGCGGCCCGGCGGTCCGGATCAGGTCGAGGCAGATGCCGGCCTCGTTCGGCGTGCAGGGGCCGGGCGAGATGACGATCGCGTCGGGCCGCATCGCCGTCACTTCGTCGACGCCGACCTTGTCGTTCCGGCGGACATGGACATCGGCGCCGAGCTCGCCGAGGAAGTGGACGAGGTTGTAGGTGAAGCTGTCGTAGTT
>JBIQKL010000045.1:23014-26015 GCA_044506555.1 Hyphomicrobiales bacterium | reverse complement strand
CTCGGCCTCGAGCGCATGGTCCTCCTCCGGCGTCGCGCCGCGCGGCCGGGTGCCGGCAATCGGGCGGATGGTCACCTCGCCGTCCTTGACCCGGACCAGGATCTCCGGGCTCGAGCCGGCGACGGCGAAGTCGCCGAAGTCGAGATAGTAGAGGTAGGGCGAGGGATTCACCCGGCGGAGCGCCCTGTAGAGGGCGAAGGGCGGCAGGGTGAACGGCGCCTGGAAGCGCTGCGACAGCACGACCTGGAAGATGTCGCCGGCGCCGATGTAGTCCTTCGCCCGCGCCACCATGTCGAGGTAGCGCTCCGGGGGCGTGTTGGAGACGATCGGCCGGTCGAGGTCGACGTCGGTGTAGCGCGCCGATTTGTCCAGGCTCACGTCGAGCGTGTCGACCACCGTAGTCAGACGCTCGACGGCACGGGCATGGGCCTGGGCGGCGCCCACGCCGGGCGACGGACGGACGGGGGTCACCACGGTGATCTCGTCGCGGACGGCGTCGAAGACGACGACCACGGTCGGGCGAATCAGCATCGCGTCGGGAAAGCCGAGCGCATCCGGCGGCGGCGGCCCGAGCGATTCCATCTCGCGGACCATGTCGTAGCCGAGATAGCCGAAGATTCCGGCTGCCATCGGCGGGAGGCCCGGCGGCAGGGTCAGGCAGGATTCGGCGATGATGGCGCGGAGAGCGTCGAGCGGCTGCCCGGGCAGCGCGTCGAAGACCGGACCGCGCTCGGGATCGCGATTGATCTCGGCCTTGCCGTCCCGCACGCGGAAGATCAGGTCGGGTGCGAATCCGATGATCGAATAGCGGCCGCGGACCGCGCCGCCTTCGACGGATTCGAGGAGGAAGCAGTTGGCGCGGCCCGCCGACAGCTTGAGCATCGCCGAAACCGGCGTTTCGAGATCGGCCACCAGCCGCGTCCAGACCACGCCGGGGCGGCCGGAATCGTAGGCCTGCGCGGCGACGTCTGCGGAGGGCTCGATCAGCATGGCGTTTCGGAAGCGATCAGAGCCCGGCGCCGGGGCGGAAGGAGCCGATGGCGGTATTGAGCGCGGTCTGGTTGACCGAGACGCCCAGCTGTTGCTGGAGTTGCACGACATACTGCGTGAGGATGTCGTTCGCCACCTCGCCGGAGAACTGCGCGTCGGCCTGCTCGAGGTCCGGGGCGCCGGAGAAGTACGGAGGCACGGTGGCGTCGGCGGTGACCACGACGACCTTGGCGCCGTCGGCGCCGTCGGCCACGGCGACGTAGCCCTTCGGCCCGCCGAAGGCGGCCTCCACGACCTGCCGGGAGAGCCCGGCGGGCGGCTCGCCGACACGGGTGACGCCGTCGGCGGTCTCGACCGCGAGGCCGGCCGCGGTGCCGACCGTCATCAGGTCCGCGCCGGCCTCGACCTGCTTCCTGATGTCGTCGGCGCGCGCGGTGAGGCGCTTCTGCACCTCGGCGGCCTTCCATGCGGCAATCACCTTGTCGCGTACCTCGGCCAGCTCGCGGTCGCGTGGGGCGGCCACCGACGTGACCGCGTACCAGACATAGCCGTCGTCCGCCGCGATGGGGTTGTTCTCGAGCCCGACGTCGCTTTCGAACACCGCACTGACCAGCGCCTGACCGGCGGGAAGGTCTGCGATCGGGTTGCCGTCGGCGTCGTGGCCGCTCGCATCGATCGCGGGAACGGTGCGCAGCGTCAGGTCGTAGTTCTCGGCGACCTCGTCGAGGCTTGCGCCGCCCGCCCGGGCGTCCTCGATCACGTCGAGCTGATCGGCGATCTCCTGGGCCGCACGGCCCTCGGCGATCTCGGTCTTGAGCTGTTCGCTGACCTCGGCGAACGGGGTCACGGACTGGGGCTCGACCGTGACGACGCGCAGGATCACCGGCCCGAACTGGCCGTCGATGACCTCGCTGACCGAGCCGGCGGCGAGCGAGAATGCGGCCTCGGCGACCCTGGGGTCGATGATGTCCTCGCGCCGGACGAGTCCGAGATCCACCGCCTCCGGCGTCAGATTCCGCTCGGCGAGGACGCTTTCAAAGGTGGCGCCGCCGGTGAGCGCGGCGGAGGCGGCCTGCGCCTGCTCGGCGCTGTCGAACACGATCTGCTGGATCTGCCGCTTCTCGGGCGTGGTGAAGCGTGTCGCGGCGAGCCGGTCGTAAAGCTCCTGGGCCTCGGCATCGGTGACCGCGGCTGCGTCGGCGATGTCCGACGGGGTGAGGCTGAGGAGGGTGACGGCGCGCAGTTCCGGCGCGCGCCAGTCGCTCTTGTGCGCTTCGAAATAGCTGTTGAGATCGGTGTCAGTCGGTTCCGGAATGCCGGTGACGCTGTCGGTGCCGAGCACGAGCCAGTTGAGGGTGCGTTCCTCGCTGCGGTACTCGTGGAGCGCCTTCATGAAGGCGTCCGGCACGCGCGTCTCGCCGGCGAGGCCGTCGACGATCTGCTGGCGCGTGTAGCCGACGCGGAGTTGCGCGACGTACTGGTCCTCGGTCAGCCCCGCATTCTGCAGCAGCTGGCCGAAGCGGATCCGGTCGAAATTGCCGGACTCGTCCTGGAACGCCTCGTCGTCGCGGATCTGCTTGGCGAGCGCATCGTTGGAGATGCCGAGGCCCATGCGGCGGGCTTCGTCGGTCAGCGTCGCATCGGCGATCAGGCGGCCCAGCACCTGCTGCGGCAGGCCGAACATCTGCGCCTGCTCCGGCGAGATCGGCTGGCCGAGCTGCTGCGACAGGGCGCGCATCTGCTGGTCGTAGTTGCGGACGAAGTCGCCGACCGTGACCTCGGTATCGCCGACCTTGGCGACGACGTCCTGGTTGAAGCCGGTGAAGAAGCCCGAAACGCCCCAGACCGCAAAGCTCACCACGAGGAGCGCGATGAAGACCTGCGCCACCCAGGTGCTGGATGCCTTGCGGAGCTTGTTGAGCATGGAGACCTCTGTTGCCGGACCGGCCCGTCAGGCCGGCCCCGGGAAAAAGCGCGCGGATAATAGGGACCGTGGGTTGCCGCGGCAAGG
>JBIQKL010000045.1:16158-22914 GCA_044506555.1 Hyphomicrobiales bacterium | reverse complement strand
TGGAGCGGCTCGCCGAACAGCGACGCCGCCCGCCACGGCCAGCGCGGATCGGCGAGCATCGCCCGGCCGAGCGCCACCATGTCGGCTTGGCCCTCCGCGACGATGTCGTCGGCGGCCTGCGGATCGGTGATGAGGCCCACGGCGCGGGTCGGGATCCCCGCTTCGCGACGGATGCGCTCGGCGAACGGCACCATGTAGTGCGCCGTCTCGGGTTGCCGTCCGTCCGGGTGTACGCCGCCGGAGGAGGCGCAGAGGAAGGCGACGCCGTCCTCCTTCAGCGCCGCCGCCACCTTCACCGCCTCGTCGACATTGAAGCCGCCCTCGACCCAGTCGGTCGCGGAGAGGCGGGCGCCGATCGGCATCGAGGCGGGAAGCGCGGCGCGGACGGCGCGGGCGATGGCGCGGGCGAGCCGCATCCGGTTCTCCAGGCTTCCGCCCCACTGGTCGGTGCGATGGTTGGCGAGTGGCGAGAGGAAGGTGTGCACCAGATAGCCATGGGCGCAGTGGAGCTCGACATAGTCGAAACCGGCCCGTTCGGCCCGCTTCGCGGCCTGCACGAAGGCCTCCACGGTGCGCGCGATGCCGGCCTCGTCGAGGGCTGTCGGCGTGTGCCAGGCCGGGGTGAACGGGATCGCCGAGGGGGCGACCGTCTGCCACGGGTCCTCGTCCGGGCCGAGCGGGCCACCGCCCGCCCAGGGGACGCGGGTCGAGGCCTTGCGGCCGGCATGGGCAAGCTGCACGCCGAAGCGGGTGTCGGCCGGCGAGACCCGCCGCGCCGCCTTGAGCCGCCACGCGATACCGGCCTCGGCGTCGTCGGTGTAGAGGCCGAGGCATTGGTGCGTGATCCGGCCGCGGCGCTCGACGCCGGTCGCCTCGAACGTGATGGTCGCCGCCTGCGACATGCCGAGCGTCATCCAGTGCTGGAGATGCCAGTCGGTGGGTGCGCCGTCGTCGGCGGAGTACTGGCACATCGGCGCCACGGCGATGCGGTTGCGTACGGTCATGCCGCCGAGGGCGAATGGCGAGAACAATGCAGATGTCATTGGGGAGTCCGGGGAGGGCAGGGGCAGGGTGTAACCGCTGCTACGGTCGCACGCGATGCGCGCCGCGCCAAGGGCCCTCGCCGCGCCCTTTGTAATTGCGCCGGGCTTTTGCTAGGGGGTCGCCCGACAAAACGAACGGGGACGCGGCGATGGGCAAGCTCAGGCAGCTGGTGGCGGGCAACTGGAAGATGAACGGCACCGCCGCGAGTCTTGCCGAGATCGATGCTGTGAAGGCGGGGATCGGCGGAACCAGCGCCGAGGTCGCCATCTGCCCCCCCGCGACGCTGATCGCCCGCGCTGCCGAACGCGCGGCCGGCTCGGCGCTGCTGATCGGCGGGCAGGACTGCCATCCCACGGCCAGCGGCGCGCATACCGGCGACATCGCCGCGGAGATGATCGCCGACGTCGGCGGCAAGCTGGTCATCGTCGGCCATTCCGAGCGCCGCGCCGACCACGGCGAGGGCGACGCGCTGGTCCGCCAGAAGGCCGAGGCCGGCCGGCGCGCGGGGCTGCTGGTAGTGCTCTGCATCGGCGAGACGGAAGCCGAACGCAAGGCCGGCGAGACCAACGACGTCCTGTCGCGGCAGCTCGCCGGCTCGGTGCCGGACGGCGCGACCGCCGAGAACATCGTGATCGCCTACGAGCCGGTCTGGGCGATCGGCACCGGCCTGACCGCTTCGCGTGATGACATCGCCGCCGCCCATGCCCATATACGCGCCCGTCTGGCCGAGCGGTTCGGCGGCGGCGCAAAGGCGATCCGTATTCTCTACGGGGGATCGGTGAAGCCGTCCAACGCCGCCGAGATCCTCGGGCTCGACGACGTGGACGGTGCCCTCGTCGGGGGCGCCAGCCTCAAAGCCGCCGATTTTCTCGGCATCGTCGCCGCAGCGCACTGACGGGTGGCGATGCCGCGGGCGATCGTGTACAAGGCGCCGGATTCAAGGACAGACTGACCCATGGAAACCGTCATCATCGTCATTCACCTGATGGTGATCGTGGCGCTCATCGCGGTCGTGCTCATGCAGCGTTCCGAAGGCGGGGCGCTCGGCATCGGCGGCGGTGGCGGCAACTTCATGTCGGCGCGCGGGACGGGCAACGTGCTCACCCGAGCGACCGCCATCCTCGCCGCGGCATTCTTCGCCACCTCGATCATCCTCACCGTGCTCACCCGCTTCGGCGACCGGCCGTCGTCGATCCTCGACAACGTTCCGGCGTCGAACACCACCCAGCCGGCACCGTCGACGGGCGGCAGCCAGGACGGCTCGGTGCTCGACCAGCTCGACCGGATGTCGCCGGCGCCGGCCGAGACCCCGGCCACCACGGAGCCCGCGGCTCCTCAGGTCCCGCAGTAAAAGGGGCACTCCGATGTTCTCCAGCCCGGCGCGATCGACCATCCCGCCGGGCCCTTCCCCCATTTCCCGGCCCGGTGGAGATTCGACTCCCCGAATCGGCCGGTTCGCACTAAAGGTCGAGACCCATGGCGCGGTACGTCTTCATAACCGGCGGCGTGGTCTCATCCCTCGGCAAAGGCATCGCTTCGGCGGCGCTCGCGGCGCTCCTCCAGGCCCGCGGCTACAGGGTGCGGCTGCGCAAGCTCGATCCCTATCTCAACGTCGACCCGGGGACGATGAGCCCCTACCAGCATGGCGAGGTCTTCGTCACCGACGACGGCGCCGAGACCGACCTCGACCTCGGCCACTACGAGCGCTTCACCGGCCGCTCGGCGAGCCGGATGGACAACATCACCACCGGCCGCATCTACCAGGATATCATCGCCAAGGAGCGGCGGGGCGATTATCTCGGCGCCACGGTGCAGGTGATCCCGCACGTCACCGACGCGATCAAGCAGTTCATCCTCGACGGCAACGAGGACGTCGACTTCGTCCTCTGCGAGATCGGAGGCACGGTCGGCGACATCGAGGGCCTGCCGTTCTTCGAGGCGATCCGCCAGCTCGGCAACGACCTGCCGCGCGGCTACGCCATCTACATTCACCTCACCCTGATGCCCTACATCCCGTCGGCGGGCGAGTTGAAGACCAAGCCGACGCAGCACTCGGTCAGCGCCCTCCGCCAGATCGGCATCCAGCCGGACATCCTCCTGGTGCGGGCCGACCGGCCGATCCCCAGCGAGGAGCGGCGGAAGCTGTCGCTGTTCTGCAACGTGCGGCCGTCCGCAGTGATCCAGGCGCTCGATGTGTCCAACATCTACGACGTGCCGATCGCCTACCACCAGGAAGGCCTCGACGAGGAGGTGCTGGCCGCCTTCGGCATCACCGAAGCGCCGATGCCGGACCTCGGGCGCTGGCACGACATCGGCAGCGCCATCACCGGCCGCGAGGGCGAGGTCACCATCGCCATCGTCGGCAAGTACACCGGCCTCAAGGACGCCTACAAGTCGCTGGTCGAGGCGCTGCATCACGGCGGCATCGCCAACCGGGTCAAGGTCAATCTCGAGTGGATCGAATCCGAGACGCTCGAATCCGGCGACATCGCGCCACGCCTCGATTCCGTCGACGGCGTGCTGGTGCCGGGCGGCTTCGGCAAGCGCGGCTCCGAGGGCATGATCAACGCCGCCGGCTTCGCCCGCCAGCACAAGGTGCCGTTCCTCGGCATCTGCTTCGGCATGCAGCTCGCGACCATCGAGGCGGCGCGCAACCTCGCCGGCCTCAAGGACGCGGGCTCGTCGGAACTGGGGGAGACGTCGGAGCCGATCGTCGGACTGATGACGGAATGGATCCGCGGCAACCAGCTCGAGAAGCGCACCGCGGGCGATGACCTCGGCGGCACCATGCGGCTCGGCGCCTATCCGGCGATCCTGACCAAGGGCAGCCGTATCGCCGCGGTCTACGACGCCACGGAGATCACCGAACGCCACCGCCACCGTTACGAGCTCAACATCAACTACCGCGACATCCTCGAGAAGCACGGCGTGCGCTTCGCCGGGCTGTCGCCGGACGGCCTCCTGCCGGAGACGATGGAGCTGGCCGACCATCCCTGGTTCATCGGCGTCCAGTACCATCCGGAGCTCAAGTCGCGGCCCTTCGCGCCGCATCCGCTGTTTCACGCCTTCATCGCTGCGGCTGTCGAGCAGAGCCGTTTAGTGTAACCTTTCGGCCGGCAGGTGGGGCCGGGGCCGGCAGCGGAGCATCGCGATGAGCGATTCCACCCTCTACGACGACGATATCCTCTTGTGGTCGGAGCAGCAGGCGGCCGCGATCCGCCGGCTGCGGGAGCCGGGGCGCGCCGTGCCGAACGAGCTTGACGTCGAGAACGTGGCCGAGGAGATCGAGGGCGTGGGGCGGTCGGAACTCGCGGCGGTCGAAAGTTTCATCGAGCTGGTGCTGGTGCATCTCATCAAGCTGGTCGCGGAGCCGGATGCCCCGTCCGCTCGCCACTGGCGCGGCGAGATCGCAGGCTTTCACAGCAGGCTGAAGCGGCGCTTCGCGCCGTCCATGCGGCAGCGGATCGACATGGACGGGCTTTGGGCCGATGCCCGCGCGCAAGTGACGCTGGCCGCAGACGAGGCGCAGCAGGCGATTCTGGCCCGCTTACCTGACTCGTGCCCGGTGGCGCCGGACGATCTGCTGGCCACGAGGATCGACGTGGATGCGCTGGCGGCGCAGGTGCGCGACGCGCTCGGGCCGGAGGAGCGCCGATGAGCGATTCCACCCTCTACGACGACGATATCCTCTTGTGGTCGGAGCAGCAGGCGGCCGCGATCCGCCGGCTGCGGGAGCCGGGGCGCGCCGTGCCGAACGAGCTTGACGTCGAGAACGTGGCCGAGGAGATCGAGGGCGTGGGGCGGTCGGAACTCGCGGCGGTGAAGAGCTATCTCAGGCTCATCATGCTTCATCTGATGAAGCTCGCAGGCGAGGCGGACGCGGGCGCCGCGGGACATTGGCGCGGCGAGATCGCGGCCTTCCGCGCCGATCTCAGGGACCGGTACGCACCGTCGATGCGGCAGCGCATCGACCCGGATGCCCTGTGGCGCGAGGTCGTGCAACGCGTGTCGCTCGATCCGCAACTCGTCCAAGTCGATCCGGCGCGACTGCCCGAGTCGTGCCCGGTAGCGCTCGACGCCCTGCTCGCCACGAGGATCGACGTGGATGCGCTGGCGGCGCAGGTGCGCGACGCGCTCGGCCCGGAGCGAACAGCCTGACATGCGCCGTCCTGCGCTGATCCTCGGCCTGCTGGCGGGTCTTGCCGGGCCGGTGGCCGCCGGCGAGGCGCCGGGCCTCCTCGATCTCCTGCCGCTCCTGCCCGATACTACGGAGACGATCCATTCGGCCCCGGTGTTCGCCTATGTCGATCTCGTCGCCGTTCAGCGCGCCGCCGGGATCGCGCCGCCGGCCTCCGAGGCAGGCTTCGCCGCGATGCCGGACGACGCACGGCAGGCGTGGGCGGCGGCGATGCGCCGGGTCATCGTCGGCCCGCCGGACCTGCTCTTGTATCCGTCGGGCATCGGCCGGTGGCAGGCGACGTCCGTCGAAGCGCTCGGCATCGACTGGTTCGCGATCGATGCGGCGATGACATTCTGGCAGCCGCCGAGCACGGTGACGGTAATCGCAGGGGCGCCGGGACTCGCCGATCCAGCCGCAGTCGGCGCGGCGCTGACCGCCCGCGGCTTCGCGGAGCGACAGGTCGACGGATTCACGGCCTGGCACCGGCTCGACGACTTCCAGCTCGCGCTCGGCGACAAGGACCCGCTGGCAGAGGGCGACTTCCTCGCCGGGCGCATCCCCAGGGCGAGCCGGGTCGCGGTGGGCGACGATGTCGTCCTGCATGCCACGAACTGGCCGGCGATCGAAGCGGTGGCGGCGACCGATGCCGGGAAGGCGGCGCCTTCGCCGGCCGCTGCGCTGTCGGAAGAACTGCTCGGCGCGGTCGCCGAGGTGACGGAGGCTGAGCTCCTCCAGGGATCCGCGTTCATGCTCCGCGACATCGGCGTGGCGAACGACCCGACCGCGGTCCTCGGCGAGTTCCTAACCGCTCCCGTGGCGAGCCTCGAGGCTTTGCGGAAGGCGATCATGCCCGAGGTGCCGGGACCGCAGCTGCCGCTCTATCCGCTGGCGCTGGTCGCCGACCTCGAGGACGGGGACGAACAGCTCGCGGTGCTGGCGCTGCCCTATCCGGGCCGGGCCTCGGCGGAGGAGGCGGCGATCGTCGTCGCCGAGCGGCTCGCCGCCTGGGCGCCGAAGGGCGGACCCCCGCTGATCGACGCGGTGCGTGGCTCCGTCGAGCACCACGTCGTCGACCGCGACGACATCGCCAAGGCGACCTTCGCCACGTTCATCGCCTCGATCGAAGGCGGCGAGGAGAGCCGGAAGGCGATGGCCGCCGTGGCCGAGACGACCGGGGGCGCGGCGGCGGTGATCGTGTTCCGCTACCCGAAGGCCGATCCTGCCGATCCGGGCCAGGCCGGCGGTGCCTTCCGGGCGTTCATCGCGGCCATCTACAACCGGGCCTTCACGCCGCTCGCCGCGCCCTGACGCTGCGCGCCGCGAAGATGAACGAGTCTCCACGATTGCGCCGCCATCCGGCCCAAAAGCCCGCCAAATACCGTGGGAGCCTCGTCGTCGGCGGGGGGCGCTGTCGGAGATCAACGTGGCGATGACCAGCCATCTCACAGTGCCCGTGAAATCGGTGTGCGCGTTCTCGATCCTCTTGTCGGCGACGGCACTGGCCGGCGTTCCCGCCTTCTCGGCCGACGACG
>JBIQKL010000045.1:3387-16058 GCA_044506555.1 Hyphomicrobiales bacterium | reverse complement strand
CCCCATCCGCAGCAGATGCCGACGGGCGTAGCGCCGCCGGCGAGCATGGCCGAGGCCGAAGCCGGCGGCTTCTACCAGCAGCCGGCCAACACCGAGAAGTACCCCGACGCGACGCCGAACCCGGTGAAGCAGGTCGCCGACGATCCGGTCTCGACCTTCTCGATCGACGTCGACACGGCGTCCTACGCCAATGTCCGGCGCTTCCTCGAGGACGGCCACCTGCCGCCGCGCGATGCCGTGCGGGTCGAGGAACTGATCAACTACTTCGACTACGGCTATCCGCTCCCGACCGACCCGGACGTGCCGTTCACAATCAACGCGACGCTGGCGCCGTCGCCCTGGGCGCCGGGCAAGGAGATCATCCATATCGGACTCCAGGGCTACGACATCGCGCCCGAAAAGCAGCCGCCGCTCAACCTCGTGTTCCTGATGGACGTCTCGGGGTCGATGAACGACCCGAACAAGCTGCCGCTGGTCCAGAAGGCGCTGAACGTCCTGATCGACCAGCTCCGGCCCGAAGACACGGTGTCGATCGCAGTCTATGCCGGCGCGGCCGGCGCGGTGCTCAAGCCGACCTCCGGCAACGACAAGCTCAGGATCCGCTGCGCGGTGAACGCCATGACCGCCGGCGGATCCACCGCGGGCGGAGAGGGCTTGGCGCTCGCCTATGCCATGGCCGAGCAGGGCTTCTCCGAGGGCGCGGTGAACCGCGTCATCCTGATGACCGACGGCGACTTCAACGTCGGCATCGCCAACGAGGAGATGCTCGAGGACTTCGTCGCTGAGAAACGCAAGAGCGGCGTGTATCTCTCGGTCTACGGCTTCGGCCGCGACAACTACAACGACCTGATGATGCAGACGCTCGCCCAGTCCGGCAACGGCACGGCGGCCTATATCGACACGCTCGACGAGGCCCACAAGCTGTTCCGCGACGACTTCTCCGGTTCGCTTTTCCCGATCGCCGACGACGTCAAGATCCAGGTCGAGTTCAACCCCGACCGCGTCGCCGAGTACCGGCTGATCGGCTACGAGACCCGACTCCTCAACCGCGAGGACTTCAACAACGACCAGGTCGATGCCGGCGAGGTCGGCTCGGGCGCTTCAGTGACCGCGATCTACGAGATCACGCCGGTCGAGGGGCCGCTCTCGGTCGATCCGCTCCGCTACCAGAAGGTCAGCACCGGCACGGCCGACGCGGGCGACGAGCTCGCCTTCGTCAAGGTCCGCTACAAGCTGCCGGGGGAGGGCACCTCGCACGTGATCGAGCAGCCGGTGAGCGACGCCGACCGACCGGCGGTGCTTTCCGCGGCGCCCGAATCGACCCGCTTCGCGATCGCCGTCGCCGCCTACGGCCAGAAGCTACGCGGGGATCCATGGCTCGGCGCCGGCTTCGGCTGGGACGAGATCCTCGATCTTGCTCAGGGCGCAAAGGGCGACGACGAGTTCGGGTTGCGTGCCGAGTTCGTCAAGCTCGTCCGCGCCGCATCGTCCGCCAAGTCGGTGAACGAGTAGGGAGCGCGGTTCACGAAAACGAAAAGGGCGCGCCGGTCGGGCGCGCCCTTCATGCGTCAAGAGCGAACCTCAGGCCGCGGCAGCGGCGGGCGTCTCCATCGGGATCTCGATGTCGACCGACAGCGTCGAGACCTTGGCGTCGCGCTCGGTGGTGACCCTGACCTTGTCGGGATCGACCTGCACGTGCTTGCGGATGACGGCGAGGATCTCCTCGCGCAACACCGCGATCAGATCCGGCTTGTTGTTGAAGAACGAGCGCTCATGGGCGAGCAGCACCTTGAGTCGCTCCCGGGCGACCGGGGCCGAACTCTTCGACTTGAAGAAGCTGAACATTTACGCTGCCCTCCCGAACAAGCTCCCGAAGAAGCTGCGCTTCCCGGTGGGGACGGTCATCTGAACCGCGTCGCCGCGGAGGCGCCGGGCGGCGTCGACATAGGCCTTGGCCGAGGCGCTCGCCGGGTCGGCGAGGGTGATCGGCGAGCCGACGTTGGAGGCGCGGAGCACCGCCTGGCTCTCCGGCACGATGCCGATCAGCGGCAGGGACAGGATCTCGAGCACGTCCTCGACCGACAGCATCTCGCCGCGCGTGGCACGCGCCGCGTCGTAGCGGGTGATGAGCACATGCTTGGCGATTTGCTGGCCGCGCTCGGCGGCGAGCGTACGGGCGTCGAGGAGGCCGACGATGCGGTCCGAGTCGCGGACCGAGGAGACCTCGGGATTGGTGACCACGACGGCGACGTCGGCATGGCGCATGGCGAGCAGCGCGCCGCGCTCGATGCCGGCGGGGCTGTCGCAGATCACCCAGTCGAAATCCTCGCGGAGCTGATCGATGACGAAGGCGACGCCGTCCTCGGTCAGCGCGTCCTTGTCCCGGGTCTGCGAGGCAGGGAGAAGGTAGAGGTTCTCCAACCGCTTGTCGCGGATCAGCGCCTGGTTGAGCTTGGCCTGGCCCTGGACCACGTTGACGAAGTCGAACACCACGCGGCGCTCGGCCCCGAGCACGAGGTCGAGGTTCCTGAGGCCGACGTCGAAGTCGACCACGGCGACCCGCTGTCCGCTCATCGCGAGGGCGGCGCCGAGGGCTGCGGTCGAGGTCGTCTTGCCGACCCCGCCCTTGCCCGAAGTGACCGTGAGGACCGTTCCCATTTTCGTCGCTACTCCTTCTCGGGCGTCATTCCAGGATCTGGGTGATCAGCGATCCGCCCTGCAGGCGGATGTGCACGGGCTTGCCGCCGAGCTTCCCGGGCGCGTCTTCGGCGGCCATGTAGTTGCCGTCGATGGCGACAAGCTCGGCGTGGAACCGGCTGCAGACGATGCGGGCGTTCTCGTCGCCGAGCGCGCCGGCGACGGCGCGGCCGCGGAGCGCGCCGTAGACGTGGATCGAGCCGCCGGCGATCACCTCGGCACCGGATGACACCGATCCGACCACGGTGAGATCGCCATCGGGGAAGTAGATCGACTGGCCCGAGCGGATCGGGCGGTCGACCACCATCGACGTCCGCGCCGCCGGCGGCGGCTCGGGCTTTGCGGCCGGCTCGCCGGGCTCTTCGGCGCCTGGAAATTCGATGACCTTGGCGGACGGCACGCCCGCCGCGAGCGGGGCCAGCGCCGGGCCGAGCATGTCCGGATCGATGCCCTCGACGGCGATGACCCGGATCGCGCGCACCTTCAGCGATTCGAGGAGGAGCTCCGCGTCGGCCTTGTCGGGGCGGAGCGTCGACAGATCGAGGATCACCGGACGGTTGGCGAAGAACGCGGCCGACTTGCGCGCGACGTCGTCGAGATCGGCCAGCCAGTCGGCGACCGGCGCCGACGGCTCCAGGACGAAGGCGAGGAACGAGCGGCCGGCAAGCCGGAGCTTGGGACGCGACGGAGTGGCGGCGGCGAGCGACAAGGGCGTGTTAACCGGAGTTAATGATCCGTTGCCAAAATCGCCGGACGGTGGTTAACGCCGGGTTAAGGATTGCCGCCTTGCGGCATTTCCCAATGCGAAATCGCGCCTTGGCGCGCTGTTCCGACGACGCACGGCTCCAGGACGCGGGAGACGGGTCGCGATCTCGCGCTTTCGCGTGCCTGTGATTCTCTGCCCGTCGAGGCGGGTGGCCCTATAGCGGCGATTCCTCCGCGAGCGCCTGGCGGAGCTTCTCGGCATTGGCGGCGAGGACCGCTTGGTCCTCCATCGCCCCCGTGTGCGGCTTGAGCGGGATGCCGTCGAATCGGGGCACCACATGGAAATGGAGATGGAAGACGGATTGTCCGGCCGGCGCCTCGTTGAATTGCATGATGGTGACGCCGTCCGCTGCGAACGCGCGCATCGCGGCCCGGGCGACGCGCTGCGTCGCCGCCACCAGGGGCGGGAGCATCGAGGGATCGGCATCGAGCAGGTTCCGCGCGCGCTGCCGCGGCACGACCAGGACATGGCCCTTGCCCTGGGGCATCACGTCCATGAAGGCGACGACGTCGCCGTCCTCATAAACCCGGTGCGAGGGAATCTCGCCGCGGAGGATCTTCGCGAACACGTTCTGGTCGTCATAGCCTTCGGTCATCGGTGCCATCCGTTGGTCTCATTCGAGGCGGCAGAATGCCGGGTCATCGCGTCCCTGTCACCGACCGGTCGCCGTCGATGCGGTCGATCACACTCGCCGGGGCGCGGGCAGGGGCCGCAACGGGCGTGGCATGTTTCGCCCCTGTGGCGGGAACCGTTCGCCGGTGAGTGACTTCCGTCACGGGCGCTGCTCGAGCGGCCTGTTACCCTGAAGCCGCATTCGCGAAAGGAGACGGATAGATGCCTACCCAGCACGACGACATCAATGGCGTCCCCAATGGAATCAATTTTACCATGCCCGGGGAGAAGTGGACGATCGCGAAGGGCGTGAACGTTACGGGTACAACTGCCGCTGTCTACAGCCCGTACACAAACAACAAGCTCGTGAACAAGGGCGATCTGGAGGGCGGCTCCTACGGGGTATGGTTCGATGCGCTCCTTGCGCCCGGCGACTACACCATCAAGAACAAGGGAAGCGGCGAGATTTCCGGCCTGTTCGGAATTCTCCTGACCAATTTCATCGGTTCCGCCAACATCAAGAACGACGGCGAGATCGGCGGTAGTGCCATCGGCATCGTCACCGCCGGAAACAGCAACGTCCACATCGAGAATTCCAAGTCCGGCGAGATCAGCGGCGCGGATTACGGCATCCTGGTGACGTACATGTCCGGATCGCGCGGCGTGGAGATCGACAATGACGGCGACATCGAAGGCGTCGACATCGGCATCTTCATCAACGGGAATACGGGCTTCACCACCCAGGTGAACAACGGACCGAAGGGTGTCGTCGAATCAAACGGCTATTCCATCCGAACGGCCGATCCGCTCGACCTAAACAACGGCGACGCGCTTGATTTGAGCAACAAGGGGAAGCTCGAGGGCCTAGTCTTCACGTCTAACGCCGATGATAAGATCGTTAACAAGGGCAAGATCAAGGGCGACGTCCTGCTGAACGGCGGCGACGACGTCTTCAAGAACAAGGGCAAGAAGGCCAAGGCCGACCTGATCGACACCCAGGACGGCAACGACAAGGTCGTCTTCGGGAACAAGAAGGACAAGCTCCTGTTCGATTCGGCGCTCAACGATCTGACCAACGTCGATCGGTTGAAGAAATTCGATTCTGGAAAAGACAAGCTGTATCTCGACGAGGACATCTTCTCGACGATCACCCCGGGTAAGCTGTCGTCGTCCGCCTTCCACAAAGGAACGGCGGCGACCGATGCCGACGACCGGATCATCTACGACAAGAAGTCGGGTGCCCTGTACTACGACCCCGACGGCACCGGGGCGCTGATGCAGACCCAGTTCGCCCAGCTCGACAAGGGCGCGAAGCTGAAGGCTTCCGACTTCTCGGTCGCGGACTACAGCATCGTCCTGCCGGTCTGACCCGTCGTGTCGGCCGCGGCGGCTCAGTCCGCGGCGTCCGGCACTTCGCCCTTCCGGAAAGGCGTGTAGTCGCCGAGGATCTCGACGTCGTGGGCGACCTGAGCCCGCTCGCGGACGAGATAGTCCGCGACCGCGCGGCGGAACGATGGATCGCCGATCCAGTGCGCCGAATGCGTCGTGACCGGCTCGTAGCCGCGGGCGAGTTTGTGTTCGCCCTGGGCGCCCGCCTCGACGCGCTGCAAACCGTGGGCGATGCCCCATTCGATCGCCTGGTAGTAGCAGAGCTCGAAGTGCAGGAACGGGTGCTCCTCGACCGCCCCCCAGTATCGGCCGTAAAGGGCATGGCTGCCGATCAGGTTCAGCGCGCCGGCGATCGGCCGGCCGTTCCGTTTGGCGATGACGAGCAGCACCTTGTCGGCGAGGCGTTCGCCCAGCAGCGAGAAGAAGATACGGCTCAGGTAGGGCCGTCCCCATTTCCGCGAGCCGGTGTCCATGTAGAAGCCGAAGAAAGCGTCCCAGGCGTCCTCGGTCAGGTCGGATCCGGTGAGGTGGACGATGTCGATGCCGCCGGCCACGGCGTCGCGCCGCTCGCGGCGGATCGCCTTACGCTTCCGCGAGGCGAGCGCGTCGAGGAAATCACCGAAGTCGCGATAGCCCTTGTTGAGGAAGTGGAACTGCTGGTCGGTCCGCTGCAGGAATCCGGCCTCGCCGAGCAAGGCCCATTCCGGTTTCGGCAGGAACGTCGCATGGACCGAGGAGACGCCGTGGCGCGCCGCGAGCGTGGCAATGCCGCTGGCGAGGATGAGCCGGCGCTCGTCGGCGTCCGGCCCGGGGCGGACGAGGAGCCTCCGGCCGGTCACCGGCGTGAACGGCACCGAGACCTGGAGCTTGGGGTAGTAGCGCCCGCCGGCGCGTTCGTAGGCTTCGGCCCAGCTATGATCGAAGACGTATTCGCCCATCGAGTGCGACTTGAGGTAGGCGGGCATGATCGCCGCGGGTCGTCCGTCGGGGCCGTCGAGCACGAGATGCTGGCCGAGCCAGCCGGTCTTCCGGGTGGCCGAGCCGGATTCCTCGAGCGCCCACAGGAAATCGTGGGAGAGGAACGGATTGTACTCGGTCTCCCAGCCCGCGCCGCCGTCGCCGGAAGGCGGATTGGCGCAGGCGTCCCAGTCCTCGCGGCGAATGTCGCGAAGCGAGGCGATCACCCTCAAGGTGGCGTCGTTGCTGGCCGTCAAGGGAGGATCCTGCCGTGGATAGCGAATGGAGGCACCAGCCCTAGATAGGACTCGATTTGCCGGATTGTGCAGGGGGGCTGTGAACGAGGCAACTTGCCGATCCCCGACCGCCGGCTAGAGGGATGCCGGAAAACAGAGACCCCGGAGCATGAGATGACGACGATCCGCATGGCGACGGCGGCGATGGCCGCAAGCATGGTCCTGGCGACTCCCGGCCTCGCGGCGCAGCCGATGGTGACCGGTGTCGCGGTCTACGAGATCGGGCTCGATCCGTCGAAGGGCGCAGGGCTGGCGACGATCTCCGGCACGATGCGGGCGAAGATCGAGCATGTCTGCGACGCCTATGTCACCGAGGCGACGCTCGACGCGGAGCTGACCGGACCGGACGGCAGCCGCGTGCCGCTCGACGTCGTCTCGCGGCATCGCGAGTCGGCGGAGATGCTCGAGTTCGAGGTCAGCACGAGCCTCGCGGAGACGGAGGTCGACGCGGCGAGCGGCACCGCCATCCACGATCCCGCCGGCGTCGTCGTCGAGCTCGACGAGCCGACGGCCGAGACCCTGATCCTGCCCGGCAAGGTGCTGTTCCCGATGGCGATGCTGGAAGCAGCCATCGCCGCGGCGAAGGCCGGCGATAGCTTCGTCCAGTTCAACACGTTCGACGGCACCGGCAAGGGTGCGGAGGTGTGGACCGTGTCGGCGCTGATCTCGCCCGCCGCCGCAACGGCGAATGAGGACGAGGCGATGTTCGTCGAAGGGCTCGGCTTCGGCGAGTTGGAGCACTGGCGGATGGCGCTGAGCTATTTCCCGCCAGGCTCGACCGGCGAGCAGATGCCGGCCTTCTCGACCAGCATGGTGGTCTACGAGAATGGGTTCGCCCAGGCCGCCGTCTACGATCTTGGACAGTTCGCGATGCGGCTCACGCTCACCGAGTTCCAGCCGATTCCGCCGAAGCCGTGTCCGTGACGGCGGGATCGAAGTCCTCGAAGATGATCTGGTCGGCATGGCGGGCCGCGGTCGCGCGGTCGGCGGCGGTCCGGACCGTCCAGGCGAGGAGCGGCATCCCGGCCGCGTGGAACGCGAGCGGCGCTTCCGCCGGCAGGTCGTAGACCGCGTAGGCGAGGAAGTCCGGTGCGAGCGCCGGAACCGAGGCGAGGTGGCGGAGCGCGAGCCGCCGGAGCGGCGGGATGAAGTCCCATTCCGGATCGGTGTAGCTGTCGGCGATCAGGCCGTGCGGCACGTCCGGCAGGAGCTCGCGGAGCACGCGCACCGAATCGGGGTCGAACGACATCACCGCGAGCGGGCCGCCATAGGTGGCGAGCAGCGGCGCGGCCGCGGCCTCGAGCCGCCGGTCGCCATCGAACCGGCTCTTGAACTCGACGAAGAGCGGCACCCGGCCGGCGATCGCCGCGAGCAGCTCGGTGAGCGTCGGGATGCGGGCGTCGGTCCCGCGGATCGCGAGAGCGCGGAGCTCGTCGAGCGTGCGGGCCGATACCGGACCGGTGGCCTCGGTCAACCGGTCGAGATCATCGTCGTGGAAGACGACCGGCACGCCGTCGCGGGTGAGCTGGAGGTCGCATTCGATCGCGAAGCCGCGGGCGATCGCGGCCTCGGCTGCGGGGATCGTGTTCTCGATCCGGCCCGCCGCGCGGTCGTGGAAGCCGCGATGGGCGACCGGCCGCGCCGTCAGCCACGCGGGGGCGCCCATCGGGGGCGGCTCAGGCGATCTCGGCGACCGCCTCGACCTCGACCGCGACGCCGAGCGGCAGCGACCCCATGCCGATCGCCGAGCGCGCGTGTTTGCCACGTGCGTCTCCCAGCACCTCGGTGATCAGGTCGGAGGCGCCGTTGATGACCTTGTGGGCGTCCTGGAAGTCCGGCACGCCGTTGACGAAGCCGACCACCTTCACCATCCGCTGGATGCGGTCGAGGTCGCCGACCGCCGCCTTGGCGACGCCGAGCACGTTGATGGCGCAGATGCGGGCCGCCTGCTGGCCCTCCTCGATGGAGAACTCGCGGCCGAGCTTGCCGACGAACTTCACGCCTTCCGGCGTCATCGGGACCTGGCCGGAGATGAAGAGCAGGTTGCCGGTGACGACGAACGGCACGTAGTTGGCTGCCGGCGCGCCGGGGGCGGGGAGGGTGATGCCCAGCGTCTTCAGTCTCGCCTCGATCTCGCCGGCCATGTCGTCGCTCCCTGTTGCCCTGTTCAAGCCCGGCTGTGTGGCCCAAAATCGCCGCCCTCGCAAGGGCCGCGATGCCGCGTTTCCGCCACGGTCGGGGCGCAGGTGCGGAGTGTCGTCGACGCAAGGGAGCGGGGTAGCAGCGTGCGCAGAGCGGCCATGGCCTTGTCGGGCGCAGTGGCGGGTTTCCTGCCGGTCGCCGCGGATGCCTCCCCGCCGGTGCTGGCTTCGCACCGCGCGGTCTACGACATCTCGCTCGCCGAGGCTGGCGACGGCGCCGACGTGACCGGCGTCACCGGCCGCCTGGTGCTGGAGTTCACCGGCTCGGCATGCGCGGGCTATACCTCGAAGCTCCGCTTCGTCACCGAGACCTCCGATGGCGACGGGCTCCTCCAGCGCACCGACTCACGCTCGATGACCCACGAGTCGGCGGACGGGATGCGCCTCGACTTCAACAACGAGACCTATGCCGGCGACATCCTTGCCGAGGAGTCGGAGGGCAAGGCCAGGCGGGATGGCGGCGACGTCGCTGTCGCCCTGACCCGCCCGGACGAGAAGCGCTTCGTCATCCGGGACAAGGTGGTGTTCCCGACCCAGCAGATGGAGCGGATCATCACCTCGGCGCTGGCCGGCGACCCGTTCGTCTCCTTCGAGGTCTATGACGGCTCGGAGAGCGGCGAGACCGTGTTCGACACCGCCGGCGTGATCGGCAAGATGTCGACCGCCATGAACGATGCCGCCGACGAGCCGGTGGTGGCGGAGGCGGGCATCGCCGGCATGCGCCATTGGCCGGTGACGATCAGCTACTTCGACCAGCGCAATGCCGGCGGCGAGGAGACGCCGTTCTACGTGCTCTCCTTCGTCGTCTACGAGAACGGGGTCGGCCGGACGATGCGGATCGACTACGGCAACATGGTTCTGGCCGGCACCCTGACCCGCCTCGAGATGCTGCCGGAGGCGCCGTGCGCGTCAGGCGGCTCGCGGGGCATCTCCCGCGATCAGTGATCCCGCGGCCGGCGGGGCGCCGGCCCGAGGTCGAAGACCAGGCCGGTCTCGACCGCCCGGTTGCCGAACTTGCCGCGGATCGCGTCCATCGCCGCCTCGGCGGCGGCGCGGCGCGTCGCCTGCCGGTCGACGAGGTCGGCCGGATCGGCACGGGCGGGATCCTCGAAGTCCGAGATGCCGATGCCGATGAGCCGGAAGCGGGTGCCGTCGGCTTCGCGTGCCAGCAGCGCGCTGCCCTCCAGGAAGATACGGTCGGCGAGCCGGGTGGGGTCGGCGAGCTGGCGGCTCCGGGTGCGGATGCGGAAATCCGCCGTCTTCAGCTTGAGCGTGACGGTGCGGCCGGCGAGCCCCTGGTGCTTCAGCCGCCGCGAGACCTTCTCGGCCAGCGAGCGGAGGATCGCCGCGAGCCGCCTCTTGTCGGCGATGTCCTCGTCGAAGGTGGTCTCGGCGCTGACGCTCTTCGCCTCGCCGCGCGGGTCGACCTTGCGGCCGTCCTCGGCCCGCGACAGGCGTGCGAGCCGGAGGCCCATCGTGCCGTAGCGCCGGACGAGGTCCGCCTCCGGGATGCGCTGCAGCGCGCCGACGGTCCGGATCCCGTCGGCGGCGAGTCGCGCCTGCATCGCCTTGCCGACGCCCCAGATCGTCCCCACCGGGCGCGGCGCGAGGAAGGCGACTGCCTCCGCCCGCCCGATCACCGAGAAGCCGCGCGGCTTCCGAAGGTCCGAGGCGATCTTGGCGAGGAACTTGTTCGGCGCCAGGCCGATCGACACGGTGATGCCGATCTCCGCCTCGATGCGGCGGGCGAGCCGGGCGAGCGAGAGCGCCGGGGAGGCGTTGTGCAGCCGCTCGGTGCCGGCGAGGTCCATGAACGCCTCGTCGATGGAGAGCGGCTCGACTTGCGGCGTGAGCTCGAGCATCAGCGCCCGCACCTCGCGGCCGACCCTGGCGTATTTCTCCATGTTCGGCGGGAGGACCACGGCCTCGGGGCAGAGCTTCAGGGCCCGGAACATCGGCATCGCCGAATGCACCCCGTCGATCCGGGCGATGTAGCAGGCCGTCGCCACCACGCCGCGGCGGCCGCCGCCGATGATCAGCGGCCGGTCGGCGAGCGAGGGGTCGTCGCGTTTCTCGATGGCGGCATAGAAGGCGTCGCAGTCGAGATGGGCGATGGTGAGGGCGTCGAGCTCGGGATGGGCGACCAGGCGCGGGCTGCCGCAATGCCGGCAACGCGTCGCAACCGCCGTGGAGCGGCGGAGGCAGTCGAGGCAAAGAGCTGAGGATTCGGCGTGTTCGCTCACGTCGGCCATGCATCGGCCCCGCAAATCTCCGGGCAGCCTATCGCCGTGGGGGTGGCGGCAGCAAGGCATCTGTCGCGATCCGCGGAATCCGCTTAAGTTCGCCGTTTCGAGGTCAAGGGACGACGATGCCGCACCGCCTGCCGGATCCCCCGGCGCCCCGCGCGCCGACCGCGTTGCTGCGACAGCCGCCGGTGCTGTTCCTGCTCGGCGGGTTCCTGCTGGTCATCGCCATCGTCATTGCCGTCGCCGCGTTCACCCTCGGCGTCCGTCACAACAGCCGGGAGGTGGACGCGCGGTTCCGCACGATCATCGGCGTGAGCGAGGTGCTGGGCGCGCTCAAGGATGCCGAGACCGGGCAGCGCGGCTACCTGCTCACCGGCGACGAGAGATACCTCGAACCCTATGTGAACGGTCCGCTCGGGCTCGCCGAGCGCTTGGCAAGACTCGAGGAGGGCATCACGGACCCGGAGGTCGCGGGCGACGTCGCGCGGCTCCACCAGCTCATCGATGCCAAGCTGGCAGAAATGTCGGACACGATCGATCTCTATCGTGCCGGCGAGCGGGACGAGGCGATCGCGATCGTCGGCAGCGACCGTGGCAAGACGCTGATGGACGATGTGCGGGGGCTGATCGCCACGATCCAGGAACGCGAGATCGCGGCGCGGCAGGCCGCGTTCGACGCCGCGGACCGGGCGGCGCGCAACCTGCTCATCGGCGTCATCGCTGCGGCGCTGGTCATTGCCGGGCTCGGTGCCTTTGCGATCGGCAACGCCCGGCGCCGCTATCGCGAGCTTGCGGAGCACGCGACCACGATCCGCGAGCGGAACCAGCTCCTTCGCCAGGCGAACGCCCGGCTCACCGAGGAGATGGAGACGCGGCTGGCGGCCGAGAACCAGATCCGGCAGATGCAGAAGATCGAGGCCGTCGGTCAGCTCACCGGCGGGATCGCCCACGATTTCAACAACATGCTCGCGGTGATCATCAGCGCCGTCAACCTCGCCCAGCGGCGCATGGCAGCCGGGGTGACCGACATCGGCCAGTTCCTCGATGCGGCCGGTGACGCGGCCCGGCGTGCCGCCGAGCTGACCAAGCGGCTGCTTGCCTTTTCGCGCCAGCAGCCGCTCGCCCCGCAGGTGATCGACGTCAATCGTCTCGTCGCCGGCATGTCGGAGCTCCTGCACCGTACCCTCGGCGAGACCGTGCGGCTCGAGACGGTGCTCGCCGGCGGCCTGTGGCGCATCCATGCCGACCCGAGCCCGCTCGAGAACTCGATCGTCAACCTCGCCGTCAACGCCCGCGACGCGATGCCGGGCGGCGGCCGGATCACGATCGAGACCGCCAACGCCTATCTCGACGACGCCTATGCGCGCGCCAATCCCGGTGCGGAGGCGGGCCAATACGTGATGGTCGCGGTGACCGACACCGGGTCCGGCATGGCGCCGGAGATCGTGGCCAAGGCCTTCGACCCGTTCTTCACCACCAAGAGCGCCGGCAAGGGGACCGGGCTCGG
>JBIQKL010000045.1:0-3287 GCA_044506555.1 Hyphomicrobiales bacterium | reverse complement strand
GCGTCGCTCACCGAGCTCGGCTATTCCGTGGTGGTCGCCGACTCGGCGGCGGACGCTCTCCGTCTTCTCGACGAGCATGCCGAGGTGGCGCTGCTCTTCACCGACATCGTCATGCCCGAGGTCAATGGCCGCCGGCTGGCGGAGCTGGCGGCGGAGCGGCGGCCCGGCATCAAGGTGTTGTTCACCACCGGCTTCACCCGGAACGCGGTGGTCCACAACGGCATCCTCGACCCCGGCGTGAACTTCCTGCCCAAGCCGTTCACCCTCGAACAGCTCGCACTGAAGGTGCGGAACGTGATCGACGGCTGAGACGGCTCATTCGCGCTCCCGCCACGTCAGGTCCTTGAAGTCGTCGAATCCGTAGCCGAGGGAAAGCGCAGCCGCCGCCGCGTTCGGGCCGTAGCCGATCTCTTCCCGGCCGTGTCGCCAGCGCAGAGACCAGCCGCGGAGTAGCCGCTCGGGACCGGCCTCGTCGTCCCGCTTACCGGTTCCGTTGTCCATCACCGTCATCGCAGTCGGTTGTGCAGTGCAAAAGAAATGCATTGCGCCGGCCGTGGTTCCATCCTGGTAGACATGCCCGGACCGCTCTGGAACCATGGCCCGCGCGGATTCACGAAGCGGGAGAAAGCCGATGCTGCGGGTACCGGTTCTCATCGTGGCCTTGTCGTTCTGCGCTGGCGCGGCGCTCGCCGAGCCGATGCCCTATGACGGCCGCTGGGGCTTCGGGCTGGACGCCTGCGCGCTGGAGCCGGGCGAGAGCGACATGGTGCCGACGGTGATCGCCGACGGCGAGATCGACTACTACGAGAGCCACTGCACCATCGATTCGTCCGAGCCGCTTGGCAGCCCGGACGGGTCGGCATGGCGGGTCACGCTGAGCTGCGAGGGCGAGGGCGAGACCTGGACCTCGGAATCGATCTTCGCCATCGACGACGGCGCCGGCGAGCGGCCACGGCAGTGGATCGACATCGACGTCGCCTCGGGCTCGGTCATCGTCCGCCAGGAGTGCGGTGGATGACCGCGCCGACCCGGCCCGAGCCCACGCCGATCGGCGACCTTTCCGTCCTCTTCGTCATGGCGACGGAGCAGGAATACGGCGAGCACCTCCGCCGCCGGATCACGCCGGTGATCACCGGCGTCGGGCCGGTCGAGGCGGCGGTGGGCACGTCGGTGGCGCTCGGCGAGCTCGACCGCGCCGGCCGCCTGCCTGACCTGGTCGTTTCCCTCGGCACCGCCGGCTCGGCGCGGCTCGAGCACGCCGGCATCTACCAGGCGGCCAGCATCGCCTATCGCGACATGGATTGCTCTCCGCTCGGCTTCGAGAAGGGCGTGACGCCGTTCACCGGCCTGCCGGCGGTGATCGATATCCCCGACCGCCTGCCGGACGTCCCCGCGGCGTCGATCTCGACCGGCGGCAACATCATCTCCGGCAAGGCCTACGACGCGATCGCCGCCGACATGGTCGACATGGAGACCTACGCCGTGTTCCGCGCCGCGGAGCGGCTCGCCATTCCCGTCATCGGCCTCCGCGGCATCAGCGACGGACGGAGCGACCTCACCGGCCTCCACGACTGGCTCGAATTCCTCCACATCCTCGACGAGAAGCTGGCGCTGGTCGTCGACGCGATGGAGGGCCACGTCCGGGCGGGCCGGTTCCGGCCGGGGCGCTAGCACCGCATTGCAGATTCGGCCGCGAGCGCCTAACCGGATGGATTGCAACGCCACCCGGGACCACGATGACCGACACCATCCTCATCCTCGATTTCGGCAGCCAGGTCACCCAGCTGATCGCCCGGCGCATCCGCGAGGCCGGCGTCTATTCCGAGATCGCGCCGTTCAACAAGGCGGCGGAGGCGATCGCGCGGCTGAAGCCGAAGGCGCTGGTCTTCTCCGGCGGGCCGGCCTCTGTGCTCGATGCCGATTCGCCGCTGCCGCCGCCGGCGGTCTACGAGTCCGGGCTGCCGATCCTGGGAATCTGCTACGGCGAGCAGGCGATCGCCCACCAGCTCGGCGGCAAGGTCGAAGGCGAGCACAACCGCGAGTTCGGCCGGGCGTTCCTCGAGGTGGTGGAGCCGTCGCGCATCTTCGAGGGCGTGTGGAACGTCGGCGAGCGGCACCAGGTGTGGATGAGCCACGGCGACCGCGTGACCGCGCTGCCGGAGGGCTTCGCGGTGGTCGGCCGCTCCGAGAACGCACCGTTCGCGATGATCGCCGACGAGGCGCGGAGGATCTTCGCAACCCAGTTCCACCTCGAGGTCGCCCATACGCCGGACGGCGGCAAGCTGCTCGCCAACTTCGCCACGGCGATCGCCGGCTGCGCCGGGGACTGGACGATGGCCGCCTTTCGCGACCAGGCGATTGCCCGCATCCGCGCAGAGGTCGGGAAGGGCAGGGTGATCTGCGGCCTTTCGGGCGGCGTCGATTCAGCGGTGGCGGCGGTGCTGATCCACGAGGCGATCGGCGACCAGCTCACCTGCGTCTTCGTCGACCACGGACTGCTCCGCGCCGGCGAGGCCGAGGAAGTCGTCGACCTCTTCCGCGGCCACTACAATATCCCGCTGGTCCATGCCGACCGGTCGGCACTGTTCCTCGACGCGCTCGCCGGCGTGAGCGACCCGGAGGTCAAGCGGAAGACCATCGGGCGGCTGTTCATCGACGTGTTCGACGAGGAGGCCAAGAAGGTCGGCGGCGCCGATTTCCTGGCCCAGGGCACGCTCTACCCCGACGTGATCGAGAGCGTCTCGGCGCTCGGCGGACCGTCGGTGACGATCAAGTCCCACCACAATGTCGGCGGCCTGCCCGAGCGGATGAAGATGCGTCTGGTCGAGCCGCTCCGCGAGTTGTTCAAGGATGAGGTGCGGGCCCTCGGCCGCGAGCTCGGCCTGCCCGAAGCCTTCGTCGGCCGGCATCCCTTCCCGGGGCCGGGCCTCGCCATCCGCATCCCCGGCCCGGTCAGCCGCGAGAAGCTCGACGTGCTCCGCAAGGCCGACGCGATCTACCTCGACGAGATCCGGAAGGCGGGGCTCTACGATGCGATCTGGCAGGCCTTCGCCGTGCTCCTGCCGGTGCAGACCGTCGGCGTCATGGGCGACGGCCGCACCTACGACCACGTGCTCGCGCTCCGCGCCGTCACCTCGACCGACGGGATGACCGCGGACTTCTACCCGTTCGACATGGGCTTCCTCGGCCGGGCCGCGACGCGGATCATCAACGAGGTCAAGGGCGTCAACCGCGTCGTCTACGACGTCACCTCTAAACCGCCCGGAACCATCGAGTGGGAATGATTC
>JBIQKL010000044.1:0-32173 GCA_044506555.1 Hyphomicrobiales bacterium | reverse complement strand
ACCTCGGCGGCCAAGTCGAAGGCTTCGCCATCACCGGCAGCGCCTTCGGCGACACGATCACCGGCGGTCAGGGCGAAGACGAGATCGACGCCGGGGACGACGACGACACCATCATCGGCTTCACCGAATGCGACGTTGTCGACGGCGGCGACGGCGCCGACACGCTGGTGCTCGCGGTCTCGACGACGATCGCCGACGACGAGGCTCTCGCCAACGTCGAGGCGGTGACCGCGGCCTCGGCCGAGGCCGGGGTCGTCCTCGACCTCGGCGGGCAGGCGGAAGGCTTCGTCATCACCGGCAGCGCCTTCGCCGACACCATCACCGGCGGCCAGGGCGAAGACGAGATCGACGCCGGGGCCGGCGACGACACCATCATCGGCTTCACGACAGGCGACATCGTCGACGGCGGCGACGGCAACGACACGCTGGTGCTCGCGGCGACGTCGCTGGGACTGAACGCGGCCGGTAACGGACAGGTCAAGGCGATCGAGATCGTTTCCGCCGCGTCGGCCGAGGACGGCGTCGTGCTCGACCTCGGCGGCCAGGCGGAAGGCTTCGTCATCACCGGCAGCGCCTTCGCCGACACCATCACCGGCGGCCAGGGCGAAGACGAGATCGATGCCGGCGACGGCGACGACACCATCGTCGGCTTCACCGAAGGCGACATTGTCGACGGCGGTGACGGCAACGACACGCTGGTGCTCGCGATCTCGACCACCATCGCCGACGACGACACGCTGTCCAACGTCGAGGCGGTGACCGCGGCCTCGGCCGAGGACGGCGTCGTGCTCGACCTCGGCGGCCAGGAGGAAGGCTTCGTCATCACCGGCAGCGGCTATGCCGACACCATCACCGGCGGCCAGAGTGCCGACGACTTCGACGCCGGGGCCGGCGACGACACCATCATCGGCTTTACCGAGGGCGACATCGTCGACGGCGGCGACGGCAACGACACGCTGGTGCTCAAGGCCACGTCGCTGGGGCTGAACGCGGCCGGTGACGGACAGGTCAAGGCGATCGAGATCGTTTCCGCCGCGTCGGCCGAATCCGGCGTGACGATCGACCTCGGCAATCAGTCCGACGGCTTTCAGATCGTGGGAAGCGTCCACGCCGACACGATCGTCGGATCGTCGGCGGCAGACGACATCGATGCCGGGGACGGCGACGACACGATCATCGGCTTCACCGAAGGCGACGTTGTCGACGGCGGCAGCGGTTTCGACACGCTGGCGCTCACCGGGAGCTCGGCGTTCCTCAACACAGCGGCGGACGACGCGCTGGTCGACGTCGAGCGGGTGAGCGTGACATCGGCGACCGGCGCCGTGGCCATCGACCTGAGCCGGCAGAGCGAGGGCTTCGAGATCATCGGCGGCAGCTTCGGGGACACGATCACCGGATCGTCGGCCGGAGACATGATATGGGGCGGCGCCGGCGACGACACCATCGTCGGGTTCGTCGGGGCGGACCGCATCGACGGCGGCACCGGCGTCAATACGCTCGTTCTGGACGCCACGTCGTCATGGCTCAACATCGCGGCCGATGGCGACCTCGTCAACGTCGCCGTGGTGGCTGCGCAAGCGGCGACGGCGCCGATCGCGATCGACTTGGGCCGGCAGGGCGAGGGGTTCACGATCGCGGGCGGCATCTTCGCCGACATCATCACCGGCGGACAGGGCGCAGACGCGATCGACGCGGGATCCGGCGACGACGTCATCGTCGGGTTCGTCGGGACGGACCGGATCGACGGCGGCGCGGGCAACGACACCCTCGTGCTCGCCGCGACCTCCGCCAGCCTCAACGCCGCGGCCGATGCCGATCTCGTGGCCATCGAGACCGTCAGCGCCGCCGGCGCGATCGCCGGAATCGCCATCGACCTGAGCGCACAAGGCGAAGGCTTCGCGATCCTCGGCGGCGGCTTCGGCGACGTCCTCATCGGATCCGCCGGGGCGGACCGTATCGAAGGCGGCGCCGGCGACGATATCCTGGCCGGCGGCTTCGGCGTGGACGTCGTCCGTGGCGGCGACGGCAGCGACATCATCCGCGCCACGGCCGGGGACGGCAACGACGTCTATGATGGCGGCGGCGGCGGCGACACGGTCGACTATTCCGCGACTTCGGCGGGGGTCAAGGTCGACCTCACCGCGGAGGACCGTTCTTCCCAGTCCGTCGGCGGCGATCCGGGCAGCATGGCGGCGCTTCTTTCCGCCGCCGGCCTCGGCAGCGGGACGCCGGTCGGCATCGCCACCGGCGACCAGACCGGCGTCGACGTCCTGACCGGCATCGAGAACGTCATTGGCAGCCTCGGCAGCGATACGATCTTCGGCGACGGGTGGGCCAACCGTTTCGAGGGTCTCGCAGGCGGCGATCGCATCTGGGGCCGCGGTGGCGACGACACGATCCGCGGCGGTGACGGCGACGATGTGCTGGTCGGCGATTTCGGCGGCTCCGGCGGCGGTTCCGGCAACGACGCGCTGTTCGGCGATGCCGGCGACGACCAGCTCTACGGCGAGGACGGGAACGACGTCCTGAGCGGGGGCCTGGGTTCCGATCAATATGCCGGCGGCGCGGGCTCGGACCTGCTGGTCTTCGAGAAGGATCGCGCCTCCGATACCGCCTGGGGCGGCGCGGGGCGCGACATCTTCCGCTTCGAGAAGGGCTTCGGCAAGGACCGCATCAAGGATTTCCTTGCGACCGGCTCGAGCAGCGACAAGATCGATCTCAGCGCCTTCAAGGGCCTCAAGTTCAACAAGCTGAAGATCAAGCAGAAGGACACGGACGTCCAGATCAAGTCGAAGAAATTCGCCAAAGGCGACAAGATCACGCTCGAGGTCGTCAACGCCGGCGCGCTCAACAAGAAGGACTTCATCTTCTCCAAGAAAAAGAAAAAGGCGAATGCCGACTCAGATCACAAAAGCAAGACGAAAAACCATGCCGACATGCTGGACGGCACCTCCGGCGACGACGTGCTGGACGGCGGCAAGGGCGCGGACACGCTCATCGGCGGAAAGGGTGCGGATCTGCTCACCGGCGGCAGCGGCCGGGACACATTCGTCTTCAAGTCGGCGGACGACGGAATGGACACGATCACCGACTTCAAATCCGGAAAGGACCGGCTCGACATATCGGCGGATGGTTTCGGCGGCGGCCTCCACGCCGGGGACGCCGTGACGCTGGTCGCCCTCACCGACATCGCCAGTCACGTCGGCGTGGGTCAGGACGGCGTATTCCTGTTCGTCACCGCCGGCCACGAGCGTGGCACGATCTACTGGGATGCCAATGGCGGCGCCAGTGCCGATGCCGTCGCCATCGCGCGGATCAACAGCGACATCCTGTTCGCCTCCGATTTCCAGGTGACCTAGCGTTTCACGCCTCGCGAAGGGCGGGGCGCTCGGCCGCGAGATAGGCGGCGCTCCGCATCTCGGTCAGGCGGGAGGCGGTCCGGCGGAAGGCGAAGGCCTCCTCGCCCGACATTGCCCGATAGAGCGCATCGGGCTCCGCGGCGGCGGAAGCCACCAGCTTCACCCCGTGGTCGTAGAGCACGTCGACCAGGTTGATGAAGCGGCGCGCGACGTCGCGGCGCCCGGCGTCGATCACCGGTATGTCGTCGACGATGATTGTGTGGAAGGCGCGCGCGATGGCGGCATAGTCGCTCGGGCCCAGCGGCGCCTCGCACAGGGCGGCGAAGCCGAAGCGGGCAACGCCCCGCGCCGCCTGCGGCACCGGGACCGCGCGCCCCTTGACCGTCAGCGTTTCCGCCGTGCCGCGTTCGGTTCCGGTCAGGCTGCGCCAGATGCCGTCGATCGCAGTACGCGCGGCGGGGCCGAGCGGCGTCACGTAGACCGGCGCGCCGCCGAGCTTCTCCAGCCGGTAGTCGGTCCGGGCACCGAGCTCGACCACGTCGACATGCGCCCGGAGCACGTCGATGAAGGGAACGAACAGGCCCCGGTTCAGACCGTCGCGATAGAGCTGCTCCGGGGCGGCATTGGAGGTCGCCACCAGGACGAGGCCCTTCGCGAACAGCGCCTCGAACAGGCGGGAAAGGATCATCGCGTCGGCGATGTCCTCGACCGCGAACTCGTCGAGGCACAGGAGGCGCGTCTCCTCGGCGATCGCCGCGGCGACCGGCACGATCGGGTCTGCCGATCCCTTGCCGCCGTTCCGCGAGGCCTCGCGTGCCGCGTGGATCCGGTCGTGGACGTCGGCCATGAAGGCATGGAAATGCGTGCGCCGCTTCCGCTCCGGCGGTGCGACGGCGAAGAAGGCGTCCATCAGCATGGTCTTGCCGCGGCCCACCGCACCGTGGATATAGAGGCCGCGGACGGCCCGCGGCTTCGGGGCGAACAGCCGGCCGAAGGGGCCCGGCCGCGCCGCGGCGGCGCTGTCCGCGAGCGCCTGCACCAGCCCGTCCATCCGTTCCGCGAGCGCGCGCTGCGCCGGATCGAAGGTGACGCCGCCCCGCGCGACCAAAGCGTCATATTGCGCCGTCACCGGGCCGTCCCCGACGGCAATGTCACCAGAATCGGGCGGCATGCGTTGGTGGCGCCGAAGGGTCTAGCGGTAGAAGGAGACCGGTCCGCCGCCGGCGATCTGGCCGTCGAAACGCGTCCCGCCGGCATTGTGCAGGGTGGCGACCGGCGAACCGCCCTGGCCCGCCAGCACGACCTGCGAGCCGTTCAGGTTCCAGGCCGAGATCGACTTGAGCTGCTCCGACGAGCAGCCACGGGTCGAAGCGCGGTAGCCGCCGGTCCAACTGGTGAGGGTCATGAACAACTGGCAGGAATCGCCGCTCGAGGCGATCGTCCAGCCACCGAGCAGGTCGGTCCGGCCGAGCGGCGCCGCCGCTACGGGCGCGACCGGCGCCGTGGGGACGGTGGCGACCGGCGTGATCGCCCCTCCGGTCCCGTCGACGGGCGGCAACGGCTCCGCGATTACCGCGCCACCCGGCGGCTGGCCAGGATACGTGGTCCCGGGCGGGGGAAGGCCGCCGGCCACGGGCGGAGGGTAGGCCGGGCTCTGGCCGCTGGAGGGAGGAACACCGACGGCTCCCATGGAGCTGCAGCCGCACAACGCAAGCGCGAAGGTTCCCGGAAGCCAGCGGTTGAGATGCATCGACGGAAACCCCTCCTGATCGCACGGATGCGGCGCACCAGAATGAGCGCCTGCCGCTGTTTAGCCGCGAATTGTAGCGGGTTTCGGGCAAACCGGGCCGCTCTGCAAGCCCTGTTTGGGCCGCAGGCCATAAAACGCACGTGAATCGGGCAGCCATGAAGCTGACCCGATCGAGGCAACCGCCGATTCGGGATCGGTTAGGCTCAGGCCCGCGGCTGGACGTGCTGGGGAAGACGAAGTTCGGTGGCCTTGGCACGCACTTCGTGCTCGGGCCGACCGAGCGTATGGGCCACGAGTTCCGGAGCAACCCCTTCCCGCCACAGCTCGCGCAGCTTCTCGACGGCGGTGATTGTCCACGGCAAACCGGCGTTCAGGGTGACGTTCTCAGTCATCGCATCCCTTTCCATCGGTTAACGCAACGCGTCGCCGCCGGAAGCGGCAACCGGTACTCGCACAACGCTTGGAGGCCGAAAAGGTTCCGGTCAGACCCGGCGCTCGACCATCATCTTCTTGATCTCGGCGATGGCCTTCGCAGGATTCAGGCCCTTCGGACAGGTCTGCGTACAGTTCATGATCGTATGGCAGCGGTAGAGCCGGAACGGGTCCTCGAGGTGGTCGAGGCGCGGACCCGTCGCCTCGTCGCGCGAATCGACCAGCCAGCGATAGGCCTGGAGCAGCACCGCCGGCCCGAGATAGCGCTCGCCGTTCCACCAGTAGGACGGGCACGCGGTCGAGCAGCAGGCGCAGAGGATGCACTCGTAAAGGCCGTCGAGCTTTTCGCGGTCGTGGTGCGACTGCCGCCATTCCTTCTCCGGCGGCGGCGTCTCGGTGTGAAGCCAGGGCTCGATCGAGCGGAGCTGGGCGTAGAACGTGGTGAGGTCCGGCACCAGGTCCTTGACTACGGCGAGATGCGGCAGCGGATAGATGACGATCGGCCCGTCGACGTCGTCCATCGATTTGGTGCAGGCGAGGGTGTTCGTGCCCTCGATGTTCATCGCGCAGGACCCGCACACGCCCTCGCGGCACGAGCGCCGGAAGGTGAGCGTCGGGTCGATCACGTTCTTGATGTAGATCAGGCCGTCGAGCACCATCGGCGCCACCGCGTCGCGATCGACGAAGTAGGTGTCCATCCGCGGATTGGCGGCGGTGTCGGGGTCATAGCGGTATACCCGGTATTCGCGGAGCCGCTTCGCCCCTTCGGGCTTGGGCCACGCCTTGCCGCTGGTGACCCGGGAATTCCTTGGAAGTGTGAACTCGACCATGTCGCGCGTCGTCCGAATCTGTGTCGCCGGGCTCGCAGCAGGAGCCGGCCGGCGGCTAACCACAAGCCCATAGCCCTTCACGGCGCCGGTGTCACGAACCTGTGGTAGGACGAGGTGTCGCCGCGGGCACCAGCCTCCGTGGCCGCGGGAGGACGGGGATGGCGGATGAGGCAGGCGGCCGGAAGGCGCCGCGCGCGGCGATCGCGTCCTGGCTGCTGTTCGACTGGGCGGCGCAACCCTGGTTCACCCTGGTCACCACCTTCGTCTTCGGCCCGTATTTCGCGGCCCGTCTCGCCGCGGATCCGGTCCAGGGCCAGGCATCGTGGGGCTACGGCGCGGCGGTCGCCGGGCTGGTCATCGCCATCCTTTCGCCCGTCCTCGGCGCCGTCGCCGACGCGAGCGGGTCCCGGAAGCCATGGATCGCCGGCTTCTCGGTGATGATCGTGGTCAGCGCCGGTGCGCTCTGGTTCGCCTCTCCCGGCGCCGAGGGTGCGGTGGCGCTGGCGCTCGTCGCCTTCGTCCTCGGGACGGTCGGCGCCGAGTTCGCGACGGTGTTCACCAACGCCATGATGCCCGACCTCGTCGACGAGAGCCGCATGGGCCGGCTGTCGGGCACCGGCTGGGCGGTCGGCTATGTCGGCGGCCTGGTCGCGCTGATACTGATGCTCGGCCTGTTCGTCGCCGATCCAGTGTCGGGACGGACGCTGCTCGGCGTGCCGCCGCTGCTCGGCCTCGATCCACGGACCTACGCCGGCGATCGCGCGGCCGGCCCCTTCACGGCACTGTGGTATCTCGTGTTCGTCCTGCCGCTGTTCCTGTTCACGCCGGACGTGCCGCGCCGGCTCCCGGTCGCCGCGGCGGTGCGTCCCGGCCTCGCGGCGCTCCGCGGCACCCTCGGCGGACTCCGCCACAACCCGAACCTCGCGCGCTTCCTCGCCGCCAACATGGTCTACACCGACGGCGTCAACGCGCTCGCCGTGTTCGGCGCCATCTATGCGACGAGCGTTTTCGGCTGGTCGACGATCGAGATCGGCCTGTTCGGCGTGCTGCTCATCGTCTGCGGCATCGCCGGATCGTATGCCGGCGGCCGGCTCGACGACCGCATCGGCGCCAAGCGCGTCGTGGTCGGCGCGGTGCTGCTGCTCGCCGCGGCGTCGGTCGCCATGCTGTCGATCGACGGCGAGCGCATCCTGTTCGTCATCCCCGTGGCGCCGCCGATCGCCGGCGACGGGCTGTTCGCCTCCGCCGGGGAGCACGCCTTCCTGCTGCTCGGCGTCGGCATCGGGCTTTCGGTCGGTCCCGTCCAGGCGGCGAGCCGGTCGCTCCTGACGCGGATCGCGCCCCCCGACCGGATGACCCAGCACTTCGGGCTTCTCGCGCTGAGCGGGCGGGTGACGAGTTTCGCCGGGCCCCTCGCGGTCGGCCTCCTCACCACCGTCTCGGGCAGCCAGCGGATCGGCATCTCGATCCTCGTCGCGTTCTTCCTGGGTGGCGCGGCGCTGCTCGCCGGCGTGCATCCGGGACGGGACGGCGTCAGTGCCGGAAGTGGCGCATCCCGGTGAACACCATGGCGAGGCCGCGCTCGTCGGCGGCGGCGATCACTTCCGCGTCGCGCACCGAGCCGCCGGGCTGGATCACCGCCGTGACCCCGGCTTCCGCCGCCGCCACCAGGCCGTCGGCAAAGGGGAAGAACGCGTCCGAAGCCACCACCGAGCCGGCCGCCAGCGATTCCGGCAGGCCGGCCGCTTGCGCCGCGGCCTCCGCCTTCCGCGCGGCGATCAGCGCGGAATCGACGCGGCTCATCTGACCGGCGCCGATCCCCGCCGTGGCGCCGTCCCGCGCATAGACGATGGCATTCGACTTGACGTGCTTGGCGACGCGCCAGGCGAAGACGAGGTCGCGGCGCTCGGCCTCGGTCGGCGCCCGTTTGGTGACGACACGGAGCGCATCGGCCTCGACCATCCCGGCATCGCGGTCCTGGACCAGGAGCCCGCCGGCGACGGTCTTCACGGTCAGGGCGCTCGCCCGCGGATCGGGCAGGCCGCCTGCGAGCAGGAGCCGGAGGTTCTTCTTGCCCGCGACGATGGCGATCGCCTCGTCGTCGGCCTCGGGGGCGATGATCACCTCGGTGAAGATCTTGACGATCTCGGCCGCAGCCTCGGCGTCGAGGCTGCGGTTGAGCGCGACGATGCCGCCGAACGCCGAGACCGAATCGGAGCGGAGGGCTAGGCGATAGGCCTCGGCGAGCGAGGCGCCTTCCGCGACCCCGCACGGGTTGGCGTGCTTGATGATCGCCACCGCCGCGCTCCGCTCCGGATCGAACTCGGCGACCAGCTCGTAGGCCGCGTCGGTGTCGTTGATGTTGTTGTAGGAGAGCTCCTTGCCCTGCACCTGCCGCGCGGTGGCGACGCCGGGACGGGCCTCGCCGGTGAGATAGAGCGCCGCCGCCTGGTGCGGGTTCTCGCCGTAGCGAAGCCGCGTCCCGAGCCTGCCCGCGAAGCTCCGCCACGCCGGGAACGGATCCACCACCGCATTCGCGAACCAGGCGGAGACGGCCGCGTCGTAGGCGGCGGTCCGCGCGAAGGCCTTGGCGGCGAGGCGCTGGCGAAGCGCGTAGGTGGTGGCGCCGTCGTTCTCGTCGAGCGCCGCAAGGATCGCGCCATAGTCGTCCGGCTCGACCGCGACCGCCACCCAGGCGTGGTTCTTGGCGCCTGCCCGGATCATCGCCGGACCGCCGATGTCGACGTTCTCGACCGCGGTCGCGTAGTCGGCGCCGCCGGCGACCGTCGCCTCGAAGGGATAGAGGTTGACCACGAGCAGGTCGATGCCGGGGATGCCGTGCGCCTCCATCGCCGCGGCATGCCCGGCGGCGCCGCGGACCCCGAGCAGCCCGCCATGGACCTTGGGATGGAGCGTCTTCACCCGTCCGTCCATGATCTCGGGGAAGCCGGTCAGGTCGGAGACGTCGGTCACCGGAATCCCGGCCGCGGCCAGGGCGGCGCGGGTGCCGCCGGTCGAGACGAGCCCGACCCCGCGGTCGGCCAGCGCCCGGGCGAAATCGACGAGGCCGGTCTTGTCGGAAACGGAAAGGAGCGCGCGGCGGAGCGGCACGCGGTCGGGCGGAGGAACGGCAACGGGAGAGACCATGGCGAATCCGGAGGTACGAAGGATGCGATTCAGCCAAGGCACATACGACAGAAGCCCCCGCCGGACCACCGTCCGCGAGGGCTTCGATCGGCTAGGGTGTCGATCAGACTGCGACGCCGGCGGCGCGAACGAGTATCCGGTTCCACTCGTCCTCGGTCAGCAGCGTGCGGCTGATCGCACAACCCTCGCCACCGAATTCCACGACGTCGACCATGTTGAAGCCGCTGGTGCTGGGGAAGATGTGCGCGAAAACCGCGGAGACCGGAACCGGGTTCAGGTCGGTCTCGGTGCGCCACGCATCGGCGAAGTCCTGGTCGAAGCCTGCCTCGAGCGTCACCACCTCGCCGCCGATCTGGCTGCGGTCGCCGTCGAAATAAGCCAGTACGGCGTCGTGGTCATAACAGACCGGGCCATATCCATCGTCGAAAAGCGACATGCCCGTGACCGCTCCCGGCATGCCGGATTCGGTACCATGCAATTGCGCATCCATGGCGGGGTCGTTCACGCCGGTCGGAATGCTCGCGAGTGCCAGACCAGCCGCGGAAACGGCAACAATAGCCAACCCGGCCGAGGCGACGATCGACTTGCCGAGCTTCCTGGTCATCGGACTAACTCCTCGTGCATACTGGGGCGCCGGCTTCGATTTCTTGCAGGGGCCGACCGCCCGTCCTGCTGATGTAACGGCGAAGCACCAAAGTGGTTTCATGTGCCATCATAGTTACAGCGGCAAAGGCACGTGCGCTGTGAACCCCGCCACAGCCTTGTTCGCCTTGACGGAATCGCGCCATCCGTCGACAGTGCGGGGCGCAAATCGCAACCGGGGCCACCCATGTTCTTTGCCAGGAACGCAGCCGTCGCCGCTCTCGGCCTCTCGCTCGGAGGCTGTCTTTCGGCGCCCTCCGGCTACTGGGATGCACGCCTCGCCGAAATGCCGCTCGCTTACAACTACGGCTGCCGCAGCGCGCTCGACAGGGGCAGCGCCGCCGACGCGACGAACTACTGTCCCCCCGGCATGCCGCTGCCGCCGAACGGGGTGTGGAAGCCCGGCCTGTCCGGCGCCAGATAACCGCGCCGGGCCGGCTGGCCGCTGAATGCCATGCCCGCGACCACCGTGCTCTTCTGGCGGCGCATCGACATCGCGGGTCTCGAGCGCGTCGTCCTCACGAACGGCCCGGACGGCGTGACCGTGGCATCGACGGTGCTGAACGCCGAGGCCGGCGGGCTCAGGCTCGACTATCGCTGGCGGTTGGACCCGGCGTGGCGGACGATTGCCGTCAGCGTCGAGCGCTGGAGTGCCGACGGGCACGGCCGGCTGCTGCTCGAGCGTTTCGGCGACGGCTGGCGCGTGAACGGGAGGAGCCGTCCGGAGCTCGACGGGGCCGAAGAGCCGGATCTTTCCGTAACGCCGTTCTGCAACAGCCTGCCGATCCGGCGGCTGGCGGAAGACCCCGCCGGGTCATTGACGCTCGACACGGCATTCATCGACGGCGCCGCGCTGACCGTCGTGCGCTCGCGCCAGCGCTATGAGCGGCTTGCGGCCGATCACTTCCGCTATGCCGATCTCGGCGTGGCCGAGGGCTTCGTCGCCGATCTCGCAGTCGACGGCGAGGGCCTGGTCCTTCGCTATCAGCACCTGTTCGAACGGGTCGTCCCGCAGTCATAGGCGGGAGCGCGACCTCGGAAGGTGAAGTCCGCTTCCTTCATGTTCATCGCCTTGGCGAGGCAAATGGATCGCCGACCGCGACGTCGTCCGAAGGCAGATTTGCGCCCCGATCGCGTCGGCTCGCGGGTTGCCTTCCTCAGGGCGGCGCGGCTACAAGCGTCGGCTCTGCACGAGCCCTTGGAGCGGTGAATGAACAAGACGACGCAAACCGGCGGTCCGCGGCCGACGGGAGCCGCCGCAGGCTTCCTCGGGGCAGTGGCGCGCGGCGTGTGGCGCTTCCGCCTGCTCCTGGCGATCGTCGCGGCAGCCGTCGTGGTCGCAGTCGGCGGCGTCATCGCGGCCAAGGAGATCCTGCGTCCGCGCCCGCCGGCCGATCTGGTCGCTTCGTTGGGCCTGCCGAAGAAGAACAATTGCGGCGACGAGCTCGTCCAGTTCAAGCGGCCGCCACGGAGCGACGATATCTGGGTGTTCCCGCTCGACGGGACCTGGCATCACACGCGGCCCTGCCTCGACAACCTGCGGGTCGCGGCAGCGGACCAGGCGGTTGACGCGCCGATCCACGACTTCATCTACAACCAGGTGCTGTTCATCCTGTCACAGAAGCCCGTGCGCTTCTACAGCCATGGCGGCGACGGCAAGCAGCAGTTCCTCGGCGAGGTCCTCGACGCCGATCGCCAGATCGACTTCTCGAAATTCGACCGCGTCGTCTACGTCAACAACTTCGACGTTGCCCACAATTCGATGTCGCATGTCGATCTGATGATCTTCATGTTCAACGCGGCGGACGTGTATCGGAACGGACCCAACCCCGATCCCGCGCGCGCCGCGGTCTACGAGGCGCTCGGCGAGGCGGTGATCCGCGTCGTCCTCGACACCGTCCCCGAGCGCGGCCTCCGGACCAGGACAGAATGCGAGCTCCGGCCCGGCGAGCATTGCAGCTGGTTCCATGCGGTCACCAACCGCTACCGGCCAGCCGCGAATGTCGGCGGCACGCTGAACAAAGGCCTCCAGGTCATCCGCGACCTCTATCGCGGATCGCTGGTTCTGGAGAAGGTGGACGCGGCTGCGCCGGATCCGCATCGCGAAACGTTGATCAAGGCGATGCGGGACGCGACCGCCGAAGGCATCAATCAGCTCGTCTATTCGGCCGGCATCAAGGGCGGCGCGCCGGTCCCCAACCTCTTCGAGTACATCCCGGTCAACGAAGCCGGCAAGCCGATCCAGGACAGCTGGCTGTTCTATGCCATCAACGTACAGAAGCAGCGTGGCTATTTCCTGCGCCGCGCGCCCTACAAGAATTGCTCATACCACTACAAGGACATGCTCCATCTCTATTTCATCCTGAAGGATTCGGGGCACCTTGCGGATATGAGCGGCTTCCGCGAGCCGTCGGAATATCTCGGCGGCAAGAGCCTGCTGCACTTCATACTCGACTCCTATACCGACAAGGTCGACGGCCCCGACGGCCTCTACAAGGACTCGCCGACCGAGACCAACGGCAACTATCTCGGCTGCAAGGAAGGCTTCCGGGATCCGCCTCCGCAGCACACTATCGACTACTTGCGCGACTTCTGAGACTCTGGGGACCTCGCCGCACCCTCAGGTGCGGCACGGTGCCGTCGTGGGGTGAGGCGGAGAATGGGTCGCGGTGCATTTCTCCGCCGTCTGCTGCTCGTACCGCCGACGCTGTTCGGCGTCGCCATCGTCGTCTTCGTCCTGCTCCGTGTCGTGCCGGGCAATCCGGTCGCGATGATGATCCCGCCCGGCGCCAGCCAGGCCGACGTCGATCGGCTGATGGCGCAATACGGGCTCGACCTGCCGATCCTGGACCAGTTCCTGGTGTGGCTGAAGCAGATCGCGGTCGGCGACTTCGGCACCTCGATCAGCCGCCGCCAGGATGTGATGACGCTGATCCTCGGCCGCCTGCCGGCGACGCTCGAACTGGTCGCGATCGCGATCCTGATCGCCATCGTGCTCGGCGCCGGCCTCGCCCTGCTCGGCGCCTATTTCCGCCGCCGCCTGCCGGAATGGCTGGTCGACGGCTTCGTCGCCTTGTCGCTGGCGATTCCCGATTTCCTCTGGGGCCTGCTCTTCATCCTGGCGTTCGGCGTGCTCTGGCCGGTGATGCCGATCTCCGGCCGCATCGATCCGCGCCTCGGGGCGGAGTTCCACACCGGGTTCTACCTGATCGAGGCGCTGGTCACCGGCCAGTGGGCGCTCGCCGGCAACCTGATCCGCCACGCGATCCTCCCCGCGGTGGCGCTGGCGCTGCCGCTCGCCGCGATCGTCACCCGCGTCTTCAAGACCTCGCTCGGCGAGGCAGAACTCCAGGACTATGCGCAGATCGCCCGTGCCCGCGGCTTCTCGCGGTCGCGCGTGCTCATCCGCGAGGCGACACCCAATGCCGCGATCTCCACGGTCACCCTGGCGGGCGTCCAGGTGACCTTCCTGATCGGCGGCACCGTACTGGTCGAGCGCATCTTCTCCTACGAGGGCATCGGCAACATGGCGATCGACGCCATGATCAACCGCGACCTGCCGCTGATCCAGGGGCTGGTCCTGGTTTTCGCCGTGATCTTCATCGCGCTCAACCTTGCCATCGACCTGCTCAATGCCTGGCTCGACCCGAGGCTCCAGGATGGCTGACGCGGCGGCGGCGACCGACGCGCGGAGGCGCCCGATCGCGGTCGATCCGCGCGCCGTCGCCGGCGGCATCATCGTCGCGTTCCTCTTCGTCGTCGCCATCGCCGCGCCGCTGCTCGCCCCGCACGATCCGCTCGCCCAGGATCTCCTCTACACCCAGCTCCCGCCGAGCTGGGCGGCCGGCGGCGATCCGGCATATCTGTTCGGCACCGACAGCCTCGGCCGCGACATCCTCTCGCGGCTGATCTACGGCGCCCGGATCGCCGCCTTCGTCGCCATCGTCGCCGCGACGCTCGCCTGCCTTCTCGGCGCGCTGCTCGGCCTGCTCGCCGGCTATTTCCGCGGCGCGATCGATACCGTCGTGTCGCGGCTCATCGACATCTGGATGTCGTTCCCGCCCGTGCTCCTGTCGATCGTCCTCGCCGCCGCCGTCGGCGCCGGGCTCGGCACGGTGGTGCTCGCCATCGTCGTCATCGACTGGACCCGCTTCGCGCGCGTGGTGCGGGCCGAGACCCAGCTCCAGCGCCAGCTCGACTACGTCGCCGCCGCCCGCGTCGCCGGGCTCGGCCGCGGGCGGATTCTGTTCGCCGAAGTGCTGCCCAACGTCCTGCCGCTCATCGTCACGCTGCTCACGGTCGAGATGGGGATCGCCGTCATCGTCGAGGCGATCCTGTCCTTCGTCGGCCTGTCCGTCTCCACCGATACGCCGACCTGGGGCGGCATGATCGCCGAGGGGCGCCAGGCGATCTACCAGGTGCCGTGGCTGATGGCGCTGCCGATCGGGGCGATCGTGGTCACGGTGCTCGGCTTCAACCTGCTCGGCGACGGTCTCCGCGCCACCTTCGACCCGGTGCAGCGGCGATGACCCCGACGCTCGCGGTCCACGACCTCCATGTCGCGCTGGGCCGGCGGTCCCCGGTGCCGCTGCTCCGCGGCGTGAGCCTCGCCGTCGCGCCGGGCGAGGTGCGCGGGCTGGTCGGCGAATCCGGTGCCGGCAAGTCGATGATCGCGAGGTCGATCTTCGGCCTCCTGCCCCGTGGCGCCCGCATCACGCGCGGCACGGTCGCCTTCGACGGCCGCGACCTGACGGCGATGCCGGAGCGCGCGCGCTGCGCGCTTCTCGGCCGCGAGATCGCCCTGATCCCGCAGGACCCGATGACCTCGCTCAACCCGGTGAAGCGGATCGGCGTCCAGATCACGACGCTGCTTCGGCTCAAGCTCGGCCTGTCGCGCCGCGCCGCCCGCGAGCGCGCCGCCGACCTCCTCGCCGACGTCGCGATCCGCGATCCGGCGCGCGTGCTCGCCGCCTATCCGCACGAGCTCTCCGGCGGCATGCGCCAGCGGGTGCTGATCGCCATCGCCTTCGCCTGCCGGCCGCGGCTGGTGGTCGCCGACGAGCCGACCACGGCCCTCGACGTCACCGTGCAGCGCCAGATCCTCCGCCTGATCCACGACCTTCAGCACCGCGACGGCGCGGCGGTGCTGTTCGTCACCCACGACCTCGGGCTGGTCGCCAAGCTCTGCCAGACGGTCACCGTCCTCCATGCCGGGCGCGTCGTCGAGGCGGGCGCCACCGCCGAGGTGCTCCGCGATCCCGGCCACGTCTATACCCGCGCCCTGCTCTCGGCGACGCCGCGGCTCGACCGCCCGGCGGAGATGCTGGCGCCGCTCTCACCCGAGCTGGTCGCGCGGCTCCACGAGGAAGCCCGCATCTACGATCTCGCCAACCGGACCAACTACCAATGAGCCCGCCGCTGGTCCGCCTCGAGGGGCTCCGCGTCGTCTTCCCCGACCGGTCCCGGAAACCGCTGTTCGGCGCGGCGCCGATGGTCGAGGTGGTGCACGGCGTCGACCTCGACATCCCGCGCGGCGCCGCGCTCGGTCTGGTCGGCGAATCGGGCTCGGGCAAGACCACGATCGGCCGCGCGCTGGTCCGCCTGATCCGGCCGAGCGCCGGCGCGCTCCGCTACGACGGCGTCGACATCGCCGGCTGGGACGAGGCGCGCCTCCATCCGCTCCGCGCCAAGCTCCAGATGATCTTCCAGGACCCGCAGTCCTCGCTCAACCCGCGGCTGACCATCGGCACCACCATCTGCCGGCCGCTCGAGGCCTTCGGCCGCGGCGGCAACCGAACGGAGCGGAAGCGCCGGGCGGCGGAGCTCCTCGACATCGTCGGGCTGCCGGCATCCTTCGCGCGCCGCTATCCGCACGAGCTGTCCGGCGGCCAGCGGCAGCGCGTCGGCATCGCCCGTGCGCTCGCCCTCGACCCCGAGTTCATCGTCGCCGACGAGATCGTCTCCGGGCTCGACGTGTCGACGCAGGCGCAGATCCTGCTGCTGCTCCGCCGGCTCCGCGCCGAGTTCGACCTGACGCTGGTCTTCATCAGCCACGACCTGTCGGTGGTGCGCGTGCTCTGCGACCGGGTCGCCGTCCTGCAGGCCGGCGTGCTGGTCGAGGAAGGCGAGACGGCTGCGGTGTTCGCCGATCCGCGCCACGCCTATACGCGGGAACTGCTCGCCAGCGTGCCGCTGCCCGACGTCGAGGACGGGTGGATCATGGCGGAGCGGACGGCCGTCGGTTGAGCCTGGCACCACGCCAACCCTCTCCCCTTGCTTGCGGGAGAGGGTTTGGAGTTCTGGATTTCCGTTCCAGCCCACGCCCAATCCTCTCCCCTTCGCGGGAGAGGGTTGCGTCGCGTCAGATCCGCGCGAAGGCGAGATAGGTCGGACGACGCCCTTCCCGGAGCGCCTTCGCCTCGTAGCGCGTGCCGGGCCAGCCGGGGAACGGCCGACGCCAGTCGTCGGCTTCATCCGCGGTCCACACGAAGTCGGTTCGGGCGAGGAGATGGCGGAGCGTCCAGTCGACATAGCCGTCGATGTCGCTCGCCACGCGGAACAGGCCGCCCGGGACCAGCACGCGGGCGATGCGTGCGAGATTCGCCGGCCCGACGAAGCGCCGTTTCCAGTGCCGGCGCTTCGGCCAGGGGTCGGGATAGAGGAGGTCGACGCGCGTGAGCGACGCGGCCGGCAGCCAGTCGAGGAGCTGCGCAGCGTCATCGTCGTGGAGGCGGACATTGCGAAGCCCGCGGTCGGCGATCGCGGCGACCGCCTTGCCCATGCCGGCGACGAACGGTTCCACGCCGATGAAGCCCGCCTCCGGCGATGCCGCCGCCTCGGCGATCAGATGCTCGCCGCCGCCGAAGCCGATCTCGAGACGGATGTCGTCGACCGCGGCCGGAAACAGCGCCGTCAGCGGCTCAGGCGGCGGGGCGGACAGGTCGACGGCGAGCGCCGGATAGGCGGCTGCCATCAGGCCGGTGCGACGGGCGGAAAGCGGCTTGCCCTTCCGCCGCCCGTGCAGGCTCCGCCGCCGTTCGGCCGTCACGAAGGGCCGGGCTCAGCGCAGCGCGTCGCGAAGCGTGTCGGCGAGGTCCGTCTTCTCCCACGAGAAGCCGCCGTCGTCCTCGGCCGGCCGGCCGAAATGGCCATAGGCCGCCGTCCGCGCATAGATCGGCCGGTTGAGGCCGAGATGCTGGCGGATGCCGCGCGGCGACAGGTCCATCGCCGTCTTGAGGGTCTCCTCGAGCCGGCCCTCCTCGACCTTGCCGGTGCCGTGGAGGTCGACATAGATCGAGAGCGGCTGGGACACGCCGATGGCATAGGACAGCTGGATGGTGCAGCGCTCGGCGAGATCGGCGGCGACCACGTTCTTGGCGAGGTACCGCGCCGCATAGGCGGCCGAACGGTCGACCTTGGTCGGGTCCTTGCCCGAGAACGCGCCGCCGCCGTGCGGAGCAGCGCCGCCATAGGTGTCGACGATGATCTTCCTGCCCGTCAGCCCGGCGTCGCCGTCGGGCCCGCCGATCACGAACTTGCCGGTCGGATTGACGTGCCAGACGGTCTCGGCGTCGATCCAGTCCTCGGGCAGCGCGGCGTGCACGATCGGCGAGACGATGTCCTTGACGTCGTCCGAGGTGAGGGCCTTGCCGTCGCGCGCCTCGGCATGCTGGGTCGAGACGACGATCGAGGCGACGCCGACCGGCTTGCCGTAGTGGTACTTGATCGTGACCTGGCTCTTCGCGTCCGGGCCGAGCTCGGGGGTCGCGCCGGACTTCCGGGCCTCGCTCATCATCTTGAGGATGCGATGCGCGTAGAAGATCGGCGCCGGCATCAGCTCCGGCGTCTCGCGGCAGGCATAGCCGAACATGATGCCCTGGTCGCCGGCGCCCTCGTCCTTGTTGCCGGACGAATCGACGCCCTGGGCGATGTCGACGGACTGCGGGTGGAGGAGGACGTCGACCTGGGCGTTCTTCCAGTGGAAGCCGTCCTGCTCGTAGCCGATGTCCTTGATCGCCTCGCGCGCCAGGGCCTCGACCGTGTCGAGCACCGCCTCGGGGCCGCGCACCTCGCCGGCGATCACCACCCGGTTGGTGGTGGCGAGGGTCTCGCAGGCCACGCGGGCCTCGGGCATGGCGGCGAGAAATGCATCCACGACGGTATCGGAAATGCGGTCGCAGACTTTGTCGGGATGACCTTCGGAGACGGATTCGCTCGTGAAAAGATAGGTTGATCGCAAGGAAATAGGCCTCCGTTCCGTGGACAGGCAGCGACCGCCGCCTCAAACGGTTGTGGTTCTGGCAGTGTTCCGGATGGGGGTCAATCCCGCCCGAGGGGCGGATCGCCGCCAATGCCCGCGCCGCCGACGCACCGGCCGCCGTCCGTTAGCCCGAACGGCGACCCGCTCCGTCTTCGGCCCGGCAGGGCGGGCGCGCTACATTTCCTCGTCTCCGTCGGTACCGGCCATGGCACGGACGAGTTCGATCACCTTCCGCCGAACCTTCGGGTCCCGAATACGGATGAAGGCCTTGTTGAGCTGCACGCCTTCCGAGCTCGACAGGAAGTCGACGACGTAGCTCGCCGACGGGCGTTCCGCCATACCGGCGGCATCCGGCTCCGGAGTCACCGCGCCGGGAGCGTCCTCGAAGAAAAAGGAGACCGGAACCGTCAGGACCCTCGCAATATGCTGCAAGCGGCTGGCGCCAATCCGATTCGTCCCCTTTTCATATTTTTGGATCTGCTGAAAGGTAATACCGAGGTTCTCTCCAAGTTTCTCCTGGCTCATGCCAAGCATCATCCGACGAAGACGGACCCGACTTCCGACATGAATGTCTATCGGGTTAGGCTGTTTTTTGTTGGCCATTGAGGCACTCTCGTTTTACGCCGCGCACGGCTCTCCTCTTCATGAGCGGCCTGACGGCCGCCCCGTCCTTTCAGTTCACCTACTCCAGCCAAAACGGCAAGCACCGGCCCACGCGCAATGAGCGCCGGCCAGCGCTTGCCGCCGGACATGAGCATTCATCCGGATCACTGTCAATTATGCCAGTACCCCCATTTTTGCGGCCGGTTTCCGACCGCAACGGAGATCACCAGAAAAACGAGAAAGATCACATCCCCAAATTGCGCGTAGAGGGTTAACGGCGCCGCCGCGGGAAGGTTTCCTTCGATAAACCCGGCATGATCGAGACCGAGGCTTTGACCGATGCGCCCGTAAGCGTCGACGATGGCCGAAATCCCCGAGTTGGCCGCCCGGACGAGCGGCAGCCCCTCCTCGACCGCCCGGACGCGCGCCTGGAGGAGATGCTGGTAGGGGCCCGGGGTGGTGCCGAACCAGGCGTCGTTGGTGAGGTTCAGGATCCATCCCGGCCGCGGCCCGGCGGGCACCGCTTCGCCCGGAAAGACGATCTCGTAGCAGATCAGCGGGACGAACGGCGGGGCGCCGTCGAGCGTCAGCATCATCCGTGCCGGCCCCGGCGCGAATCCGCCGGGCAGCGCGACGAGCTGGCGGAGGCCGAGCGACGACCAGAAGCTCCGGAACGGCAGGTACTCGCCGAACGGCACCAGATGCACCTTGTCGTAGGCTGCGGTGACCGTGCCGGAATCGTCGATCACCAGGACGCTGTTATAGGCATCGCCGGCAGGGTCTCGCGGGTCCGCGGCGCGGACCGCCCCGGTCAGGAGCGTCGTGCCTGCCGGCAGGAGGGCGGCGATCGCGGCGAGGACGTCGGGCCGGTCCGACAGAAGAAAGGGAAAGGCCGATTCCGGCCAGACCAGCAGCGACCTGCCGGCAAGGCCGCGGCCGTCGGGACCCGCCTCGGCGCTGAGCCGCAGGTAGCGCGCGACGATCTCGTCCTCGTTGACCGCCTGCCACTTCTCGCTCTGGTCGAGCGAAGGCTGGACGATGCGGACCACGGGACCCGCGGCAGTCACGGCGCCGGCGAGGCGGAGCGCGCCGTAACCGACGTGAAGGGCGAACAGCCCGGAGGCGAGGACGGCGAACACCCGGGCGCCGCGGGTCCGCGATGCCTTTGGCGCCAGCGCCGCCGGCGCGGCAAAGATCACGAAGGCGGCGAGCGTCAGCCCCCAGAGCCCCACCACCGCCGCCGACTGCATCATCACCGGCGCCGGCGTCAACACATAGCCGAAGGCGTTCCAGGGAAAACCGGTGAGCACATGGCCGCGGAGCCATTCGACCCCGGCCATCGCCGCGGCGAAGACCAGGATTCGGGGCCAACCTCGCGGCCAGCAGCAGGCCGCGAGGCCGGCGCCGAGCGCCCAGAACAAAGCGAGGCCGGCCGGAAGCGCGGTGACGGCCAGCGGCAGGAGCCACGCGAACTGGTCACCGTCGACCAGGAACGCCGCGCCGATCCACCACAGCCCGCCGAGAAAATAGCCGAAGCCGAAGCACCACCCGACGCCGGAGCCGGCGCGAAACCGACGCCAGCGTCCGGTTCCGGCGCGACGGATCGCGCCGTCGAGCAGCCAGACCACGGCCGGCACCGTCACCCAGAGGATCGGAAACGCGTTCACCGGGGCGAGCGCGAACACCGAGAGCGCCCCGACGAGCACGGCGGCGGCGGCGCACCTCCATCCGCTCAGGTTGGCGACGGCGCGGGCGAATCGGTCCATGCGCGAGTAACCGGCGTCGCCCGCGGCCGGTCAAGCCGCGAGCCGGCCGCTACACGGTCTCGCCGTCGGGGCGCGCCTGGGGCGCCCGCCTCCGTCGCGTCTCCGGACGCGGCGCGGCGGACTTCTCGCGGATCCGCAGCCGCTTGATCCGCCGCGGATCGGCGTCGAGGATCTCGAACTCGTACCCGCCGGGCGCGCTCACCAGTTCGCCGCGCACGGGAACCCGGCCGAGCAGGCTGACCACGAGGCCGCCGACCGTATCGACATCTTCCGCCGCCTCACCGCCGGAAAGGTCCGCGCCCACCGTCGCCGACACGTCGTCGAGATCGGCCCGCGCGTCGGCGAGGAAGGTGCCGTCGCCCTCGGGGACGATCATCGGCGCCTCGTCGTCGTCATGCTCGTCCTCGATATCGCCGACCACAACCTCGATGATGTCCTCGAGCGACACCAGCCCGTCGGTACCGCCATATTCGTCGATGACCAGCGCAAGCTGCATCCGGCTCGCCTGCATCGAGGCGAGGAGGGCCGTGACCGGCATCGACGGCGGCACGAACAGGATGTTTCGGACCAGTTCCGATTCCGCCAGCGTTCGGCCGAGATCGACGTGGTGAAGATCGACCTCCATGGCCTCGCCGGCGGCGACGTCACCGTTCGCGCTGGTGGCGAGCCGGGTGATATGGGTCATGAGGTCCTTGATGTGGACCAGTCCGACCGGATCGTCGAGCGTCTCGCGATGGACCGGCATCCGCGAGTGACCGGACTTCTGGAAGACCAGCAGCAGCTGGCCGAGCGAGATGCCGATGTCGACGGCGTCGATATCGGCCCGCGGAATCATGATGTCGTCGACCCGCGTCTCGCGGAGGCTGAGGATGTTGGCGAGCATCGCCCGCTCCTCGGGCGAGAACCCGACATCGTCGGACGCCGAGGCGAGCGCCCCGATGATCTCCTCCCGGATCGAGGCCGATCCGCGGATGCCGACGGCCGCTTTGAGTTTGTCGAACCACCCTTCGGGTGCGAGCCCACTGCTCCGGCCCGGACTGTCGGGCTCCGGAGGCGGTTGTTCCGTATTGTTCGGTTCGGGCTTGTTCATCTCTTGTCCGCCGCGCCTGTCGCGGCATAGGGATCGGCGATGCCGAGGTCTCCGAGTATAGCGGTTTCGAGGCCCTCCATGACAAGAGCCTCGGACTCGACCAGATGGTCGTGGCCGACGAGGTGGAGAAAGCCGTGCACGATCAGATGGGTGAGGTGATCCTCCAACGCCAGTCCCCCGGCCTCCGCCTCGGCCCGGATCGTCTCCGCGGCGAGCACGATGTCACCCAGCGGGGGGCCGAGAGAACCGGCCGCCATCGGCGCAGCCGGCAGCGAGAGGACGTCGGTAGGCCGGTTCTTGCCGCGGTAGCGCGCGTTGAGGGCCTGCATCCCGTGGTCGTCGGTGAAGAGGATCGAGACCTCGCAGTCCGGCGCGAGCGACGGCGCAGCGTGCCTTGCCGCCTGGGATACGGCGCGACGGACCAGCGCCCGGAGCCGCGGCTTCGACGGCCAGTCGCCGGCCTCGACCGTGACGTCGACCGCGATCGCCGGAGAACCGCGCCGGTACGTCGGACTCACGTTTCCGGCCCGGAGCGGGCACCGGCACGGTCATAGGCCTCGACGATCTGCCCGACCAGCGGATGGCGGACGACGTCGGCGGCCGAGAACCGTATCTGCGCGATGCGCGGAATGCCGACCAGGAGAGCGATCGCCTCGACCAGCCCCGAGGTCTGGCCCGGCGGCAGGTCGACCTGGCTCGGGTCGCCGGTGACGATCATCTTCGAGTTCTCGCCGAGGCGGGTCAGGAACATCTTCATCTGCATCGACGTGGTGTTCTGCGCCTCGTCGAGGATGACGATGGCGTCGGATAGCGTTCGCCCCCGCATGAAGGCGAGCGGCGCCACCTCGATCAGGCCGGACTGGAGCCCGCGCTCGACCTTGTCGGCCGGCATCATGTCATAAAGCGCGTCGTAGACCGGCCGCAGATAGGGGTCGACCTTCTCGCGCATGTCGCCGGGAAGGAACCCGAGCCGCTCGCCGGCCTCGACCGCCGGCCGCGACAGGATGATGCGCTCGGCCGCGCCGCGCTCGACCATGGCCGAGGCGTAAGCGACCGCAAGGTAGGTCTTGCCGGTGCCGGCCGGACCGATGCCGAAGGTCAGGTCGGCACGGTCGAAGGCCCGGATATAGGCGTCCTGGGTCACGGTGCGGGCCATGACGGTCCGCCGCCGCGTCGAGATCTGCGCCATGGCGAGCTTGCCGCGCGGCTCGAGCGAGGGCAGGCTGAGCTGCGCCTCCGCGGCCTCGGCGAGACGGATGGCACCGTCGACGTCTCCCGGCGCGACCTCGTGGCCCTCCTGGAGCCGGCCGTAGAGGATGTCGAGGGTCAGGCGCGCGCGGGTGCAGGCCTCCTGGGATCCGCGGATCGAGACCTGGTTGCCGCGGGCCGAGGCGTCGACGCCGAGCCGCTGCTCGATCTGGGCGAGGTTGCGGTCGAACTCGCCGAAGAGGGCCGGCATCAGTCGGTTGTCGTCGAAGGTGACGACGATGTGGGCCTGATCGTCGGCAGCCGGCGGCGGCACGCTGCGGACCGGGGGACGACTCATCGGGCGGGCTCGGCGGCCATGGCGGCGGCGGGCGCGGCCGTACTGCCCGGCAGCGCGCCGAACAGGCTGTTCGGCCCGACATCGGTGACCATGACCTCGGCAATCGTGCCGATCAGCCCGGCGTCGCCCTCGACCTGGACCGGCGACAGCCACGGCGAGCGGCCGACGACCTGACCGGCGTGCCGTCCCGGGCGTTCGAACAGCACGTCGGCCTGCATGCCGATCCGCGAGGCGTTGAACCGGCGCTGGGAATCGGCGATCGCCGCCTGCAGGCGGGCCAGACGTTCCGTCTTGACCGCTTCCGGAAGCTGCGGGCGCCCGGCAGCCGGCGTGCCCGGCCGCGGGCTGTACTTGAACGAGAAGGCCGACGCGTAGCCGACCTCGTCGACGATTCGGAGCGTGTCGCGGAAATCCGCCTCGGTCTCGCCCGGGAAGCCGACGATGAAGTCCCCCGCCAGGGCGATGCCCGGCCGGGCATCGCGGATGCGGTCGATCAGCCTGAGATAATCGGCGCGCCGATGCTTCCGGTTCATCGCCGCCAGCACGCGGTCGGAGCCGGACTGGACCGGCAGGTGCAGGTAGGGCATCAGCGCCTCGAGATCGCGATGCGCGGCGATCAGGTCGTCGGCCATGTCGTTGGGGTGGCTCGTGGTGTAGCGGAGCCGGTCGATGCCGGGGATCGCCGCGAGCCGGAAGAGCAGCCGCCCGAGGCCCCAGGCCGCGCCGTCGGGGCCGGCACCGGTCCAGGCATTGACGTTCTGGCCGAGGAGCGTGACCTCGCGGACCCCTTCCGCCGCGAGCCGCTCGGCCTCCGCGACGATCGCGGCGAGCGGCCGCGACACCTCGGCGCCGCGGGTATAGGGCACCACGCAGAAGGCGCAGAACTTGTCGCAGCCCTCCTGGACGGTGAGGAACGCGGCGTAGCGCTGCGGCCCCTTCTTGCGTCCCGGACGCTGCGCGATGCGATCGAGCACGCCGAACTTCTCGGCGACGGCGAAGTCGGTGGCGACCGCCCGCTCGCCGCCCTTCGCGGCGGTGACGAGGTCGGGCAGGCGCTGGTACGATTGCGGGCCGACGACGAGGTCGACGGCCGGCGCCCGGCGCATGATCTCGTCGCCCTCGGCCTGGGCGACGCAGCCTGCGACGCCGATGGTCATCTCCCGGCCTTCGGCGGCCGCCTTGAGCTTGAGGCTCCGCAGGCGGCCGATCTCCGAATAGACCTTCTCCGCCGCCTTCTCGCGGATATGGCAGGTGTTGAGCAGGATCAGGTCCGCCGCCTCGGGCGCGTCGACGGCCTCGTAGCCCGCGGCGGCGAGCGTGTCCGTCATCCGCTCCGAGTCGTAGACGTTCATCTGGCACCCGTAGGTGCGGATGTGGACTTTGGGTTTCGGATCGGCAGTCGTCATGCGGCCCGGTCGGGAACCTCCTCGGGGGCCGAATGGCCCGGCGCTTCGACGGTTCCTTTAGCGTTTTTCGCCGAGGGAGAGAATACGTGCGCCCGGCCAAGGTTCCGTGACGGTTCGCCGGCCCGGATCGCCTCGACCATGCGGCGGACCTCGGCCTCGCATTGCTCCGCCACCTTCTTGCGGTTGCTGCCGGGCCCGAACGGGATCGGCTCGCCGAAGCTCACCACGACGTCCATCGCGCCCCGGCCGACCAGGCGGCGGAAATGATCGACGAAATCCATGTCGCCGTACCAGGCGATATGCGGCCGGTCGCTTCGCCCGACCGGCAGCCCCTGGACGCCGACATAGACGATGGCGACGGGCTGCACCGTTGCCACCGACTCGCCGGCCGCGACGCCGGCGGCGCCGATCAGCGCGCTCCGGAACGGCAGGACCCGGTTGCCGTCGCCGGTGGTGCCCTCGGGGAACAGAACCACCGCCTCGCCATTCGCCACGCGCTCGCCGGCCTTGCGGGCGACCGGCCCGGCATCGTGGCGGCGGGTGCGGTCGATGAAGATGGTCCGCTGGAGCTTGGCAAGGAGCCCGAGCACCGGCCATCCGGCGACCTCGGACTTGGCGATGAAGGACAGCGGCTTGACGATGCCGCCGAGCACCGTGACGTCGAGCCACGACGTATGGTTGGCCGCGATCAGCACCGGCGGCGCGGCCGGTGTTCCCACCACCGTCACCCGCATGCCGATCATCCGCCAGGCGAGGCGCTGCCAGGTCATCGGCAGCTCGGTCGCAATCTTCCAGCCCCGCCACAGGGCGACGACCTGCAGCGGCAGCAAGAGGACGGTGAAGACGCCGAGGACGACGATCGTCGCGCCGAGACGGAGAGCCGCGGTCATCGCTCGTCCTTCGCCTTGGCGTCGAGCGGCACGCCGTAGAGCTCGAGACGATGATCGACGAGGCGGAAGCCGAGACGCTCCGCCATCGCCTGCTGCAGCCTCTCGATCTCCTCGTCGCGAAACTCGATCACCTCGCCGGTGCGGAGATCGATGAGGTGGTCGTGGTGTTCCTCGGGGATCGATTCGTAGCGGGCACGCCCCGCCCCGCCGAAATCGTGTCGTGTGATGACGCCGGCATCCTCGAACAGCTTCACGGTGCGGTAGACGGTCGCGATCGAGATCTTGGCATCGATCGCCGCGGCCCGGCGGTAGAGCTCCTCGACGTCCGGGTGGTCGGTGGCGGCGTCGAGCACCCGGGCGATGATCCGGCGCTGCTCGGTCATGCGCATGCCCTTGGCGGCGCAGGCTTCCTCGAGCGTGCCGCCACCCTCCTTGCCGCTGCTCATTGCAGTTCCAATCGCATCACCAGTGCCGCCCCTGCCTTCCCGTTGCCGTGGTCATAATAGCCCTTCCGCGAGCCGACCTCCCGGAAGCCGAGCCGGCGATAGAGCGCCAGCGCCGAGGTGTTGTCGGGATCGACCTCCAGGAAGCAATGCCGGATGCGGTCGCGATAGAGCTGGCGGAGCGCCTCGTCCATCAGCAGGCGCCCGTGCCCGCGGCCGCGATGCGACCGGCGGACGGCGATCGACAGGATCTCGGCCTCGTCGCCGGCGCTCCGGAACAGGACGAAGCCGATCAGCCGCGAGAAGCCGAAGGCGGATTGCCGCCGAAGGCCGAGCGCCGCGACGTTGCCGCTCGCCACCAGGCTCGCGAAGTCGGCCGCGAGCCACGGCCGGGGGAAGCCCTCGCCGTGGATCTCGGCCAGCCCGTCGGCGTCCGCCGGGCCGACCGCCTCGATATAGATGCGCGACGAAAGCATCAGCGCGATCATCGGCGGGCCACCGCGGCGGCCGCCTGGGGCTTGGCATCGGGCGGGCGGAGATAGAGCGGGCGCGGCGGCCCCGCCGGCGGCGGCGCGGCAAGGCCGAGCCGCACCAGCGCCGCGATCTCCGGCGCGGCAGCGGTGTGAACGATCGCGGGCGGCGAGGCGAGCGCCGCAGCGACGAGCGGTGCGCCGGAACCGGCGAGCACCATGCGGTCACCCAGCCGGCCCGCGACGGCGGCCGCAGGCTCTGCGGCAGGCCCGGACAGCGGGGTGCCGTCGCCGGCGAAAGCCTGCGCATAGACGTCATCGCGCCTGGCATCGAGCACCGCCATCACCGGCACCGTGCCGGCGGCGGCCCGCGCCGACTCGGCGAGCACGGCGAGCGTGCCGATGCCGGCCACCGGGCAGCCGACGACGAGCGCCAGGCCCCGCGCCGCGGCGATGCCCACCCTGATGCCGGTGAACGACCCCGGGCCGATGGTGACCGCAATCCGATCGAGCGCCGCGTAGCCGATGCCCGCCTGCTCCATCGCGGCGGAGATCATGCCGAACAGGCGCTCGGCGTGGCCGCGGCCGATGGTCTCGGAGACGAATACAGGGGAGCCCCCGTCAACGGCGACGCCGACGGAGCAGGCTTCGAGCGCGGTGTCGATCGCCAGCAGGTTCATGCGCGGACCATAGCATCGCCAGGCGGGGCTTGCGCACCCCGCGACGCGGCCCCGGAGGATCAGTCCTTGGCGCGCTCGGCGTAGGCCCCGTCGGCGGTCATCACCACGATCCGCGTGCCCGGGGTGATATGGCCGGGGACCAGCGTACGGACGCCGTTCGACAGCACGGCCGGCTTGTAGGACGAGGACGCCGTCTGCCCCTTCATCGTCGGCTCGGTCTCGACCACCTCGAGGGTGACGCGCTGCGGCAGCTCGATCGCGATCGGGTTGCCCTCGTACATCGAGAGACGGACCGTCATGTTCTCCTGGAGATACGGCGCCTGGTCGCCGACGATGTCTTTCGGCACGGCCACCTGGTCGAAGGTCTCGCCGTTCATGAACGTGAAGCCCTCGCCGTCCTCGTAGAGGTACTGGAAGTCCTGGTCCTCGACGAAGGCGCGCTCGAGCTGCTCCGTGGTCTTGTAGCGCTGCGAGACCTTGATTCCGTCGGAGATGCGGCGCATGTCGATCTGGGTGGTGGGCGTGCCCTTGCCGGGATGGAAGTTCTCGGCGGAGAGCACCGCATAGAGCTGGCCGTCGACCTCGACGACGTTGCCCTTGCGAATCTGGCTGGCGATAACCTTCACGGACGTGTTCCTTAAGGGGATGACGGGGCGGCCGGACGCAGCGCCCCTTCCGATCGGCGCGCAGACTAGCGATTTTGCCACCGACCGCCAGTGCTTTTCCTGCTATCGAACGCGCCGATGTCCACCGTCCGCCCCTCCCCGTTCTGGTCTCCGGACCGCCACCGCGACCGCCGGCCGTTCCTCGTGGCGCGGGCGCGGATCGTCGCGGCGTTGCGGCGCTGGTTCGAGGCGGAGGGCTTCCTGATCGTCGAGCCGGCCGCGCTCCAGGTCTCGCCGGGCAACGAAACGCACCTCCATGCCTTCGCGACAGAGATGATCGGTCCTGGCGGCGACCGGACGCCCCGATACCTCCATACCTCGCCCGAATTCGCCATGAAGAAGCTCCTCGCCGCCGGAGAGGAGAAGATCGTCGCCTTCGCCCCGGTCTACCGGAACCGCGAGCGCGGACCCCTTCACGCACCCGAGTTCACCATGGTCGAGTGGTACCGGGTGGGTGCGCCCTACGACGCGGTCATGGCCGATACCGCCGCCATCGTCGCCGAAGCGGCCCGCGCCGCCGGATCATCGGAACTGACATGGCGCGGCCGCAGTGCCGATCCATTTGCCGCGCCCGAGCGACTGCCGGTGGGCGACGCGTTCCGGCGTTTCGCGGACGCCGACCTGCTGGCTGCCATTGGCGACGCGAGGAATCTCATTTCGGAAGCGGAACGGATTAACGTCCGCACCGCGCCTGACGACACGTGGTCCGATGTCTTCAGCCGCATCCTTTCCGAGCGCATCGAGCCGGAGTTAGGCATCGGCCGCCCGACGCTGCTCTGCGAATACCCGGCGGCGGAGGCGGCCCTGGCCCGGGTGAGCCCTATGGATTCGCGGATTGCCGAGCGGTTCGAGCTCTATGCCTGCGGCGTCGAACTCGCCAATGGCTTCGCCGAACTAACCGATCCGGCCGAGCAGCGACGTCGTTTCGCCTACGAAATGGATGAGCGAGCCCGCATCTACGGCGACCGCTATCCACTCGACGAGGACTTCCTCTCTGCCCTCGCCCATATGCCGGAGGCGAGCGGCGTGGCGCTCGGGCTCGACCGGCTGGTGATGCTCGCCACCGGCGCACCTCATATCGACCTCGTGCAATGGACGCCCGTCGACACGGGCGAGGAGACACGATGAACGACATGTCTTTCCGTGGTGGATCGACCGCGGTGCGTCCTTCGAGGCCGCCCTCCGCGCGGCCGGCACCTCAGGATGGCGCGGTCGACGGAAACCCCCTCGCACTCCCTCGCCATGCTGAGGTGCCCGCGCCGCGCGCGGGCCTCGAAGCACGCACTGAAACGTCCCGCACCCTCCGCCACCCCGGGGAACTGGCCGTCGCGGGTCTCGTCCCGCCCGAGCGCATCCCGGCACTGGAAGACGTGGCGGCGCGCTACGCCGTCGCCATCACCCCGCCGATGGCGGAGCTGATCGACGCTGGCGACGCGCACGACCCCATCGCCCGCCAGTTCGTGCCCGACCCGGCGGAGCTGGAGACGCGGCCCGAGGAGCTGGCGGACCCGATCGGCGACGACGTCCATGCCGTCGTCCCCGGGCTGATCCACCGCTATCCCGACCGGGTGCTGCTCAAACTGGTGCAGGTCTGCGCCGTCTATTGCCGCTTCTGCTTCCGCCGCGAGACGGTCGGCCCGGGCGCCGAGCACCTGTCCCCCGCCGCCCTCGCCGAGGCCATCGCCTATGTCCGCGATCACCCGGAGATCTGGGAAGTCATCGTCTCGGGCGGCGACCCGCTGGTCGCCTCGCCGCGGCGAATCGCGGCGCTGATGGCGGAGCTCGCCGCGATCGACCACGTCAAGGTCGTGCGGTTCCACACCCGCGTGCCGGTCGTCGCGCCCGAGCGGATCACGCCCGAGCTGATCGACGCGCTGCGGATTGAGGGCATCGCCACCTGGGTCGCGGTCCACGCCAACCACGCCCGCGAGTTCACGCCGGCGGCGCGGGCCGCCATCGCAGCGCTTGCCGATGCCGGCATCCCGCTGGTCGGGCAGACGGTGCTGCTCCGCGGCGTCAACGACGATCCGGAAACCCTCGGCGCGCTGATGCGGACCATGGTCGAGAACCGGGTCAAGCCCTACTACCTCCACCACGGCGATCTCGCGCCGGGCACCGCCCATTTCCGGACCACGCTGGCCGAGGGTCATGATCTGATGCGTGCGCTCCGCGGCCGGTATTCAGGGCTCTGCCAGCCGACCTACGTGCTCGACATCCCCGGCGGCCACGGCAAGTCGCCCCTCGGGCCCAGCCATGTCGACGGCGACAACGTCGAGGACTGGCAGGGCCGACGCCACGCCTATCCGCCACGACCGGCGTCGGATTGACGGACGCCGCGCGCTTGCGGTGCAGCATGAATGGGGATAGTCACGTCGGTCAGCCCGCATACCGGGCCCATCCCCGCCTTCAATTTCCGCGATACGAGGAATTCCGGACATGGCTCGACCCAAGATCGCCCTGATCGGCGCCGGTCAGATCGGCGGCACGCTTGCCCTCCTCGCCGGCCTCAAGGAGCTCGGCGACGTGGTGCTCTTCGATGTGGTCGAGGGCGTGCCGAACGGCAAGGCGCTGGACATCTCCGAGGCGGCGCCGGTGCTGGGCTTCGACGCGGAGCTGGCCGGCACCTCGGCCTACGAGGGGATCAAGGGCGCCGACGTCTGCATCGTGACGGCCGGCGTCGCCCGGAAGCCCGGCATGAGCCGCGACGACCTCCTCGAGATCAATCTCAAGGTCATGGAGCAGGTCGGCGCCGGCATCAAGAAATACGCCCCGAAGGCCTTCGTCATCTGCGTCACCAACCCCCTCGACGCGATGGTCTGGGCGCTCCAGAAGTTCTGCGGCCTGCCGCGCGACATGGTGGTCGGCATGGCCGGCGTCCTCGACTCGGCGCGGCTCCGCTACTTCGTCGCCGACGAGTTCAAGGTCTCGGTCGAAGATGTGACCGCCTTCGTGCTCGGCGGCCACGGCGACACTATGGTGCCGCTCGTCGATTACACCACCGTCGCCGGCATCCCGCTCTCCGCGCTGATCAAGATGGGCTGGACCACCAGGAAGCGGGTCGACGAGATCATGCAGCGCACCCGCGACGGCGGCGCCGAGGTGATCAACCTGCTCAAGACCGGCTCGGCATTCTATGCGCCGGCCGCCTCGGCGATAACCATGGCCGAGAGCTATCTCAGGGACAAGAAGCGGGTGCTGCCCTGCGCCGCCTATCTCAAGGGCGAGTACGGGGTGAAGGACCGCTATATCGGCGTGCCGGTGGTGATCGGCGCCAAGGGCGTCGAGCGGATCATCGAGATCGACCTGTCCAAGGCCGAGCGTGGCATGTTCGACAAGTCGGTGAGCGCCGTCGACGGCCTGATCGAGGCCTGCGTGCGTCTCTTCCCGACGCTCGGCAAGTAGGAACGGCGGACGGGGGACCAGGGGCCATGAACATCCACGAATACCAGGCCAAGGAGCTGCTCCGCGGCTTCGGCGCGCCGGTGCCGAAAGGCATCGCCGTCTTCTCGGTCGGCGAGGCGAAGGAAGCGGCCGAGACGCTCGGCGGGCCGGTCTGGGTGGTGAAGTCCCAGATCCATGCCGGCGGCCGCGGCAAGGGCCGGTTCAAGGAGGCCGAGGCCGGCGAGAAGGGCGGCGTCCGCCTCGCCAAATCGGTCGACGAGGTGGTGACCGAGGTCGAGAAGATGCTCGGCCGCACGCTGGTCACCCACCAGACCGGGCCGTCCGGCCGCGCCGTCAACCGGCTCTATGTCGAGGAAGGCTCGGAGATCGCGCGCGAGCTCTATCTCTCGATCCTGGTCGACCGTGCGACCAGCCGCATCGCCTTCATCGCCTCCGAGGCCGGCGGCATGAACATCGAGGAGGTCGCCGCCGAGACGCCGGAGAAGATCGTCACCGTCCATGTCGACCCGGCAGCAGGCTATGCGTCGCACGTGGGGCGGCAGCTCGCCTTCGGTCTCGGGCTGTCGGGCCCGCAGGTCGCCGAATGCGACAAGCTTCTCGGGACGCTCTACAAGGCGTTCGTCGAAAAGGACATGAGCCTCCTCGAGGTCAATCCGCTGGTGGTCACCAAGGCCGGCAACCTCGTCTGCCTCGACGCCAAGATCAATTTCGACGACAACGCGCTCTTCCGCCATCCGGACGTCGCCGCGCTCCGCGACCCGGGCGAGGACGACCCCAAGGAGGTCGAGGCGC
>JBIQKL010000043.1:20938-32396 GCA_044506555.1 Hyphomicrobiales bacterium | reverse complement strand
ACTTCCGCGTCGTGCCGCCGGGCACCGGCATCTGCCATCAGGTCAACCTCGAATACCTGTCGCAGACGGTTTGGGTGAACACCGACGGCGACCGGCCGGTCGCCTATCCGGACACGCTGGTCGGCACCGACAGCCACACCACCATGGTCAACGGTCTCGCCGTGCTCGGCTGGGGGGTTGGCGGCATCGAGGCGGAAGCGGCGATGCTCGGCCAGCCGATCTCGATGCTGATCCCCGAGGTGATCGGCTTCCGGCTGAGCGGCAAGCTCCGCGAGGGCGTCACCGCCACCGACCTCGTGCTGACCGTGACCGAGATGCTTCGCAAGAAGGGCGTGGTCGGCAAGTTCGTCGAATTCTACGGGCCCGGCCTCGACCACATGCCGCTCGAGGACCGCGCCACGATCGGAAACATGGCGCCGGAATACGGCGCCACCTGCGGCATCTTCCCCATCGACGCCGAGACGCTCCGCTACCTCCGCGAGACCGGCCGCGACGAGGACCGCGTGGCGCTGGTCGAGGCCTATGCCAAGGCGCAGGGGATGTGGCGGGACTCGTCCGCGCCCGATCCGGAGTTCACCGACAGCCTCGCCCTCGACATGGACACCGTCGCGCCGTCGCTGGCCGGACCGAAGCGGCCGCAGGATCGTGTCCTCCTCTCCGAATCCAAGAAGAAGTTCCTCGCCGCCCTCGACACCGAGTTCAAGAAGGCCGACGAGGCCGGCGCGCGGATCAGCGTCAAGGGCGAGGCCTTCGACGTCGGTCACGGCGACGTGGTGATCGCGGCCATCACCTCCTGCACCAACACGTCCAACCCCTACGTGATGATGGGGGCCGGACTGCTCGCCCGGAACGCGGTCGAGCACGGCCTGAAGTCGAAGCCCTGGGTCAAGACCTCGCTCGCCCCCGGCAGCCAGGTGGTCGGCGAGTATCTCGCCCGTTCCGGCCTGCAGGGCGACCTCGATACGCTCGGCTTCAACCTCGTCGGCTTCGGCTGCACCACCTGCATCGGCAATTCCGGGCCGCTGCCGGCGCCGATCTCGGCGGCGATCGAGGAGGGCGACCTCGTCGCCGCCTCGGTGCTCTCGGGCAACCGCAACTTCGAGGGCCGGATCAACCCGGACGTGCGGGCCAACTATCTCGCCTCGCCGCCGCTGGTCGTAGCCTACGCCCTCGCCGGCTCCATGCAGGTCGACATCACCACCGAGCCCCTCGGCCTCGACCGCGACGGCAAGCCGGTGTTCCTCAAGGACATCTGGCCCTCGACCAAGGAGACCGCCGAGTTCGTGCGGAAGCACATCACCAGCGACCTGTTCCGCACCAAGTATGCCGACGTGTTCACCGGCGACGAGCACTGGAAGAAGATCTCGGTCGAAGGCGGTCTGACCTACGGCTGGACCGGCGGCTCGACCTATGTGCAGAACCCCCCCTATTTCGAGGGCATCACCCGGAAGCCGGAGCCGATCACCGACATCGTCGGCGCCCGCGTGCTCGGCCTGTTCCTCGATTCGATCACCACCGACCATATCTCGCCGGCCGGTTCGATCCGCGCCAACAGCCCCGCGGGCGCCTACCTCATCGCCAATGGCGTGAAGCCGGCCGACTTCAACCAGTACGGAACCCGGCGCGGCAACCACGAGGTGATGATGCGGGGCACCTTCGCCAATATCCGCATCAAGAACCAGATGGTGCCGGGCGTCGAGGGCGGCGTCACCGTCCACCATCCCGACGGCGAGGTCGTCCCGATCTACGACGCCGCGATGAAATACAAGGCGGACGGCGTGCCGCTCGTGGTCTTCGCCGGCAAGGAATACGGCACCGGCTCCTCGCGCGACTGGGCCGCCAAGGGCACGCTCCTTCTCGGCGTCCGCGCCGTGATCGCCGAAAGCTTCGAGCGCATCCATCGCTCGAACCTGATCGGGATGGGCGTGCTGCCGCTGGTCTTCGAGGCCGGTACGACGTGGAAGTCGCTCGGCCTCGACGGCAGCGAGACGGTCACCATCCAGGGCATCTCGGCCGGCCTCAAGCCCCGGCAGACGGTCGAGGCCGAGATCGTCTTCGCCTCCGGCGAGGCGAAGGTGGTGCCGCTGGTCTGTCGGATCGACACGCTCGACGAGCTCGAATACTTCAACAACGGCGGCATCCTGCACTACGTGCTCCGCCAGCTCGCCGCCTAGGAGAGAAGCCCGGTTTTTTTCACCCGAACGTGACTCGCAATTGAGGGAGGCGGTCCGTAGCTTCGGCTGCGTCGGGCTGCCCTCCGGGCGGTCCCCCATCCGTATCGGACAGACCATCGTGAAGCACCGCGCCGGCCCGATCGCCGCCATCCTGATCGCCGCTAGCCTTGCGGCGACGGCTCCGGCGCTCGCCGGCGGTGCCCGGGCCGTGCTCGAACTGTTCACGAGCCAGGGCTGCACCTCCTGTCCGCCGGCCGATGCGATCCTCGCGGAATATGCGCAGGACAACGACATCCTCGCCCTCTCCTTCCCCGTCGACTACTGGGACTACAAGGGCTGGAAGGACACACTCGCCAGCCACGACAATACGGTGCGCCAGAAGGGCTATGCCGAGGCGCGCGGCGACCGTCAGGTCTATACGCCCCAGATCGTCGTCAACGGCACCGCCCACGTCGTCGGCAGCAACCGCAGCGAGATCGAGGCGGCCCTGGCGGCGAGCCCGCCGCTGCCGGTGCCGATCACGATGGAGCCCGGCACCGATTCGACCACCGTCACGATCGGCACGGCGAACGCCCCCGGCCGGCACAAGGGCACGATCTGGCTGGCGATGTACGACGACCCGATCACCGTGCCGATCGAGCGCGGCGAGAACACCGGCAAGTCGGTGACGTACTACAACGTCGTTCGCAAGCTTCGCCCGATCGCGATGTGGAAGGGCAAGGAGATGACGGTCGACCTGCCCAAGAGCGAGCTCGACCAGGCCGACGTCTCGCGCTGTGCGGTGATCCTGCAGACGGAGCACCCCAACGGCCTGCCCGGCCCGATCCTCGGCGCCGCCACCATCGACTACACGCACTGAGCCGCCCGGCGCCCACTGTCGCGCTGTCCCGATCGTGCTAGTCTCCCCGCCATGTCGGAACGGGGGTCGCTAGCGATGGCGGGAGCGCGACGGAGATGGGCGACGGCGGCCGGCCGTAGCTGGGGTTGCGTGCCGGGTCGGGTGGACCTGGCGCCGTGAGCTCCTCGCACACGGCGATCGACCCGGCGATCCTGCGGATCGTGATTTCGGCCATCGAGCTCGCCGGCGTGGCGGTGATCGTCGTCGCCGCGATCGTCGCGACTGCGATCTACGTCCGCGGCGGGGTCGGCCAGGGGGCCTGGGCAACCGGCTTCCAGCCGTTTCGCGCCACGCTTGGCCGCGGCATCCTGCTCGGCCTCGAGTTCCTGATTGCCGCCGACATCATCCGGACCATCACCCTCGACCCGACGCTCGACAGCCTGATCGTGCTCGGCGGCATCGTGCTCGTGCGCACGTTCCTCAGTCTGTCGCTGCAGGTCGAGATCGACGGACGCTGGCCGTGGCAAGCAAAGCAGCCGGCCGGGCCGGCCGAAGAGCTCGGGACGAAGGGATGACGCCTTGGAAGACATAGACGCCCGCGCGGTGCTCGCCGCGATCCCGCTGTTCGCCGATACCCTCGATCCGCGGCAGCTCGACCGCCTCGCGGCGCAGTGCGAGCCGGCGTTCTTCCCGGCCGGCTCCTTCATCATCTCCGAGGGCGACTTCGGCGATTCGATGTATGCGGTGGTCTCCGGCGAGGCCAGCGTCGCGCTCCATGACGCGCGCGGCGGCGAGCACGGCGTCGCCTCGGTGATGCCCGGCGAGATCGTCGGCGAGATGTCGATCCTCACCGGCATGCGGCGGCAGGCGACGGTCGTGGCGAAGACCGACGTCGCCGCGCTCGAGATCACCAAGCCGGCGCTCGAGGAGATGTTCGCCCGGGCGCCCGACCTGATCGACGGATTCGGCGCGGTGCTGGCGGAACGCCAGGCGACCCTCAGCCGCGTCGCCGCCGAAGCCGCGACCCCGCAGGACTTCGCGAGCCGCATCCGCCGGTTCTTCGGCGCGAAGTAGCGCCATCCATCCCTTCGGGCGGCATGACATGCCGGCGGGTCGGAAGCGACGGCGCGCACCGCGGCGCGTCGGCGTTCGCGAGGTCGCTTCACGGAGACCGCCTCCGTGGCAATGACCGAGTTCACACCGGCCTGGGCAGCGGCACGCCATAGTGGCCACCGGCGGGGCGCGGGGGCGTGAGGGTGCTTCATTTGACTGATCCGTTCGTGGCGCTGCTCGTCGTTCTGGCGATCCTGCAGATCAAGCACGCCATCTGCGACTACCCGCTCCAGACCCTCTACCAGCTCCAGAACAAGGGCACATACGGCCATCCCGGCGGCATCATCCACGCCGGCTGGCACGTGCTCGGCACCGCCACGACCTTCCTTGCCGTGACGCCGACGTTTTGGCTCGGCGCGGCCATCCTCGTCGGCGAGTTCGTGTTCCACTACCACGTCGACTGGGCGAAGGATCGGTGGATCAGGAAGCACGGCTACACCGCGGTCGACCGCCAGTTCTGGTGGGCGATCGGCTTCGACCAGCTGCTCCACCACCTGAGCTACCTAGTGATCGCCGCCGTCCTCGTCGGGACGATGGTCGGCACCGGATAGGAGCTCAGACGCGCTCGTTCATCAGGCGGATGCGCTCGACCAGCACACGCATCACGTCGAGGGCGAAGAACGGCGTGTCCTGGACCAGGATCACGAACAGCCGCTCGTTGATCGGCACCAGTACCGAATCCTCTTCGGCGACGATCGTGGCGCTCCGCGGCGAATGGTCGATCAGCGCCATCTCGCCGAACATGCCGCCGCTGCCGACCTCCTCGATGGTCTTGCCGTGCACCCGGATCGACACCCGGCCGCTCCGGACGACGAACATCTCCTTGGCCGCCTCGCCTTCGCGGACGACCACGTCGCCGGCCTTGTAGCTCCGCGACGGCACTTCCGGCCTGTCGAACAGCTTGAAGTCGACCTGGTGCTTCCGGACGATGCTCATCGGGCGTCCCTGACCTCGTTTCACGCGGCCGCTCGCGTGCCGCAAACATATGAACATTTGTGACACGCCTGCGACGGAGGCGCCAGCCGTGCCCACCACCCGGTCCGGAGAGCATTGTTCAGCGATCCCCGGCCACACGCGTCCGGTGCGGCTCACTCTATGCCGAGGCTTCCGCCTTCCCCGCAGGGCGCCGCGGAACCCGCGACCGGCGCTTGCCCGTTCCGCCGTCCGCCGCGGCGCCTTCGATCTTCCGCACGCTCGACCGAAGCACGAGCTCGCAGCGGAGCCGGGCCCGCGTCGGCGGCAGGTCGGGCGCGTCGCGCCCCATCCGTGCCAGGAGGTCGGCCGCGGCGAGCCGACCGAGCTCGCCGCGCGGCTGCCGCATGGTGGTCAGCGGCGGGTCGATCACGCGGGCATAGTCGATGTCGTCGAAGCTGATCACCGAAACGTCCTCCGGCGTCCCGATGCCGGCGTCGCGGACGGTCCGGATGAAGCCGATCGCGGCATCGTCCGCCGCGGCGAAGATTGCCGTCGGGCGCTTCTTAAGGGCGAGGAAGCGCTTCGCCGCCGCGACGCCGTTCTCGAAGCGGAATCCGCCGGGCCAGATCGCCTCCTCGTCGATCGCGAGGCCGAGGGCGGCGATGCCGTCGCGGAATCCGATGAGCCGCTCGCGCGCTTCGATGTTGTGGTCGGCGCCGGCGATGTTGCCGATATGGCGATGGCCGGCGTCGGTCAGGAAGGCCACCGCCCGCCGCGCCGCATCGCGGTTGTCGACGTCGAAGACCGAGAAGCGATCGTCGCCGGCGATCTCCTGGCAGACCAGCGCGATCGGAACCCGCTGCAGCGCCGGGGTCATGTCGCCGTCGCAAGGCAGGTGTCCCGTGAACAGGATGACGCCGTCGACCTGCCCCGCCCGGATGAAGCGGGTGTAGTGGGCCTCCTTCCGGGCGTTGCCGCGGGTGTCGCCGATGATCATGCCGTAGCCGGCCGCCGACAGCACGTCCTCGATCGCATTGAGGATCGGCGTGAAGAACGTGTTGTTCAGATCCGGCACCAGCGCCAGCACGATCTTGGTCGAGCGCGCCCGCAGGTTCCGGGCCGAGGCGTTGGGCGTATAGCCGGTGGCGGCGATCGCGGCGATCACCTTGGCGCGCGTCTCCTCCGCCACCCGGTCCGGCACGGCCAGCGCGCGGCTCACCGTGGCGGTCGAGACGCCGGCGCGGCGGGCAACGTCGAGGATGGTCGCGGCCGCTGGCAGCGCCGTGCGGCGGGCGGGCTTTCGTGTTCGGCTCATGGCAGGAGAATGTCGGGTGTCGTCGCCCATCGTCCGCGATTCCGCCTGAGTTTAGTCCCTGGCGAGAGCGTTGACATCCGCCCTTCTTGGGTTAGACTTCCATGTAAACGATTTCAGCGGCCCGGAGAAGACCGCGAGCACAGGGAGTTGCACGACGCCTCACGTTTCCATCGGATTGATGTAATCGATTGCAGCTGGCGGAGGACCAGCCGTGGTGAAGGCATCGATCGTTCACACAAGCGCTACGCGCCAAGGGAGGAAGGAAATGACGCTTCGCACGAAACTCATGGGTATGGCCGCTTTCGCTGCCCTGCTCGCGCCGACGGTCGCCTCGGCGGCCGACATCGAGGTCATCCACTGGTGGACCTCGAAGGGCGAGGCCGCCGCCGTCGCCGAATTCGCCAAGGCGCTCGACAATGACGGCGAGGGCGACAAGTGGGTCGACAGCGCGATCGCCCTCGGCGAGACCGCCCGCGCCACGGTCATGCAGCGCGTTCTCGGCGGCGATCCGCCCGAGGCGGCGCAGTTCAACCCCGGCCGCCAGTACGAGGAGCTGATCGCCAACGGCCAGCTGCTCGATCTCACCGAGGTCGCCACCGAGGGCAAGTGGGAAGAGGTGATCCGGCCGAAGCAGATCAATTCGGCCTGCCTGATCGACGGCAAGTGGTGGTGCGTACCGGTCAACATCCACTCGAACTACTGGGCCTGGTATTCGAAGGATGCCTATGAGACGGCCGGGGTACCCGAGCCGCGCACCTTCGCCGAGTTCATCGAGACCGCACCGAAGCTCCGCGATGCCGGCATCATTCCCTTCGCCATCGGCGGCGACGGCAACGGCTGGCAGATCCAGCTCCTCTTCCAGGACATGATCACCGAGGCGCTCGGCGTCGAGAACCGCAACAAGATGCTCGAGGAGAAGGACGCGGGGCTCGCCGGCGGTCCGGAGATGGTGCAGGTCTTCAAGGACCTCCGCGCCCTCAAGACGCTGACCGACGACGGCTACGCCAACCGCAACTGGAACGACACGACCAACCTGGTGATCACCGGCAAGGCGGGGCTCCAGGTGATGGGCGACTGGGCTCGCGGCGAGTTCGCGGCCGCCGGGATGACGGGCGTCGAGGACTTCGGCTGCATGATCGGCCTCAACGAGGACAAGCCGCTGGTCTCCACCGACGGCGACATCTTCGTCTTCTTCAAGCAGGACGACCCCGAGGTCGAGGCCGCCCAAAAGCGCCTCGCCCAGCTGATCATCAGCCCTGAGGTGCAGGTCGCCTTCAACAACGCCAAGGGCTCGATGCCGGTCCGCGCCGACGTCGACATGTCGACCGCCGATCCGTGCATGCAGAAGGCGCTGCAGGCTGTCGAGGATCCGGCCAAGATCGTGCCGGCGACCAACCGGTTCATCACCGAGAACACCAACCAGCAGATCAACGAACTGGTCTCGAACTTCTTCGCCGACGATTCGGTCACGCCCGAGGACGCGGCGGCGCAGTTCGCCCAGATCATCGAGCTGTCCGACTAGGGCTGCGCACCGGCCCCATGCCGGGCACCGCTCGCGGTGCCCGGCGTTCCGCCCGTCGCGGCAGCGCCGGACGTGGCGGTGGGGCTCCGTCCGCCAAGGCGGCATGACGCCGCGACCGTCAATCAGCAGCGACCAGGCCCCGTGACCGCGATAACGATGGCTCCGACCAGGAAGCGCCGCTTCCAGCTCAGCTCGATCATCGGCACGATCCCGATGATCCTCGTCGCGGTCGGCGTGTTCGTGATCGGCATCGGCTTCTCGGTGCTGTGGTCCTTCACCTCCTCGAAGCTCTTTCCGAACTGGGACTTCATCGGTCTCCTGCAGTACCGGCGCCTCTGGGCCACCGACCGCTGGCTCGTCGCCGTCCACAACATCTGGATCTTCGGCGGCCTGTCGATCGCCTGCAATCTGGTCTTCGGGTACCTGCTCGCCGTCTTCATGGACCAGCGGATCCGCCAGGAAGACACCTTCCGCTCGATCTTCCTCTATCCCTTCGCGATGTCGCTGATCGTCACCGGACTCGTCTGGCAGTGGGCGCTCGACCCCAATCTCGGCCTCCAGTCGGCGATGCGGAATCTCGGTTGGGAGAGCTTCACCTTCGCGCCGCTGGTCGATCCCCGGCTCGCCATCTACGGCCTCGTCGTCGCCGGCATCTGGCAGGGCGCCGGCGTCACCATGGCGATCCTGCTCGCGGGCCTCCGCGGCATCGACCAGGAGATCTGGAAGGCGGCGAAGGTCGACGGCATCCCCAACTGGCGCGCCTATCTCTTCATCGGCCTGCCGATGATGCGCGGCGCCGTCGCCACCGCCTTCGTCCTGCAATGCGTCAACGTGGTCCGCGTCTACGACCTCGTCATCGCCATGACCGGCGGCGGGCCGGGCTATGCCACCACGATGCCGGCGGTCTACGTCATCCAGTTGATCACCGTCCGCCAGAACGTCGGGCTCGGCATGGCGGCGGCGACCATGATGCTGCTCCCGATCCTCCTGGTGATCGCGATCGGCGGCATCCTGATGTGGCGGCGGAACCGGAAGCCGGCAGGAGCCGCCGCATGAGCGCGCGCGAGGCGGCGGCCGCCCCCGTGACCGAGATCGCCGCCGGCGAGCGCGCCGAGCCGCACGGGCCGAAGCCGAAGCGGCTCTCGCCCGGCCGGATCGGCCTCTACGCCTTCCTCGTGGTAGCGGCGCTGTTCTTCCTGATCCCGCTCTACATCATGATCGTCACGTCGCTGAAGACGATGCCGGAGATCAGGCTCGGCAACCTCTTCAACCTGCCCGCCGACCCGACCATCCAACCGTGGATCGACGCGCTGTTCAACGCGTGCACCGGACTCGACTGTCACGGCCTCTCGCCAGGCTTCTGGAACTCGGTGAAGATCACCGTGCCGAGCGTGATCGTCTCGATCGTCTGCGCCTCGCTCAACGGCTACGCCCTGACCTACTGGCCCTACAAGGGCGCCAACCTCCTCTTTGCGCTGCTCGTCTTCGGCGCCTTCGTCCCCTACCAGGTGGTGATCTACCCGCTGATCATCGGCCTCTCGTCGGTCGGCCTGTTCGCGACGCTGCCCGGCATCATCATCATCCACACCATCTTCGGCATGCCGCTGCTCACGCTCCTCTACCGGAATTTCTACGCCTCGCTGCCGGTCGAGCTGTTCAAGGCAGCGCGGGTCGACGGCGCCGGCTTCTGGCGCATCTTCTTCTACATCATGGTGCCGATGTCGGTGCCGATCACCATCGTCGCGGTCATCCTCCAGGTCACCGGCATCTGGAACGACTTCCTGTTCGGCGTGGTCTTCGCCGGCCGGTCCAACTGGCCGATGACGGTGCAGCTCAACAACATCGTCAACTCGACCACCGGGGTGCGCGAGTACAACATCAACATGGCGGCGACGATCCTCACGGCGGCGGTGCCGCTGTTCGTCTACTTCGTCTCCGGCCGCTGGTTCGTGCGCGGCATCGCCGCCGGCGCGGTGAAAGGATAGAGCCCTTGGCGGAGGTATCGGTCAGGAATCTCGGCGTCGCCTTCGGCCACCTCAAGGTCCTGAAGGACCTCAACCTCGACGTCGCGTCGGGCGAGTTCATCGTGCTGCTCGGGCCGTCCGGCTGCGGGAAGTCAACGCTCCTCAACGCCATCGCCGGGCTGCTCGACATCAATTCCGGCCAGGTCTGGATCGACGGCCGGAACGTCACCTGGATGGAGCCGAAGGACCGCGGCATCGGCATGGTGTTCCAGTCCTATGCGCTCTACCCGCAGATGACCGCCGAGAGGAATCTCACCTTCGGCCTCCGCGTCGCCCGCGTGCCGAAGGACGAGATCGCCGCCCGCGTCGAGAAGGCCGCCTCGCTCCTCCAGATCAAGCCGCTGCTCCAGCGCCGTCCGGCCGAGCTCTCCGGCGGCCAGCGCCAGCGCGTCGCCATCGGCCGGGCGCTGGTCCGCGACGTCGACGTGTTCCTCTTCGACGAGCCGCTCTCCAACCTCGACGCCAAGCTCCGCACTGAGCTCCGGGTCGAGATCAAGAAGCTGCACAGCCAGCTCGGCTCGACCATGATCTACGTCACCCACGACCAGATCGAGGCCCTGACGCTGGCCGACCGCGTCGCGGTGATGCATGGCGGCGTCATCCAGCAGCTCGCCCCGCCCAAGGAGATCTACCGCCGGCCGGTCAACCGTTTCGTCGCCGGCTTCGTCGGCTCCCCGGCGATGAACTTCGTCGAGGGGACGCTCGCCCATGACGGCGCGGCGATCGCCATCCGCCTCGCCGATGGCGCGCTGGTCCATCTCGGCGGCTACGACTTTGCCGGCACGCCGGACGACGGACGCCCGGTGGTGCTCGGCGTCCGCCCCGAGCAGATGGACGTGAAGGCCGCCGGCGGTCCCTCGGCACTGCCGATCGAGGTCAGCCTGATCGATCCCATGGGCGCCGATTCCCTGCTATGGGGCACGGTCGGCGCCGAAACCGTGTCGGTGCGCATCGGTCCCGACGATTCCTTCCCGCCCGGCCAGACGATCCAGGCCTGGTTCCAGCCTTCCCACGCCTCGCTCTTCGATGCGAAGAGCGGCGAACGCATCTGAGGGACCGCTGCCTGCGATCCCGTCTCGCATTCCCGACGAAAGAAGAACCCAAAGATGAGCGACTACCGGATATCGTTCCAGCTCTACAGCGCGCGCAATTTCCTGCCGCTCGAGCCCCAGCTGGAGGCACTCGCGCGGATCGGCTTCGATGCGGTCGAGCCCTATCGCGGCGCCTTCGGCGACGACGCGGAAGGCTTCCGACGGAAGATCGACGCGGTCGGACTCACGTGCCCGACGGCGCATCTCCCCGTCGACCTCCTCCTCTCCGACCGCGCGGCGTTCATCGGCATCGCCGAGACGCTCGGCCTCGAGGCGGCGATCCTTCCCTACCTGGTCGAGGAGCAGCGGCCGAAGGACCGCGCCGGCTGGCAGGCCTTCGCCGCCACGCTCGGCGAGAACGTCGCCCCGCTGGCCGAGCGCGGCCTCAAGCTCGCCTGGCACACCCACGCCTTCGAGTACGAGCCGCTCGCCGACGGCTTCCGTCCGATCGAGGCGCTGATCTCGA
>JBIQKL010000043.1:3002-20838 GCA_044506555.1 Hyphomicrobiales bacterium | reverse complement strand
ATCGTCGCCTGCGCCGACCTCAAGGCGCCGCTGGCCAAGGCCAAGGCCGCGAAGTATGGCGTGGCCGCCCACAGCGTCGACGGCCTCCTCAAGAGCACCGAGATCGACACGGTGATCAACCTCACCGTCCCCGCCGCCCACTACGACGTCACCGCCGCGATCCTGTCGGCCGGCAAGCACGCCTATTCGGAGAAGCCGCTGGCGCTGTCCGCGGCCGCCGCCAAGAAACTCGTCGCCGAGGCCGACCGCCGCGGCGTCAAGCTCGGCGGCGCTCCGGACACCTTCCTCGGCGGCGCGCCGCAGCTCGCCCGCCGGCTGATCGACAAGGGGACCATCGGCCCGGTGGTCGCCGGCAGTGCCTACGTGATGAGCCACGGCATGGAGCACTGGCACCCCAATCCCGGCTTCTTCTTCAAGCCCGGCGCCGGGCCGATCTTCGACATCGGGCCGTATTACGTCACCACCCTGGTGAGCCTCCTCGGCCCGGTGAAGGCAGTGATCGCCATGGCGAAGAAGGGCTTCCCCGAGCGCCTGGTCAGCGCCGAGGGCCCGATGAAGGGCAGGACGATCAAGGTTACGACCCCGACCACGATCAACGCGGTGCTCGAATTCGCCTCCGGCGCCCAGGTCACGCTCGGCGCGAGCTGGGACGTCTGGAAGCACGGCCACCCGAATCCGATCGAGCTCTATGGCGAGAAGGGATCGATGCTGGTCCCCGACCCCAACTTCTTCGGCGGCATCGTCTCCTATTCCGCCGGGGCGGCCGACTACACCAGGGCCGATGCCGGCGTCGAGCCGTTCGGCACGCCGAACTGGCCGGCGGCGAGCCCGCTCCAGGCCAACTACCGGATGCTCGGCGTCGCCGACCTGATCGACGCGGTCAACCGCAATCGCGAACCGCGCTGCTCCGGGCGGCTCGCCGCCCACGTCGTCGACGTCATGGAGTCGATCCTCGTCGCCGCCGCGGAGCGACGCCATGTCCGCATCCGCTCGACCGTCGAGCGTCCCGCCCCGCTGACCGCGGCGGACGCCCGGCGGCTGCTGGCGTAGGACGGCCGCTCACGCCGCGTCGGCGGACGCCTCGCGGGGCACCGGCGTGATGTGGAGCGCGGTGATCCGGTTCCGGTTCTTGCGCAGCACCTGGAACCGGAAGCCGTGGAAGGTGAAGGCCTGGCCCGGCTCGGGGATGATGCGGGCCTCGTGGATGACGAGGCCGGCGACGGTGGTCGCCGCCTCGTCGGGCAGTTCCCAGCCCGTCGCCCGGTTGAGGTCGCGGATCGGCACCGCGCCGTCGACGTTGACCGAGCCGTCCGGCTGCGGGCGGACGCCCTGGACGACGATGTCGTGCTCGTCGGAGATCTCGCCGACGATCTCCTCGATGATGTCCTCGAGGGTGACCAGCCCCTGCACCTCGCCGTACTCGTCGACCACAAGGGCGAAATGCGACTTTCGCTTGAGGAAGGCGTTGAGCTGGGCGGTGACGTCGGTGGTGTCCGGCACGAACCACGGCTTCTTGGCGATGGAGCGGATGTCGATCCGGCTGGCATCGTCGCCGGCGGCCTTGAGCGCGCGCACGAGGTCCTTGGTGTGGACGACACCGACGATGTTCTCCGGCTGGTCCTCCCACAGTGGCACGCGCGTATAGGGGCTCGCGAGGATGTCGTCGATGATCTTCCCGGTCGGCTCGGCGAGGTTCACCGCATGCATGTCGGTGCGGTGGACCATCACGTCCTCGACGGCGAGCTCGCCCAGCCGGAACAGGTTGTGGATGAACTCGGCCTGGCTCTCCTCCATCTTGCCGTGCTCGGCCGAGACCTCGACCAGCCCCTCGATCTCGACGTCGGTGAGGATCTCCTCGTGCGTCGCCTCCCGCACCCCGAGCAGGCGCAGCACCGAGCGCGAGGCCGCGTTGAGCAGCCAGTTGAGCGGGAAGAACAGCAGGTATGTCAGGTGGAGCGGCCAGGCGATCCACAGCGACACCGGTTCCGGCTCGCGGATAGCCAGCGTCTTCGGCACCTGCTCGCCGAGCACGATGTGCAGCGACGAGAACACCAGGAAGCCGATCAGGAACGCGGTGAAGTGGAGCGCCGCCTCGGGCATGCCGAGCGGCGTCAGCACCGGCGTCAGCAGCGCCGCCACTGCCGGCTCCCCGACCCAGCCGAGCCCGAGCGACGCCATCGTGATGCCGAGCTGGCAGCAGGCGAGATAGGGCTCGAGGTTGCGGAGCATGTGGCGGGCGAGCCGCGCGCCGAAGCGGTTCTCCTCGGCGAGCGCCTCCATGCGGAAGCCGCGCGTCTTCACCAGCGCGAACTCGGCCGCGACGAAGAACGCGTTGGCGGCGAGCAGGAAGACCGCAAGGAGGATGCTGGGTAGGGTGTCGCTCATCGTGGGGGCACCGGCGGCGCCGGATCAGTGTCGGGTGCTTTCCTCGAGAAACTTGCGGACGGCGTCGATCGGGACGTCCTTGGCGATGAAGGCGCGGCCGATGCCCTTGGCCAGGATGAAGGTTATCTTGCCCCGCGAAACCTTCTTGTCCTGCGCCATCAGGCTCATCAGCGTGTCAACGCCGGGGCGCTCGCCCGGAATCTGCGAGATCCGGGTCGGTAGGCCGACATCGGCGAGATGGGCCACGACGCGCCTCACGTCGTCAGGCTTGCAATAGCCGAGCTTGGCCGAGAGGCCGAAGGCCAGGACCATGCCGATCGACACCCCCTCGCCATGCAGCAGCCTGCCCGAATAGCCGGTGGCGGCTTCGAGCGCATGCCCGAAGGTGTGGCCGAGATTGAGAAGCGCGCGGACGCCGCTCTCGCGCTCGTCGGCGGCGACGATCGCCGCCTTGGCCCGGCAGGCCGCAGCGATCGCCTGCTCGCGCTCCGGCCAGCCGGCGGCGACCGCGCGCCAGTTGGTCTCGAGCCAGGCGAAGAAATCCGGCGCCCCGATCAGCCCGCACTTGGCGACCTCGGCATAGCCGGCGTTGAACTCGCGCTCGGGCAGCGAATCGAGGATGCCGGAATCGGCGAGGACGAAGCTCGGCTGGTGGAAGACGCCGACCAGGTTCTTGCCGTGGCCGGTGTTGATCCCGGTCTTGCCGCCGATCGAGGAATCCACCTGGGCCAGCAGCGTCGTCGGCATCTGGACGAAGCGGATGCCGCGGAGCACGGTGCCGGCCGCGAAGCCGGCGAGGTCGCCGACCACGCCGCCGCCGAAGGCGAGGACGGCGTCGTTCCGCTCGATCCGGGCCGCGAGCAGCGCCTCGAGCACGGTTTCGTAGCCCGGGAAGCTCTTCGAGCCCTCGCCGGGCGGGACGACGATCGAGACATGCTCGATGCCGGCCGCGTCGAGCGTCTTGCCCAGCCGGCTGAGATGGTGCTCGGCGACGGTCTCGTCGGTGACGATCGCCACGCGCGCCCCGGGGAGCCGGGCGGCGAGTTCGGTGCCGGCGGTGTCGACCAGGTCGCGGCCGATGACGATCTCGTAGGAACGCGGGCCGAGCTCGACGGTGACGATGGTGCGCGGCCGTCGCGGCAGCCCGGGGTCGACGGCGCTCATGTTGCATTCCCCGCTTCGCTCGCATGGCGGGCCAGCCAGTCCTCGAGGGCGGCCAGGATGTCGCCGATGACGATCTCGTGGGCGACGTCGCGGGACTGCACGTGGATGTCGGCCTCCGCATAGATCGGGTTGCGATCGGCGAGCAGCCGGTCGACCGTCGCCTCCGGGTCGGCGGTCTTGAGAAGCGGCCGGTTCGAGCGGCGCCGTACCCGTTGCAGGATCAGGTCGCGGTCGGCCATCAGCCAGACCGAGACGCCGGCGGACCGGATCGCCGCCCGGGTCTCGGCGTTGATGAACGCGCCGCCGCCGGTCGCCAGCACCTTCGGCACGCCGTCGAGCAGGCGCTGGATGACGCGCCGCTCGCCGTCGCGGAAATAGGCCTCGCCGTGGGTGTCGAAGATCTCCGAGATGGTGGCGTTGGCGGCTTGCTCGATCTCGGTGTCGGCGTCGACGAAGGCGAGGCCGAGACGGTTGGCGAGGCGGCGGCCGATCGACGACTTGCCGGCGCCCATCATGCCCACCATGACGATGGTCCGCCCCCCGAGACGGCGGAGAATCCGATCCGCCCCGGGCTCGTCGGTCTCCAGCACTGTCGTTGCGGGGCCTGTCGCCATTCTCGTGAGGTCCATGGGATACCGAGCTAGAGCCGCTTTCCGGCCTTGATGTCAAGGCAGGCTCTTCGGCCATGCTTGAAACCGGCCTTCGGCTGGCCGAAAACAGGGCGTCATGCCGACCGTCTTCCGCTTCCTGGTATCGCTGGTGTTCATCGTCGCGGTCTTTGCCGCGATCGTCTTCTCCCTCGGCAATTTCGTCGAGCCCAATACGCGGGAGATGACGATCCGGCTGCCGCCGAGCCGCCTCGACCCGAAGCCGGTGCCCGCACCTGCTCCGCCGCCGGCCCCGGCCGACGTCGAAGGCGACGCCGTGGCCGGGACGGGCTCGACCGGGCCATGACCCGGGGCAAGGGGGGTCACCACGTCGAGGCGTTCCTCGAGATGATGAGCGCCGAGCGCGGCGCCGCGAGGAACACGCTCGACGCCTATCGCCGCGACCTGGCCGACTACGGCGCCTTCGTCGGCCCCTTCGAGCGGGTCCGAACCGCCGACATCCGCGCCTATCTCGTCGATCTCGACGGCCGCGGCTTCGCGGCACCTTCGGTCGCCCGCCGCCTGTCGGCGATCCGCCAGTTCCACCGCTTCCTGTTCAGCGAGGGGATCAGCACCGACGATCCCGCCGGCACCATCGAGGGACCGCGGAAGGCGGCGCGCCTGCCGAAAGTGCTGAGCGAGGCCGAGGTCGACCGGCTGATCGAAACCGCGGCAACGCTTGCGGCCGGCGAGGGGCTGCCGCCGGCCGAGGCGGTGCGGGCCCACCGGCTCAATGCCCTGGTCGAGCTTCTCTACGCCACCGGCCTCCGGGTTTCCGAGCTGGTCGGGCTCAAGGCCTCCGTGGTCCGCAGCGACGCCCGCTACTTCACGATCCGCGGCAAGGGCGGCCACGAGCGGATCGTGCCCTTGTCCGACAAGGCGCGGGCGGCGACCGCCGCCTATCTCGCGGCGCGGAAAGCGGCCGGGGCGGAGAGCTCGCCGTGGCTGTTCCCGGCCTTCAGCGAGAGCGGACACCTGACCCGCCAGGCCTTCGCCCGCGACCTCAAGACGCTGGCCGCCGCCGCCGGCATCGCCACCGCCAAGGTCTCCCCGCACGTGCTCCGGCACGCCTTCGCCAGCCACCTTCTCCAGAACGGCGCCGACCTCCGCGTCGTCCAGCAGTTGCTCGGCCATGCCGACATCTCCACCACGCAGATCTACACCCACGTCCTCGAGGAGCGGCTCCGGGCCTTGGTCGCCGCCCACCATCCCCTCGCGCGCGAAGGATAGCGCCCACAAACTTGACACGATCCCGGCTGAAGGCCAGTTTGCCGGCCGTTTAGCCGGCCCGGGCGGGCTCCCCTCCGCACGCGCCAATCTGGACCGCGAATGCGAACCTATCTCGATTTCGAAAAGCCCGTCGCCGACCTCCAGGGCAAGGTCCAGGAACTCAGGGCGCTCGGCGACCAGGGCGATGCCGTCGGCGTCAGCGACGAGATCAACCGGCTCGAGACGCGGGCCGACCAGGCGCTCGCCGACATCTACGCCAAGCTCACGCCATGGCAGAAGACGCAGGTCGCGCGCCACCCCGACCGGCCCCATTTCGTCGACTATGCCAAACGCCTGATCGAGGAATTCACCCCGCTCGCCGGCGACCGCAAGTTCGCCGAGGACGCCGCTGTGGTCACCGGGATCGGCCGGTTCCGCGGTCGCCCGGTCGCGGTCATCGGCCAGGAGAAGGGCAACGACACCGAGAGCCGCATCCGGCACAATTTCGGCATGGCGCGGCCGGAAGGCTACCGCAAGGCGGTGCGGATCATGGAGATGGCCGACCGTTTCGGCCTGCCGGTGCTGGCGCTGGTCGACACCGCCGGCGCCTATCCGGGCATCGGCGCGGAGGAGCGCGGCCAGGCCGAGGCGATCGCCCGCTCGACCGAGGCCTGCCTCAGGCTCGGCGTGCCGAACGTCGCGGTGGTGATCGGCGAAGGCGGCTCGGGCGGCGCAGTGGCGATCGCCACCGCCAACAAGGTGCTGATGCTCGAGCATTCGATCTACACCGTCGCCTCGCCGGAGGCGTCCGCGTCGATCCTTTGGCATGATTCGAGCCGGGCGCAGGACGCCGCCACCAACATGAAGATCACCGCCCAGGACCTTCACCGCATGGGCGTCATCGACACCGTGATTCCCGAGCCGGTGGGCGGCGCCCAGCGTCATCGCGAGGATGCCATCGACGCGACCGGGGACGCCATCGAGGCGGCCTTTGCCGCGCTCGCCAACCTGCCGCCCGACGAAGTTCGCCGCCAGCGGCGCGACAAGTACCTTGCAATCGGCCGAACCATTTGAAAGGACTGGACGAAGACGACGCCTTGCTCCTGCCGCATAGCGGGCGAGAATCGGGCTCGGAATCGGATGGTCGGCCGTAACCAACCGTCAAGGTTACCCAGGTTACGAGTGCAGGATCGGGCTGGCAGAGGGCGGAACGGGTCTCGAGGGCTTTAGCGTATGAACTTCCGGAACTTCGCCGCCATACGCCGCGCCGTGCTCATGGGGGTCGCCGGGCTGGCGCTCGCCGCCTGCACCGAGGCGTCCTCCAACATGCCGAAGGAGATGCGGCCGGTCTCGCAGAAGCTCGTCCACGAGATGAAGTCGCAAGGGATGAGCGAGACGTCGCCGATCCTGGTCCGGCTGTTCAAGGAAGAATCGAAGCTCGAGATCTGGAAGCAGCTGCCGAGCGGCAAGTATGCGCTGCTCAAGACCTACGACATCTGCAAATGGTCCGGCGTGCTCGGCCCCAAGATCAAGGAAGGCGACCGGCAGGCGCCGGAAGGCTTCTATACCGTCACGCCGGCGCAGATGAATCCGAAGTCGAGCTATTACCTGTCGTTCAACATCGGCTACCCCAATACCTACGACCGCGCCTATGGCCGCACCGGCACCCACATCATGGTGCACGGGGCCTGTTCTTCGGCCGGCTGCTATTCGATGACCGACGAGGACGCCGGCGAGATCTTCGCGCTCGCCCGCGATGCCTTCAAGGGCGGCCAGCGCCAGTTCCAGATCCAGGCCTATCCGTTCCGCTTGACCCCGGAGAACCTGGCGCGGCACCGCGGCGATCCGAACATGGATTTCTGGATGAACCTCAAGGACGGCTACGACGCCTTCGAGGTGACCCGCCAGGCGCCGACGGTCGAGGTCTGCGAGAAGCGCTACGTGTTCAATGCCGATGCCGGCGGCAAGAGCTTCAACCCGACCGGCGCCTGTCCCGCCTACACCGTGCCCGCGTGGATCGCGACCGCGGTGACGGCCAAGCAGACCTCCGACAACGCCCGGATCGCGGCGTTGAGCGGCAAGTTGGAGAAGGACGCGAATCAGCTCGCCGCGCAGACGCAGAAGGTCGCGGACCAGCTCGCCGCCGAGCAGGCCGCCAGCGCCGCCGACGCCACGCGCACGCCCCTCCTCAAGCGCGTGTTCGGCAAGAACAAGGCCGGCGACCCCGAACCCGACGCGACAGAAACCGCGACCGTGAACACGTCGGCGCCCGAGCCCGAGCCGGCACCGCAGGCCGCCGCGGCACCCGCGCCGGCACCAGCACCGAAGCCGCAGGCCGCGCTGCCCCCTCAGCCGGCACCGGCGCCCGCGGCAACGGTCGCGACGGAACCCGCCCCGGCCCCGGCCGCCGCCACGGCGGAGCCGACCCGGCGGGTGGCAAGCGATTTCGACTGGCCGGAAGAAGACGTCGCGACCTCCGGCACCAGCAGCACCAAGTTCCTGCCCACCGGCCTCGACGTCCCGCCGCCGACGGCCAACTGACCGGCGCCGATCGCGATCAGCGGCGGCGACGCGACGCCCCATTCGGCGCGAACACTTCCAGCACCCCCGGCAGCACGGTGAAATCCGCCGGCGTCTGGGTCGTCACCTCGCCGTCGGTGTTCACCGGCATGGGCGTCTCGGTCTCGATCCGCGCCGTGGGCCCGCGGAAGAAGGCGACGTCGTCGCGTTCCACCAGGGTCCCGTCGCGGAGCTTCGGCGCGAGCGCGATCAGCTTTGCGACCGAGGTCGTCTCGATGGCGTAGAGGTCGAAAACCCCGTCGTCGATGCGCGCCTCGGGGCTGACGATGAGGCCGCCGCCATAGTGGATGCCGTTGCCGACCGCGATCTGATAGGCGAGCACGCGCTCCGAACGGTCCCCGCAGGTGATGGTCGCAGGGAAGCGCTGGGCCGCGCCGAGCGTGTCGACGGTGGCGAGGACATAGCTCAGGATGCCCCACTGGCGCTTGAGCTCCGCATCCTGGCGCTCGGCGATGTTCACCGCCAGGCCGATGCTGGCGACGTTGAGGAAATACGCCTCGTTCACCTTGCCGACATCGATGCGCCTGAGATGCCCCGCCGCGATGATGCCGGCCGCGGCCAGCGGATCGGACGGAATGTCGAGGGTCAGCGCGAGATCGTTGGCCGTACCGAAAGGCAGGATGCCGACCGGCTTGCCGGCCTCGATCAGCGCCGGGATCGCCGCGTTGACGGTGCCGTCGCCGCCGGCGACGACGATCGCATCGACCGCGCCGGCGCAGGTGCGGATGACGTCGGCGAGCGCGGTCCGACTGTGGCTCCGGCGCACGTCGAGGTCGAAGCCGTGGACGGCAAGATAGGCCAGCGCGTCGCCGACCATGCGCTGGGCGCGCGACGCGCCGAGATTGACCACCACCAGAAGGCGCGGCGGGTCCTGTTCCTCACTCCGCCGCGACACGGACATCCACCTTCGCCCGGAAATCCCGCTCGTCGGCGGCCAGCAGGGCGGCCGTCCCCGAGACACCTTCCTTCAGGGCGACAAGGGACCTGACGGCGGGCGTCTCCGTCAATCCCCCTGCCGTGGCCCCCTGTTCGAGATACTCGATCAGCGAGACGGCATTGGCGAAAAGGAGGTTCGTCACCCGGTAGCAATCCATGATCCGCAGCGCCTTGTCCGCGCGCGAAGCCGAACCCAGCACGTCGTGAACCGCACGATGCATGATCCCTGACGCGGATTCGGAGACCCTGGTCAGGCCGTCGAGGCGGAGCATCAGGCCGTCCGCCCGCGAAAAGGTCTCCTCGGCCATGCCGAGCGCATGGCCGCGCTGGCGGAGGCGCGGCAGGATGGTCTGGAGCGCGCCGGCCGCCATCTCGAGACGACCCAGATCGGCCTGCCAGGCATAGTACGCGTCGAGAACGTGTGCGGCATCGCCGAGCGTCATGGCGCCCTCGTCGTCACCCTCGGCCGGGCCGCGGGTGGCGAAGCGGAGCCCCTCGAGCACGTAGCGCGCGGCCCGGTTCATGGTGCTGACCGTCTGCGCGACATCGGCGAAAAGCCGGAGATTCGCCGAGAACCGCTGGCGGAGCTCCTCCTCGATCTCGGCGACTTCCGCGCGGCGCGCGGCCGCCACCCGGCGGCTCTCCTCTTCCGCCTCGCGCTCGCGGCGCTGCTGCCGGATGCGGGCGAGGATCAGCGACGAGAGCACCGTCGTGAAGGCCAGGATGATGATGTATTCGAAGATCGACGAGACCAGGCCCAGCGTCACCTGCCCGCCGGGACGCATCTCGTCGAGCCAGAACGGGAAGGCATACCAGAGGACGACGGCCGAAAGCAGCGCCAGGACGACGATCGTGCAGGCGAGGAGTCCGTAGTAGAAGCCGCGCGGCCGCGCCTTCATCGGCGGCTTCCGCTCAAGCGAAGCGGCCGTGGCAGTGCTTGAACTTCTTCCCCGAGCCGCAGGGACAGGGCGCGTTCCGCTGCACCTTGCCCCAGGTGGTGGGATCGTTGACGTCGATCTCGGCGCTCGCCGAGCGCGCGTCCAGCATCCGCTGGAGCGCGGCGCCGTCACCGGAATTCGACACCTCGTTCTCGCCGGTGAGCGGATTGAGATGCGTCTCCTCGAGCGTGGCGAGATCGTCCTCAGGAACGAGCGGCGGCGGCCGCTGCACGATCTCGACCCGCATGAGCTGCGACGTCACCACCTCGCGAAGCCGGTCGAGCATCGATTCGAACAGCTCGAACGCCTCGGTCTTGTATTCGTTGAGCGGGTCGCGCTGGGCGTAGCCGCGGAAGCCGATCACCTGGCGGAGATGATCGAGGGTCACGAGATGCTCGCGCCAGAGATGGTCCAGCGTCTGCAGGAGCACGGCCTTCTCGACCTGCCGCATGATGTCGGCGCCGAAGCGCTCGACCTTCGACGCCGCAGCGTCGTCGGCCGCCTTGGTGATGCGCTCGCGCACCTCGTCGTCGGCGATGCCCTCTTCCTTCGCCCAGTCCTCGACCGGCAGGTCCAGGTTGAGCACCTGCTGCACCGCCTCGTGCAGGCCCTGGGCGTCCCACTGCTCGGGATAGGCCTTCTCGGGAATGTGCTTTGCGACGAGGTCGGCGATGACCTCGCGGCGCATGTCGGCCACCGTCTCCTCGACGTTCTCCTGGCCCATCAGGTCGATGCGCTGCTCGAAGATGACGCGGCGCTGGTCATTCATCACGTCGTCGAACTTGAGGAGATTCTTGCGGATGTCGAAGTTGCGCGCCTCGACCTTCTGCTGCGCCTTCTCCAGAGCCCGGTTGATCCAGGGATGGATGATCGCCTCGTCCTCCTTGAGGCCGAGCTTCTGCAGCATGCTCTCCATCCGCTCGGCCATGAAGATCCGCATCAGGTCGTCCTGCAGCGACAGGAAGAAGCGCGACTGCCCTGGATCGCCCTGGCGGCCGGAGCGGCCGCGGAGCTGGTTGTCGATGCGGCGGCTCTCGTGGCGCTCGGTGCCGATGATGCAGAGCCCGCCCGCGGCCAGCGCCTTCTCCTTGAGGCGCTCCACCTCGTCGCGGATCTCCTGCTCCTTCGCCTCGCGCTCCGGCCCTTCCGGCATGTCGGCGAGCTCGTGGCGCACGCGCATTTCGGCATTGCCGCCGAGCTGGATGTCGGTGCCGCGGCCGGCCATGTTGGTGGCGATCGTCACCGCCCCGGGGACGCCCGCCTGGGAGACGATCGTCGCCTCCTGCTCGTGGTAGCGGGCGTTGAGGATGGTGAAGTTCTTCTCGGTGGCGTGGCGGTCGCTGAACAGCTCCGCAAGGTCGTTGGGATTGGCGAAGTCGCGCTGGCGCCAGCCCTTCGAGCGCATCAGCGCGGCGAGCTGCTCGGACTTCTCGATCGACGTCGTGCCGACCAGCACCGGCTGGCCGCGGGACTTGGCGTCCTCGATCAGGTGGAAGATCGCCTTGAACTTCTCGTCGGCGGTCCGGTAGACCTCGTCGTGCTCGTCCTGGCGCTGCATCGAACGGTTGGTGGGAACCTCCACCACCTCGAGGCCGTAGATGTTGCCGAACTCCTCCGCCTCGGTCGACGCCGTGCCGGTCATCCCGGCGAGCTTCTTGTACATGCGGAAGTAGTTCTGGAAGGTGATCGAGGCGAGCGTCTGGTTCTCGGGCTGGATCTGGACGTGCTCCTTGGCCTCGAGCGCCTGGTGCAGCCCTTCGGAATAGCGCCGGCCCGGCATCATGCGGCCGGTGAACTCGTCGATGATCACCACCTCGCCGTTCCGCACGATGTAGTCCTTGTCGCGCTGGAACAGGCGGTGGGCGCGGAGCCCCTGGTTGATATGGTGGACGACGGTGACGTTCTCGACGTCGTAGAGGGACTCGCCCTTCAGGAGGTCGGCGTCGCGCAGCAGCCGCTCGAGCTTCTCGTTGCCGGCCTCGGTGAAGGTCGCCGTGCGCTGCTTCTCGTCGACCTCGTAGTCCTCGGCCGTGAGATTCGGAATGAAGGTGTCGATGGTGTTGTAGAGCTCGGAGCGGTCGTCGAGCGGGCCGGAGATGATCAGCGGCGTCCGCGCCTCGTCGATCAGGATCGAATCCACCTCGTCGACGATCGCGAAATTGTGGCCGCGCTGGACCATCGCGTCCAGCTCGTACTTCATGTTGTCGCGGAGATAGTCGAACCCGTATTCGTTGTTGGTGCCGTAGGTGATGTCGGCACGATAGGCTTCGCGCCGCTCGTCGTCGTTGAGGCCGTGGACGATGACGCCCACTGTGAGGCCGAGGAAATTGTAGACCCGGCCCATCCACTCGGCGTCGCGGCTGGCGAGATAGTCGTTGACCGTGACGACATGGACGCCCTTGCCGGAAAGGGCGTTGAGATAGACCGGCAGGGTCGCCACCAGCGTCTTGCCCTCGCCGGTCTTCATCTCGGCGATGGCACCGTGGTGGAGCACCATGCCGCCCACCAGCTGCACGTCGAAATGGCGTTGGCCGAGCGTGCGCTTCGCCGCCTCGCGGACGGTGGCGAAGGCCGGCACCAGCAGATCGTCGAGGGACGCGCCGTCGGCGATCTTGGCCCGGAACTCGGCAGTGCGGGCGCGGAGCTGATCGTCGGTAAGGGCCTGGAGCTCGGGTTCGAGCGCGTTGATCGCGGCGACCCTTGGCCCGTAGCCCTTGATGCGCCTGTCGTTGGAACTTCCGAAAAGCTTACGCGCCAGTGAGCCGAGGCCGACCATACCGTGATCCTTGCGAAACTCGCCCCTTGTGCGTGTCCAGCGGCACCGTGGAGAACCCGCCGTCGCCGATTGCCACGGGGGACGGCGCCCAGCCCGACGACGCCAAGCGTGGGAATTCAAAGCGTTCTGGACGCCAAGCGAGGAGACAGATAAGAGGGGGGCAAAGGGATGTCAACGGCGCCGGACATGACCGTCCATCCCGCCCCCTGACCGTCCGACGGCGGAGGGGACGTACGGCCCTCACGGACGGACAGGACCAACACCCATGTTTTCGCCACGCCAGACCTATCGCCGGCTCGCCGGCACGCTCGTCCTGCTCGCCGGGACGATGATCGGCGGCGCCATTGCCGCCGGCGCCCAGGAGATCACGGCCGATACGGTCATCGCCACGCTCAACGGGACGCCGATCACCGCCGGCGAGCTCTCGCTGGCCGGCGCCGAGTTCGCCGATCAGCTCGCCCAGGTCCCCGCCGCCCGGCGCGACGCGGCGGTGCTCGACCTGGTGATCAACATGCGGCTCGCCAGCGCCGCCGCCGCGGCCGCCGGCCTCGCCGACGATCCGGTGGTGGCGCAACGGCTGGCGCTCTCCCGCGACCGGACCCTCTACAGCGAGTTCCTGAGGGAGAAGTTCCTCGCCGCAGTCACCGAGGACGCGGTCAAGGCCCGCTACGACCAGGAGATGGCGGACTTCGTGCCGGCCGAGGAGATCCACGCCCGCCACATCCTCGTCAATACAGACCAGGAGGACCTCGCCAAGGAGATCATCGCCGAGCTCGACGCCGGCGGCGATTTCGCCGCGATCGCGGCCGAGAAGTCCCAGGATCCCGGCTCGGGCGCCTCGGGCGGCGACCTCGGCTGGTTCAAGCGCGGCATGATGGTGAAGCCCTTCGAGGAGGCCGCCTTCGCGCTCGAGCCCGGCCAGTACACAGAAACCCCGGTCAAGAGCGACTTCGGCTGGCACGTGATCCTGGTCGAGGAGAAGCGGATGGAGACCCCGCCGACCTTCGAGGAGGAGCGGCAGCGGATCGAGCAGGAACTGGTCCGGGAGACCTTCGACAAGGAGATCGGCGCGCTCCGCGACACCGCCGAGATCGAGTTCGCCGACCTGCCCGGCGCAGCGCCCGCGCCGGAATCGCCGGAGGCCACCGAACCGGCGCCGCCTGCCGACGACGCCGAAACCCCGGCCGCGCCGGCGGAATAGCCGGTCAGGGCATCGTTCGCGTCCCGCTCCGGGAACGGAGCGGGATCGGGACAGCTCGGATATGCGCGGCTACGCGCCGAAGAACATCCGATGCAGCGGCTCGTAGAGCGCCGGGGTCGCGACGAGGATGGCGTTGCCGTCCTTCATCATTCCCTCGCCGCCGAGGAAATCGCTGCAGGTTCCCCCCGCCTCGGCGACGATGGCGAGGGCGCCGGCCACGTCCCACAGGTTGATGTTGCGGTAGAAGGTGGCGTCCAGCCGCCCCGCCGCGACGAAGCCGAGGTCGAGCGCCCCTGAGCCGAGCGTGCGCACGTCGCATCCGCCGCCGAGCGAGGCGTTCATCTCGGCGATGTAGGGCGCGAGCGGCAGGCGGTGGGCGTAGCCCATGCCGAGGCTCGAGCGGGTGATGTCGGTGACGCCGCTCACCCTGATCGGATCGCCGTTGAGCCAGGCGCCGCCGCCCGCCCATGCCGAGAACAGCTCGTCGTTCACCGGATTGTAGAGAAAGCCCGCCATGGCCTTGCCGTCCGCGACCAGACCGACCGACACGCACCAGTGCGGGATGCCGCGAAGGAAGTTGGAGGTGCCGTCGATCGGGTCGATGACCCACAGCGCGGACCCCTTCTGGCGCAGTCCGCCCTCCTCGCCGAGCACGGAATCGTTCCCGAACGCCGCACCGAGGCGCGAGACGATCAGGTCCTCGGTCTTCTTGTCGGCCTCCGAGACGAAGTCCTGCCGGCCCTTGTCCTCGATCGGCAGCGAGGCGCGCCGGCGGAAATAGTCGAGTGCCAGCGCCCCGGCCTCGCGGGTGATGTCGAGCCCGGCGCGATAGCGCGCCTCAAGATCGTGCTTGTCCACGTTCGTCACCTCGGGAGCGGATTCGGCGGGATTTCGTGCATAGATCACCGCCGCCGGTGCGGTGTCAAACCGGTCGGGACGGGAGAGGCTCGTCCGCCCCGTTCCGGAGACATGACGCCTTGCGCCGGTCGCGTGCGACGGTACAGTTCATCGACACTGCACCGGGAGGACACCGATGGCCGACGGCGCCTGGCGCGGCGTTTATTCCGCGATCACCACCAAGCTCGACGGCGACCAGGAGGTCGACCTCGTCGCGGTGCAGGCCGACGTCCGCTTCCAGATCGAGGGCGGGGTCGACGCGGTGATCTGCTGCGGCTCGCTCGGCGAGGCCTCGACGCTCGCCGCCGACGAGAAGATCGCCATCGCCGCCGCCGCGAAGGAAGCCGCCGCCGGCCGCGTCAAGGTGATGCTGACCATCGCCGAGGATTCGACCCGGGCCGCCGCGAGGCTGGCCGAGCGCGCCGCCGAACTCGAGCTCGACGGGCTGATGGTGCTGCCGGCGATGCGCTACGTCTCCACCCCGCGCGAGACGATGACGCATTTCCGCACCATGGCCCAGGCCACCGATCTGCCGATCATGATCTACAACAACCCGGTGGCCTATGCGGTCGACATCACCCCGGCGATGTTCGCCGAGCTCGCCGACGAGCCCAACTTCGTCTCGATGAAGGAATCCTCGGGCGACGTCCGCCGCATCACCGACATCGTCAACCGGCTCGGCGACCGCTATGCGATCTTCACCGGGGTCGACGACCTCGCGCTCGAGAGCCTGATGCTCGGCGCCGTCGGCTGGGTAGCGGGGCTGGTGTGCGCCTTCCCCAAGGAGACCGTTGCCATCTACCGGCTCGCGACCAAGGGCCGGTACGAGGAGGCGCGCGAGATCTACCGCTGGTTCATGCCCCTCCTCCACCTCGACGTTTCGCACCGCTTCGTCCAGAACATCAAGGTGGTCGAAGGCATGGTGCGCGGCACCTCGACCGTGGTCCGCGCGCCGCGGCTCGAGCTCGAGGGCGAGGAGTTGGAGCGGGTCGAGGAGATCACCGCCGCCGCCCTCGCCACCCAGCCCGACCTCTCCCGTTACGGGCTCTGAGCCGCCGGCGCCGCGACGGCGGGCCGTCCCGTCCCGGACCAGTCGACCTTCCGCGTCGCGAACAGGAGGCCGGACAGCGCCACGAAGCCGACGATCGCACCGGCGAGCAGGGCGAGATCCTCGAGTTTCAGGATCGCGTAGAGGAGCGCGAAGGTGGCGGCGAGGCATGCCGCCCCGACGACGCCACGCATCAGGCTCGCGAGCGCCAGGCCCACGAACGTCGCGACCACCAGCGTCGTCGCGCCCGCCGCCACGAGGTACGCGGCACCGAAGCCGATCCGCTCGGACAGCGCGAGCAGGAGCACGAAGAACATCACCAGCACCAGCCCGACCAGGCAGTACTGGACGATGTGGATGCGGTGCGGCGACAGCGTCTCGAGCACGAACACCACCAGGAACGTGACGGCAATGAACATCAGCCCGTATTTCAGCGAGCGCTCGACCAGGGCGTAGAAATCGACCGGCTCGACGAAGCCGACCCCCACCATCTCGCCCCCGAACCGGTAGTAGCCGTCGCGTTCGAGCGTCCAGCTCTGCGGCGCCGGCCGGGCGAGATAGGGCACCCGCCACGTCGCCTCGAAACCTCCGTCACCGACGCTCCGCTCCGACGGCAGCATGCCCACGGCGAAGTTCGGATGCGGCCAGTCCGAGCTCATCGCGATCTCGCTCTGCCTCCCCACCGGCGCGAGGCGGATCGAGTCCGTGCCGCGGAGCCTGAGGTCGAGGGAATAGTCGACGCCGGCGATCGGCCCGTCGATGCCGAGCGGCGCATGCACGCCGGCGCCGATATTGACCGAGCCGCCGCCGACCATCGGGAACGTGCCCTGCCGGCTCGCGCCGGGCTCGAGGGTCAGCGCGCGGCCGCCGAGCGACAGGCCCGCGTTCTCGATACCGGTGAGATCGTCGACCGAGACCGAGACGAATGCCTCGGCCCAGAGCACGCTCGTCATCTCGCCGCCGAACAGCGACGGGTCGACCGGGCCGAACCGGCCTTCGGTCGCCACCTGGGCGGTGTAGACCGGGACCTGGTAGATCGAGACGTTGCGCTCCTCGGTCTCCGTGATCACCGTGGCCGTCATCGTCTCGGGAAGCACCACGAGGTGACGGCGGACGATCATCGTCTGGCCCTCCTCGCTGCCCGGCACGCGGGCGAGATAGGGAACGACCAGCAGCGGCCCGTAGACGGCCTGCGGCTGCCCCCATTCCTGGCCGATCTGGCGGGCGACGTCGTCGCGCCGCGTCTCCCGCTCCGAGGTCAGCATCATCACCACCCAGACCGGGATGACGAGCAGGAGCGTGATCAGCCCGGTCAGGAAGAATTTCGCCGCCGGGCTCCTCAGCGAGATCGCCTGCGGACGGGCGTGCACGGGCGTCGCCGGGCGAGCCCCGGTGTCAGTGATGTCGGTATCGGCCATTGTCCCCTCCGTCGCCCGGCACGCACGCCGACGCATGGGGATGCTCCGCCCGGATTCGGGCAGCGCGCCGGAGGGCCGCCGGCGAAAACGTGGCCGCGCGCGGGCTTTTCAGGGGCTCACAAATCGGGCCCAACGGCGGTCAATCTGGCCAGTAGTCGGGGTCGATGGCCTGCTCGGCACTGAACGGGCTGATCGCGGGAACCGCCGCCATCGGCAATCCGGTGTCCCGAAGCGCCTTCCGTCGTGCCCGCTGGTACTCCGTCGGGAGCACCTCATTCGGCCACGCGGCGAGGCTCGGACTGTCGTCGAGGATACGAGCGATGCGGTCGCGGTGCTCGTCGATGGAGTCACGCCAGCTGTCCGACCGCTTCTCCGGCTGGTAGCGCCATTTGATGAGATGCTCCAGAACGATCTTGAGGTCGCTCCCGAGGGCTCGCTTGTCGGACCGCCCCAAGCCTTCGATCTCCTCGGCGATGTTCTCCCAGTCAACGTTCCCCGGCCGGCCACGACGAAGCCGCGACGCCTGATCCTGCGACCAGGCGTGGAAATCGCGCTCATAGGTTGGCGCCGGCCGGGCCGGCATCTTCAACTCCGCCATGACGCCAATCTAGGCCGATACCGCCCCCGGCGCCAGCAT
>JBIQKL010000043.1:0-2902 GCA_044506555.1 Hyphomicrobiales bacterium | reverse complement strand
CCGCAGGACGCTCAGTACACCCGCGCCTTGGGCTCGATGTAGTTGACGTCGTTGCTCAGGGTGAAGGTGTGGACCGGCCGGTAGTCGATGCTCACGGTCCGCGCAGCCGGATCGACCCAGGCCAGCGTATGCTTCATCCAGTTCTGGTCGTCGCGGTCGGGATAGTCCTCGCGGGCGTGGGCGCCACGCGACTCGGTGCGGTTGCCCGCCGAATCCATGGTCACCACCGCCTGGACGATCAGGTTCTCGAACTCGAGCGTCTCGATCAGGTCCGAGTTCCAGATCAGCGAGCGGTCGGTGACGCGGACGTCGTCGGCGCCGGCCCAGACCTTGTGGATGCGCTCGTGGCCCTCGGCGAGCACCTCGCCGGTGCGGAACACGGAACAGTTCTCCTGCATCACCTTCTGCATGCGGAGTCGGAGCTCGGCAGTCGGCGTGCCGCCCTGCGCGTGCCGCAGCCGGTCGAGCCGGGCCAGCGCATTGTCGCCGGCGTCCTTCGGCAGGTCGCGGTGCTTCTCGTTGGGCTCGATCGTGGCGCGGGCGCGCTGGGCCGCGGCGCGGCCGAAGACTACCAGGTCGATCAGCGAGTTGGAGCCGAGCCGGTTGGCGCCGTGCACCGAGACGCAGGCCGCCTCCCCCACCGCCATCAGGCCCGGAATGATCGTGTCGGGGTCGCCGTTCGCCTTGGTCAGCGCCTCGCCGTGATAATTCGTCGGGATGCCGCCCATGTTGTAGTGGACCGTCGGCAGCACCGGGATCGGGTCCCGGGTCACGTCGACGCCGGCGAAGATCCGGGCCGATTCGGAGATGCCCGGCAGGCGCTCGTGGATCACCTTCGGGTCGAGGTGAGACAGGTGCAGGTAGATGTGGTCCTTGTCCGACCCCTGGCCGCGGCCCTCGCGCACCTCCACCGTCATCGCCCGTGACACCACGTCGCGCGAGGCGAGGTCCTTGGCGTGCGGCGCGTAGCGCTCCATGAAGCGCTCGCCCTCGGAATTGGTCAGATACCCGCCCTCGCCGCGCACCCCTTCGGTGATCAGCATGCCGGCCCCGAAGATGCCGGTCGGGTGGAACTGGACGAACTCCATGTCCTGGAGCGGCAATCCGGCGCGGAGCACCATGCCGTTGCCGTCGCCGGTCTGGGTATGGGCGCCGGTGCAGGTGAGATAGGCGCGGCCGTAGCCGCCGGTGGCGAGGATCGTCTTGTGGGCGCGGAAACGGTGGATGGTGCCGTCTTCCAGGGAGAGCGCCATCACGCCGCGGCAGGCACCCTCCTCCATGATCAGGTCGAGTGCGAAATACTCGATGTAGAACTCGGCCGAATGGCGGAGGGACTGGCCGTAGAGCGTATGGAGCATGGCGTGGCCGGTGCGGTCGGCCGCAGCACAGGTGCGCTGGGCCGGCGGACCTTCGCCGTATTTCGTCGTCATGCCGCCGAACGGGCGCTGGTAGATCTTGCCCTCCTCGGTCCGCGAGAAGGGCATGCCGTAGTGCTCGAGCTCGTAGACCGCGTTCGGCGCCTCGCGGCAGAGATACTCGATCGCATCCTGGTCGCCGAGCCAGTCGGAGCCCTTGACGGTGTCGTACATGTGCCAGCGCCAGTCGTCCGGCGCCATGTTGCCGAGCGAGGCGGCGATGCCGCCCTGCGCCGCCACGGTGTGCGAGCGCGTCGGGAAGACCTTGGTGATGCAGGCGGTGCGGAGCCCGAGCTCGCTCGCCCCGAGCACGGCGCGGAGCCCGGCCCCGCCGGCGCCGACGACCACCACGTCGTAAGTGTGGTCGGTGACTGCGTAGGCCCGGCCGTTGACGGCGGGCGCGGGGGGTGGACTTCCGTCGGCCATGTCAGGCGGCTCCGAAGGCGAGCTTGAGGATCGCGAAGATGCAGACCGCCGCGATCGCGATCGCGTAGAACGTGTTGAGGATCAGGAGAAGATGCTTGCGGGTGTGACCGTGGACGTAGTCCTCGATGATGACCTGCATGCCGATCCGCATGTGGACGGTGATCGACACGGCCAGCAGCAGAAGCCAGACCGCGACGAAAGGCGAGCCGAGGATGTCGGCGACTTCGCGGTAGGGCCGGCCGAGCAGCGCGACGACGAGGATCACGAATCCCGAGATCAGGATCAGGTTGGACAGGCCGGTGAGGCGCTGCCGCCAGAAGTGCATCGTGCCCTCATGGGCCGAGCCGAGGCCGAGCACGCGGCGAAGGGGGGTGACCATCGGAGACGCCATCACCACACCAGAAGCCCGATGACCCAGAGAAGCACGGTGAGCACGATCGAGCCGACGATGTTGGCGATCGCGATCTGGTCCCGCGCCGGCTTGCCCATGCCGCGGCCGGTATCCCAGATGAAGTAGCGGATGCCGCCGAGCGCGTGGAACATCAGCGACCAAGTGTAGCCGAAGAGGACGATGAGTCCGATCCACGACCCGGCGAGGCCGCTCACCAGACGGAAGTGCTCCGGCCCGGTCGCCGCCGCGAGCAGCCACCAGGCGAGCAGGATCGTCCCGAAGTAGAGCGCCATCCCGGTGGCGCGCTGGGCGATCGACACGAACATCGTCGCCGCCCAATGATAGATTTGAAGATGGGGCGAAAGCGGACGGTTCGCCTTGAGATCGGCGCTGGACATTCCCTCGTTCCGCGATTGTAGCCGGAACCCGGCAGGACGGAGGCTATTTAACGCCGATAGTGCGGCGCGTCAAAAGCTCAAACCGTTCCAGAATCGATCCTGCACGAGCGCCTCTTTGGGCTATTCCCGCCCGCCCTGCGCTCCCCGTCAATCCTCGAGCTCGGGTTCGTCTCAGGTAACGCACGCTCCATCTCCTCGTGCCGACCCGGCCCCTGCACCCCGTCATCCTCGGGCTTGTGTGGGCTGATTGTGGTTAGATTAGGCGCCGGAGG
>JBIQKL010000178.1:3020-4698 GCA_044506555.1 Hyphomicrobiales bacterium | reverse complement strand
TCGTCGCGTCCCGCCTCCCAGCCGACGATCCACCGCGCCATGTCCTCGAAGCGGAAGCGCCAGAGCGCATGCACGTCGGGGAAGTCCGCGATCTCCTCGAGCGATTCCATGCCGAGGGCGGTCAGGCGCTCGAGCGCCGCCGCATCGTAGGGGCCGCGCCAGTCCTGGCCGAAGCGGCCGATCGCGTCGTGGATCAGCGTGCCCTTCAGCGCGTAGTCCGGAGCGAGGCCGAGCGGATCGAGCGGCTCGAGACGGAGCACGTGCCTGGCGTAGATCGCATAGGGGTCGCGGACCAGCGTCTCGATCTCGGTGATCGAGAGACTCCGTGGCCGGCGCTCCACCGGCGGGCGGGGCAGGGGGCGGTCCACCGGCATCGGCCGGTTCTCGCCGCGGTCGAGGTCGCGGGCGAGAGCTACGTAGCGCTGGCCGCGCACGGTCAGCGTGGTCCGCGCCTCCTCGCCGGCGAGGGCGAACAGCCGTTGCAGCCAGCGCGAGGCGACGGTCGGCGCCCCGCCCCGCTTCTCGGCGCGGGTGATCATGACCTCTGGCGCGGCGAAGGCCGCCGCGAAGTCATGCGCCGACTGGCCGAGCCGGCGCTCCGGCGGCGGCAGGCCGATCTCGGTGCGCATCGCCCGCGACAGCCACGGATCGGTGCGGGTCTCGGCCGGCCAGACCTTCTCGTCGAGCCCGCCGAGGATGATCAGGTCCGCCGATTGGAGCCGCGCCTCCAGCGTGCCCCAGATGTGGATCCGCGGGTCGGCGCCGGGCGGCCGGGTCAGCGACACGCCGGCCATCAGGGTTGCGACGAAGGCCGGCCATTCCGCCGGCGACATGGCGAGGCGCGAGTTTTCGGCGATGCCGTCGAGCAGCGTGCGGAGCGCCTCGCCGCCGGCACCGTCGAACAGGCCGGTGCTCGTCTTTGCGCCGGTGGCCGCCGCGGCCAGCGCCTCGTAATGGAGACGCGCGGTGTCGGCGGCGGTGATGCTGGGCGTGCCGGTGAAGGCCCGGTACATCGGCCCGAGGATCGCCTCGATCTGTGCCGCGAGCCGTTCGGCTCGTCCCCAGTCCTCCGGGTGGATGCGGCGGCGGGCGAGCGGCACGTGGCGGGCGGTCTCGGACTCGGTCTCGGCGCGCGCCTCGGCCAGCGCCGTCGCCAGCCGCGCGATGCCGCCGTGGCCCCGCCGCCCGCGGAACACGGCGAGCTCGAGGATGCGCGCCCCGCGCCGGCACTCGAACGGGTCGAGCCCGAAGGCGGCGAAGGGATGCTTGAGGAGCGCCAGCAGCCGCGCCGGGTTCGCCGGGTCCGCGACCGCCTCCGCGAGCAGCCGAGCGAAGACGCCCTCGGGCGCCAGATCGAGGCGGAGCGGCGCGGAATCGTCGACCGTGAGCCCCCAGCGGCCGAGCTCGGCGGCGACGCGGCGGGCGATGGTCCGGTCCGGCGTCACCAGCGCCACCGTGGCGCCCGCCGTCTCCAGCGCCTCGCGGATGGCGATGGCGATGGCGAGCGCCTCCTCGCGCTCGTTGTGGGCGACGGCATAGGTCACGCCCGCCAGCGCCTCGTGGAGGCGCCGCGGCTCGTTCCGGGTCGCGCGGATCTCGCTCCAGGCGTCGGTGGTCTCGGCGGGGCGGAGCGCCTCGGCGGCGATCCGGGCGCGCTCGGCGAGCGGCACTGGCACGG
>JBIQKL010000178.1:0-2920 GCA_044506555.1 Hyphomicrobiales bacterium | reverse complement strand
GGCCGCCTCCATGTCGTCCATCAGGCGGGCGAGGTCGGCGGCGAGCCGGGCGGCATCGGCGGCCGAGGCCGGGATCATCAGCGCCTCGCCCGGTGCGAGGTCGAGGAGGTCGCGGCGGATGGCGCGCCCCCAGGCGAGGGTCAACTCGGTTAGGGCGAGCTGGCGGGCGAGGCGCGACATCGCAGGCGGCAGGATGAGGCCGTCGGTAACGCCCGGATCGAGCAGGTGCTCCTCCTCGTCGGCATCGCCGATCGGCCGGATCACCGGCAGGATCACGGCTTCCCCCTCGCCGCCGAGGCGGGCGATCAGCGTCTCGCGGAAGGCGCGGACCGCGCGCCGGGTCGGCAGGAGGACCGTCGTGCCGGCGAGCGCCAGCGGGTCGGCGCGGAGATCCGGGACCGGCCCGAGGCGGCCGTCGAGCATCGCCTCGGCCAGGACGGAAAGGAACGGCGCGCCCGCCGGTATCGTGAAGACGTTGCGGGGCGCGGCCATCGTCTCCGTCAGGCGGCGCTGTCGGCGATCGACATCTCCGCCTCGCCGATCGCTTCCGGTGTGCCCACGTGCAGCCACAGCCCGTCGAGACGGACGCCGAACAGCCGCTCCGCCTCGATCGCCTTGTCGAAGAGCGTATTGAGCGAGAAGGCGCCATCGGGCGCGCCGTCGAACAGGCGGGGATGGAGGATCGCAGTGCCGGCATAGGCGAAGGGAGCGACCTCGCGCTCCGGGCGCCGGGTGAGCCGGCCGCTGGCGTCCATCAGGAAGTCGCCGCGGCCGCGATAGCCGACGGCGCGGACGGTAGGCGCAAGGAGCAGCAGCACGTCCATCCGCGTGTCGTCCCAGGCGCCGGCGAGCCAGCGGAGATTGGGCCGTGCGCCCTCGATCCAGAACGAATCCGAGTTGAGCAGGTAGAACGGCTCGTCCCCGAGCAGCGGCAGCGCCTTCCTGATGCCGCCGCCGGTATCGAGGAGCTTGTCCGATTCGTCGGAGACGACCGTCTCCGGCGGCCGGCGCCGGCGGGCGAGGTGGGCGCGCATGAGCTGCGGCAGGTAGTGGACGTTGACCACCGCGGTCTCGACGCCGGCGGTCTCCAGCCGGTCGAGGGCATGATCGACGAGGGCGCGGCCGGCCACCTCGATCAGGGGCTTGGGGACGGTGGCGGTGATCGGCCGCATGCGCTTGCCGAGGCCGGCGGCGAGAACCATGGCCCGTTTCGGACGCGAAGCTTTCTGCAAGGGGCGCTCTCGTCGGAAGTCGTTCAGGATTGCTGAGGCAGGTACGTCCTGTACCAGAGCGCGTAGCGAGTCAAAGCCGGATGGGCAAGGCTCCGGTCGAGATATTCACTTAGTCTTGGGATGTGCTTGAGATAGCCCGTCTTTCCGGCGCCATTGGCGAGCCGGACGAAGATCCCGAGGATCTTGGTGGCGCGCTGGACGGCGAGAATCGCATAGGCCTCGGCGAAGGCCTCGGCGTCGAAGCCCGGGTCGGCGGCGCGACGGGCTGCGACATAACGCGCGACGAGCTCCGCCTCGAGCGCCGGCGGCACCGTGGCCCGCGCATCCTGGCAGAGCGAGGCGACGTCGTAGGCGGAGGGGCCGACCATCAAGTCCTGGAAATCGATGACCCCGAGCCGCGCCAGTCCTTGCCTTTCCGCCAGCCAGAGCAGGTTCGGAGAGTGATAGTCGAGGAGCACCCAACCGGACTCCTTGCCGGCGAGGCGGGCGATGATCTCCCGCCACAGGGCGTCATACGTCTCGCGCATCGCCGGCGACGCCGGCTTGCCGGTGGCGTGCGGCACGTACCAGTCGAGGAACATCGACGTCTCGATGGCGAAGGCCTCCGCCGTGAACGCCGGCAGGACGTGCCGGCCGCCGCCGGGAACGGGCAGCACCGCCGGGCGCGGCGCGGCGTGGAGCATGGCGAGCATGTCGAGCGCCGTCCGGTAGCGTTCGGGTTCGGGTGCGCCGTCGCGGAGGACCGGCTCGGCGCCGAGATCCTCGGCGAGGAGGAGCCCCTCCATCGGATCTGCGGCATAGGTCTCCGGCGCGGACAGGCCGAGCTCGCGGAGTGCGGCGCCGACCGCCATCACCGCCCGCACGTCCTGCGCGCGGAAGACGACCCGCGGATCGGGCACGGGGGGAGCGATCCCCGGCGGCCAGTCCATCAGCACCGCACGCTTGCCTTGGCGCCGTATCCGCTCGTAGCGGCGGGTGGACGCGTCGCCTTGCAGGTGGCGCCGTTCCGCGCCCTGCCACCCCGCAGTATCGAGGAAGGCGCGGACGGCGCGGCTCCGGGCGAGGCGGGCCATGAAGCCGGCGTCGCCGGCGATGGCGGCGGTGCGGCCGTCGCCGGCGATCGCCAGCGCAATGTCGAGACGCCGGGCGGGAAGGCGGCCGGCCGCCCGCTCCGGCCATTCGACCAGCGCCGCCCCGGCGGCGATCGCCTCGTCGAAGCCGAGTTCCTCCAGCTCGTCGGGGTCGGACAGGCGGTAGAGGTCGAAATGGGCGATCGGGACCCGCGCGTCGTAGGTCTGGACGAGCGTGAAGGTCGGGCTCGGCACCTCGAGGCCCGGTGCGTCGGCGACCGCCCTTGTCAGGGCGCGGGCGAGGGTCGTCTTGCCGGCGCCGAGGTCGCCGTGGAGGGCCACTATGTCGCCGGGCGCGAGCACGGCGGCGACGTCTTCGGCGAGCGCGACGGTGGCGGCCTCGTCGGGAAGGGAAATGGCGATCGGATCGGACATGGGCGTCGGCGTTAGCGGCTCCTCGGGAGGCATGTGTAGCGAAAGCCTGCGGCGTCCCCAAGCCGGCGGACGCGCCGGATGTCCTTCCCGCGCCGCGAGCGCGGCCGGGCGATGCGTGGTCAGGTTGCCCCCCGAAGGGGCGGGGCGGGCGCGGGTGGCACGCCTGTCGTTTGTTTGTGGGCG
>JBIQKL010000177.1:0-4723 GCA_044506555.1 Hyphomicrobiales bacterium | reverse complement strand
GCGATCCTCGCCGGCCGCGGCGCGCTCGGCGCCCGCGACGAGCTCGAGGAGACGTCGCGGATCCTGGCGGCGCCGGTGGCGAAGGCGCTTCTCGGCAAGGCGGCGCTTCCCGACGACCATCCCCATACGACCGGTGGCATCGGCATCCTCGGCACCCGCCCGTCCCAGGGGATCATGGAGCAGTGCGACGCGTTGCTGATCGTCGGCTCGACCTTCCCCTATATCGAGTACTACCCGAAGCCCGGTCAGGCCCGGGTCGTGCAGATCGACGCCGACCCGCAACGGATCGGCCTCCGCTGTCCGGTCGAGGCCGGGCTGGTCGGCGATGCCGGGCCGACCCTTCGCGAGCTCAATCACCGTCTCAAGCGCAAGGAGAACGACGCGTTTCTCCGTTCGGCACAGGCCGGCATGGCCGACTGGCGCGAGATGATGCGGACCTCCGAGCGCCGCGTCTCCAGCCCGCTGAAGCCGGAGATGGTGGTCCGGGCCTTCGGCGAGCGCATGGCGGCGGACGCGATCCTTGCGACCGATTCCGGCCAGAACACCGAGCTCGCCGCCCGGCACATCGACCTCGGCGACGGCCACCAGTTCGCGGTCTCGGGCGCGCTCGCCTCGATGGCCTGCGGCCTGCCGTACGCCATCGCCGCCGGCATCGCCTTTCCGGGGCGCGAGATCTGCGCCGTGGTCGGCGACGGCGGCTTCGCCATGCAGCTCGGCGAGTTCTCGACCGCCGTCCGCTACGGCATTCCGCTCCGGCTCCTGGTGATCCGCAACGGCATGCTGAACCAGATCGCCTGGGAGCAGATGATGTTCCTCGGCAATCCACAGTTTGCCTGCGAACTCCAGCCGATCGACTTCGCGCGAGCCGCCGAGGCGATGGGCGGCCGCGGGCTCACCCTGCGCGAGGTCGACGACTTCGAGACCGTCTTCGACGAAGCGTTCCGGAACGAAGGCCCGGTCGTGATCGATGCCGTCGTCGACCGGTACGAGCCGATGATGCCGCCGCGGATGCCGCCGGACTATGCGGAGAACTTCAAGAAGGCGCTCCGCGAGACGCCGGGGGCGGCATCGATCGAAGCGAACGTGCGGAAGGAGCCGCTCGCCACCATGAAGCGGGACAAGGAGGTGGTGATGGAGAAGCTCGACATGGAGATCCTGCCCCGTGGCGGCGGCTGGGTGCTGTTCGAGAACGGACAGCCCGGGACGACGCCATACACGACCCGTGAAGCGGCGTTCGAGGCGATCGTCGGGTCGGCCTCCAACGCCCTGAAGGAAGGCATGGAGGTCTCGATCAGGATCGCGGCCGTTCCGGGCCGCACCCTCGAATAGGCCCGGGGCCAGGTGGGCAGAGATGATGGAGAAGTCCGCCCGGGCGCATCCGCTCCGCGAGGCGTCGATCTGGCGCCGCTATGCCTATGCCTGGATCACCGGCGCCTTCTTCCTGATCACCATCGCCGGACACTGGATCTTCGGCTGGTTCGCCTATGTCGACGAGCAGCGGCAGCACCGGCAGACGCCGGACGTCTCGGGTTACGTCGTGCAGATGAGCCGCGACACGTTCGAGAACTGGCAATCGGAGTTCCTGCAGCTCCTGTGGCAGGTCGGCGGCCTCGCCTTCCTCCTCTATGTCGGCTCGCCGCAGTCGGCCGAAGGCGACCAGCGGCTCGAGGCGAAGATCGACGCGGTCCTCCGCAGCCTCGATCCCGAGACGGCGGAGCGGGTGATCGCCGAGATCGACCGCCGCTTCGACCGTCATTGATCCCTCGCGGCCGTCTCCGCGCCGTTCGTTAACCGGTCGTTACCCGCCTCCGGCTAGTCTGGGCCTCTCGCGCTTGGGACCCGGGGCTCCACGGAATGCACTTCACGAAGCTGGCACGATCGCTCATCGCAACGACCGCGCTGCTCGCGCTCGCCGGAGACGCCATGGCCTCGCAGTCGCATCGCTCGGAGGACCATTGCCGGCGGGCGAGCGGCGTCTATGCGGCCGACACGTCGCAGCCGGTGACCCCCGCCTTCCTCAAGAAGATGCGGGAGGTCGGAGTGCGGACGATCATCCGCTACTTCGACCACAAGAACGAGACGTTCAAGAACAAGACGCTCACCTTCGAGGAGCGCATGCAGATCGCGGAGGCGGGCTTCCACCTCATCGTCGTCTTCCAGCACTGGGGCCAGCGCATCTCGACCTTCCGTGACCACAAGCGCGGCAAGGCCGATGCGCTGCGGGCGCTGACGCTCGCCCATGACGTCGGCCAGCCGGTCGGCAGCGCCATCTATTTCGCCGTCGACGGGCCGTGGTCGAGCCGGGACGACCTCGCCGACATCACGCGGTATTTCACCGACGTGCGGCGCACCGTGGCGATGCACGGCAACCTCTACCGCGTCGGCGTCTACGGCAGCGGGCTCGTCTGCGACATGATCCTCGACGAGGGCCTCGCCGACTATTGCTGGCTCGCCAATGCCAAGGCGTGGCCGGGCTACGACACCCATCTCGCCTCGGGCCGCTGGGTGATGCGCCAGCTCAACCCGGGCAAGTGCGGCGACCGCGAGGTCGACTTCAACTTCGTGCCCGAAGGCGCCGCCTATTTCGGCCAGTTCCAGTAGGGATCAGGCCGCAGGCCGCCGCCGCGGGCTCGCCCCGATGTCGGGCAGGAACACCGTGACCAGCCCGAGCGCCGGCAGGAACGAGCAGACCTTGTAGACGAATTCGATGCTGGTGTGGTCGGCGAGGATGCCGAGCGCCGCCGCGCCGATGCCGCTCATGCCGAAGGCGAAGCCGAAGAACAGGCCCGACACCATGCCGATCCGCGCCGGCAGCAGCGCGTGCCCCATGACGACGATCGCCGAGAAGGCCGAGGAGATCACCACGCCGATGATCATCGTCAGCACGACCGTCCAGAACAGGTTGGCATAAGGCAGCATCAGGGTGAAGGGCAGGGCGCCGAGGATCGAGCCCCAGATCACCACTTTCCGCCCGAAGCGGTCGCCTATCGGGCCGCCGATGAAGGTGCCTGCGGCGGAGGCCGCCAGGAACGCGAAGAGCAGGATCTGCGAGGTCTGCACGTCGACCCCGAACCGCTCCATCACGTAGAACGTGTAGAAGGTGGTGAGGCTCGAGACGTAGAGGAACTTTGAGAAGATCAGGAGCGCCAGCACCAGAAGCGCAACGGCGACCCGCCGCGCGCCGAGCTCGATGCCGCCGACCATCGCCCGGCGTGCCGGGGGGGCCGGAAGCGGCAGGCGGCTTTGATACCACCTGCCGACGTTGAAGAGGAGGATCATCCCGCCGAGCGCGATCAGCGAGAACCAGGCGATGCTGCCCTGGCCGAAGGGCACCACGACGAGCGCCGCGAGCAGCGGCCCGAGCGAGGCGCCGATATTGCCGCCCACCTGGAACAGCGATTGGGCGAAGCCGTAGCGTCCGCCCGAGGCGAGCCGCGCCACGCGGGACGATTCGGGATGGAACACCGCCGAGCCGAGGCCGATCAGCGCCGCGCCGGCGACCAGCAGCGGATAGCTGTGTGCCCATGCGACGACCAGCAGCCCGCAGAGCGTGGTCCCCATCCCGATCGTCAGCGAGAAGGGCAGGGGGCGCCGGTCGGTATAGAGGCCCACCACCGGCTGGAGGAGCGACGCGGTCACGTTGAAGGCCAGCGTGATGATCCCGATCTGGGTGAAGTCGAGGCCGAACGATTCCTTCAGCACCGGATAGATCGCCGGCACCAACGACTGGATCATGTCGTTGAGGAAGTGCGCCATGCTGATAGCGACGAGGGTCGCCATCGCGGTCGCTTCGGCGCCGGTGAACTCGGCGTTTCGGGTCGGGGCGGTCATTTCGGCGGGGCCTCACGGGCAACCGCGCGGCGCCCGGAAATCGACAATGCTCAGCCTTTAAGCACGGAATCGCGCCGCCGACCAGACGGAAGCCGATCACGGGATGCGTCGCATCGAAACAGAAAAGGGGGGCAACCCTCTCGGCGAGCTTCCGCCGGCGCCGGCAGGCGCTATAACCCGCCCTTCGGCGATGGATGAAGGAGACGGACATGGCGGACAAGGTGGCGGTGGTGGTGGCCGGCGGCAGCGGCATGGGAGCGGCGGCGGCACGGCGCCTCGCAGCGGACGGCTTCAGCGTCGCGATCCTGTCCTCCTCCGGCAAGGGCGAGGCGCTGGCCAAGGAACTCGGCGGCCTCGGCATCACCGGATCCAACCTCGTCCCGGACGACCTGAAGCGCCTGGTCGATGCGACCATGGAGCGCTGGGGGCGGATCGACGTCCTCGTCAACAGCGCCGGCCACGGGCCGAAGGGCAAGATCCTCGAGATCAGCGACGAGGACTGGCACAAGGGAATGGATGTCTACCTGATGAACGTCATCCGCCCGACCCGGCTGGTGGCGCCGGTCATGGTGGCGCAGAAGGGCGGCTCGATCGTCAACATCTCCACCGCCTGGGCGTTCGAGCCGAGCGCGATGTTCCCGACCTCCGGCGTGTTCCGTTCCGGGCTCGCGGCCTTCGCCAAGGTCTTCGCCGATGCCTACGCCGCCGACAACGTGCGGATGAACAACGTGCTGCCGGGCTGGACCGACAGCCTGCCGCAGACCGACGCGCGGCGCGACTCGGTGCCGATGAAGCGCTACGGCACGGTCGACGAGATCGCCGGCACCGTCGCCTTCCTCGCCTCGGACGACGCCGGCTACATCACCGGCCAGAACATCCGCGTCGACGGCGG
>JBIQKL010000176.1:2496-4752 GCA_044506555.1 Hyphomicrobiales bacterium | reverse complement strand
CAGGCATTGCATGAGCTCGGCGTGACATCGTCGACGCTCTCGGACGACCAGAAGCGGCAGCTCGACGAGCAGGGATTTTTCATCGTCGAGAACGTGCTGACGTCGGAGGACTGCGCGAAGATGCGCGCGGAGTTCGAGCGCGTCCACGCGGCCGAGAAAGACCAGGGCGGCCACGAAGTGCATGTCGAGCCAGGGGCGCGCCGCATCTCCAACATCTTCAACAAGACCGAGGCGTTCGACAAATGCCTCTGGATCCCCGAGGTGCTGGCGGCTTCCGCCTATCTCCTCGGCGAGATCAAGGTCCACGGCGCCAACCTTCGCGACCCGGTGAAGGGCTACGGCCATCAGGACCTGCATGTCGACGTGCCGAAGAAATTCGACGACGACTGGTGGGTCGTGAACTCGATGATCATGTTCGACGACATGACCCTCGACAACGGTCCGACCCGCGTCGTGCCGACCTCCCACAAGTGGGCGCCGATCAACGTGCCCTACGTCAATGTCGGCGACTGGGAGCCGCAGCCGCTTTCCCCCGAGGAGGAAGCGCGGGTGCCGAAGGACCTGTCCGCACCGTATCCCGGCGAGGTTCTGGTCCAGGCGCCGGCCGGCTCGGCGATCATCTGCAACTCGTCGATGTGGCACGCCGGCACGCTCAAGAAGAGCGACAATCCGCGCCGCATGCTGCACCTCACCTATACCCGGCGCGACCTGCCGCAGCAGCTCCTGCAGCTCGATTACCTGACGCCGGAACTCTACAACCGCATGAGCCCGGTGAAGCGCTACCTGCTCGAGATCGAGCCTCCGAACCCGGGCGATGGAATCCTCCGCCAGCCCAAGAAAGAACACAAGGGCTGGTGGAACTGACCTCCGTCGGGCAGTGAGGGTCCGGGGCGGCAGGCCGCCGTCCCGGAACCTTGGACTTTCGCGGCGAAGGAGAGCGGCCCGGACCATGGCGACGATGAAGGACGTGGCGCGGGACGCGGGCGTCAGCATCTACACCGTCTCCGCGACGCTGTCCGGCTCCGCCAGGGTAAGCGCCGAGCTGCGGGCGCGGGTCAACGCCTCGGTGGCGCGCCTCGGCTACGAGCGGAACGCCATGGCGCGGGACCTCAAGCAGGGCACCTCGTCGCTGATCGGGCTGATCGTCTCCGACGTCACAAATCCGTTCTTCACCGAGCTCGTCGAATGCATCCAGACCGAAGCGCATCGCGCCGGGTTCTCGGTGCTGCTCGGCATCAGCGACCACGATCCGGAACGCGAGGCGGAGCTCCTGACGCTGATGCGCTCGCACCAGGCGGCGGGGACGATCCTCTGCCCGGCGGGCAGCGCGCGCGACTATGACGACGGTCGGCTGACCCGCGGGCGGATGAAGATCGTCGCGGTCGACAACGCTTCGCCGGGGCTCGGCATCGACGGCTTCGCGCTGGACAACCGGATGGCGGCCGACCTCGCCGTGTCGCATCTGCTCGACCTCGGCCATCGCCGGATCGGCATCGTCGCCGGCATGCGCCACCAGCACGTCAGCCGGGAACGTCTCGCCGGCTATCGGCGCGCCTTGCGTCGCCGCAACGTGATGCCCGACCCGGCGCTGGTCGTCCATGGCGACTTCCGTCTGGAGGAGGGACGCGCCTGCGCCGAGCGGCTCCTGGCGCTGCCCGAGCGGCCGACGGCGATCTTCGTCGCCAACAACCTGATGCTGATCGGCGTGATGCGGGCATTCGCCGAGGCCGGCATCCGCGTGCCGGACGACATGTCGGTTTGCGGCATCGACGATTTTCCCTGGGCTCCCGCATTCCAGCCTGCGTTGACCGTGGTGCGCCAGCCGATCGCGGCGATGGCGCCGGCGGCGTTCGCGCGACTGGCCGAACGGCTCGCGAGCGATGAGGATCTCGCGGCGGAGCAGCACGTCTTCGCGCCGGAGCTTGTGGTCCGCCAGTCCTGCGCGAGGCTGCCGGGCTGATCCCGCTGGAGTCTGCCTGGAGCGAGCAGAAGGGACCGCTCTGCGTCCTTCGAGGCTCGCTCCGCTCGCATCCTCGGATCAAGTCCGAGGACAGGCTCTCAGGATGAGGGATGTTGGAGTTCTCGACATCCGCCTTCAGCGATGAGGCTCACTCCCCCCTCGTGCTGGAGTCCTTTGCTCGGAATCCGGACAGGTCTATCCCCCTCACCCCCGGACTTGATCCGGGGGTGAGGGGTACCGAACCTCGCCGACCGGGTTATGTGCAAGGTCTCCAGTACGAGGAGGTCGGGGAAAAT
>JBIQKL010000176.1:0-2396 GCA_044506555.1 Hyphomicrobiales bacterium | reverse complement strand
CTTGTAGGTCTCGCCGGTGCAGACGATGCCGTCATGCGACCATACCGGGACGCCGCGCCATTTCCACTCCTCGACCACGTCCGGATCGGCCTCGTGGATGAGGGCCCGGATACGGGCGAGGATTTCGCCGCGCCAGTCCCCGAGCTCCGCGATCCGGGCGTCGATCAACTCGGACGGCGGGAGGCCGGTACCTTCCTCCGCGTTGCCCTTGCTCGTGGCCTTCTTCATGACGGGTCTCCTTGCCGACGGTGCCGGATAACGGGGCGACCGATCGCTCACATCCGCTCGCCCGGCAGCCGGCTCGCCTGCTTCACCCAGTCGGTGAACTGAGCCTCGTCGAACTTGCCCTCGTAGATGTCGAGGTAGCGGACGTCCTTGTGTTTCGAAGTGCCGGCCGGGACGGGGTCGAGCGAGGTGCCGCGGAAGAACGTCACCTTGATGTACTTGTTGAAGCAATGGAGGCTCAGGAACCAGACGTCGTCCTCGACCCCGTAGAACGGCGAGTTCCATTTGACCGCCTTTCGCACCCCCGGCACGACCTCGCCGATGATCGCATCGATGCGGCGGCCGATCGCGCTCTTCCAGCCCGGCATTGCCGCGATATAGGCCTGGATCGGAGCGTCGCCGTATCCCTTGGCGATCTGCGGGTTGCCGCCCGAGAGCAGCTTCGGCGCCTCAGCGGCGGATTTCCCTCCGGCCTTTGCGGGTGACTTGCGTGTCTCGTTGGCCATTGTCTTCCTTCCACTCCTGGACGGATAAGGATATCCGATGCTGGAGGATTTCCAGCTAGTCCCGCCGACCCAACCAGAAGACCTCTCCCATGCCAACCGATCCCCGACCGATCGACCACGCCGTCATTGCCGTCCACGATCTCGACGCGGCGCGCGCCGCCTACGACCGGCTCGGCTTCACGATAACGCCGGTCGCACGCCATCCGTTCGGCACGGCGAACGCCCTGGTCCAGCTCGGCGGCAATTATATCGAGCTGCTGGCGGTCGAGGACCCGGCCAGGATTCCGGAAGCGGGGGAGGGGACATTCTCGTTTGCCGCCTTCAACCGGGACTTCCTCCGCCGGCGCGAAGGCTTCTCGATGCTCGCGCTGCAGAGCGCCGACGCCGCGGCGGACCGCGCCGCCTTCGAGGACGGAGACCTGCCGACCTATGCCCCGATGCGCTTCACGCGGCTCGCCCGCGCGCCGAACGGCGACGACTACGAGGTCGGATTCTCGGTGACCTTCACCTCGGACGCGCGGATCGGGGAGGCGGGATTCTTCACCTGCCGGCATCACAATCCGGACCGATTTTGGTGGCCCGAGTACCAGGCGCATGCGAACGGCGCGGTCGGGATCGACGCCGCGGTGATGGCCAGCCGCGACCCGGCCGACTACCATATCTTCTTCACCCATCTGACCGGCCAGCACGACATGCGCTCGGACAGTCTCATGGTGTCGTTCGACCTCGGCCCCAACCGGCTCGAGCTGGTGACACCGGTCGCGGCGAAGGCGATGTACGGGATTCATGCGGCGGCGGACTCCCGGCCGCACTTCGTGGCGCTCCGTGTCGCCACGGCCGACATCGCCGCTGCCGAGTCGGTGCTCCGCGGCAACGGCGTGCCCTTCGAGGAACACATGGGCCGGCTGGTGGTGTCGCCCAAGGCGGCGTGCGGGGTTGCGATCGCCTTCGTTGCGGCGTGACTGGCGCCGACCGTCCGGGCCGCTATGATCGCGCCGCCATGAATCCCAACCCGCACGTCACCATCGGCAACGCCGTTTTCGGCAACGACCTGCCGCTCGCCCTCATCGCCGGGCCGTGCCAGCTCGAATCGCGCCAGCACGCCTTCGACATCGCCGGCCGGCTCAAGGAGATGACCGCGGCGCTCGGCATCGGCTTCGTCTACAAGACCTCGTTCGACAAGGCGAACCGGACCAGCCTCGCCGGAAAGCGCGGGCTCGGGCTCGATGCGGCGCTGTCGGTCTTCGCCGACCTCAGGGCGGAGCTCGGCGTGCCGATCCTCACCGACGTCCACGAGCGCGAGCAGTGCGCGGCGGTGGCGGAGGTGGTCGACGTGCTCCAGATCCCCGCCTTCCTCAGCCGCCAGACGGACCTCCTCGTCGCCGCCGCCGGGACCGGCAAGCCGGTCAACGTCAAGAAGGGCCAGTTCCTCGCGCCGTGGGACATGCGGAACGTCGTCCGAAAGATCGTCGACAGCGGCAATCCCGACGTGCTCCTCACCGAGCGCGGCGCGAGCTTCGGCTACAATACGCTGGTCTCCGACATGCGGGCGCTTCCGATCATGGCCGAGACCGGCGCGCCGGTGATCTTCGACGCGACCCATTCCGTCCAGCAGCCGGGCGGGCAGGGGACGTCGTCCGGCGGCGACCGGCGGTTCGTGCCGGT
>JBIQKL010000175.1:0-4813 GCA_044506555.1 Hyphomicrobiales bacterium | reverse complement strand
TCGATCGCGCGGGTGTCGTCGAACGGCCGCGACAGCGGGATTTCCCGCCATCCGAAGCGCGGCCGCCCCATGTCGACGGCCACGGTCTCCGGCAGGCCGGTGTCGAAGGCGCGGAGCAGGCCGGCATTGGTCTCGATCGACGCTGCGCGCGCGCCCGTCTCGCCCATCATCAGCCAGGCGACGCAGCGCGTGGCGTTGCCGCAGGCATCGACCTCCGAGCCGTCCTTGTTGTGGATGCGCATGAACACGTCGGCACCGCCGGGCGAGCGCTCCAGCGTGATCATCTGATCGAAGCCGATTGCCGCATCCTCGCCCAGCGCCCGGATCGCCTCCGCGGCGAAGTGCACGGGCGCGTCGCGGCCGTCGAACACCGCGAAGGTGTTGCCGAGGCCGTTCATCTTGCGGAATGGGAGAGGCGCGCGTGCCATCCTGGGTCGGGCCGGATTGTCGGAATGCCCGACTATATGGCCGAAACGGCGCCGGAATGCCAGTCTCGCCAAGCCGCCGCGCGCCTTCACCAAAACGTGCGCGCCGTGCCGCCATACCGGGCGTAATCTCTGGGCGATCCCGGACGAACTCGGCAACAGCGAGAACGACGGCGAGGATCCGATGACCCAGGACAGCGAGACCGGCGGCACGACCCGGCGCACGCTCCTCTTCACCGCCGGCGCGGCGGCATTGCTGGCCGGGATCGGCATCCTGCCGCGCCTTTCGGCCCGCGCCGCAACCACCAACCTCGGCACGCCGGGCAATGTCGAGATCGAGGCCTTCGACGCCGCCGGCCGGAGCCTCGGGGCGAGCACCGTCGAGAAGGTCGTGAAGACCGAGGCCGAATGGCGCGCCCAGCTCTCCGAGCTCGCCTTCGAGGTGACGCGCCAGGAAGGCACGGAATATCCCTTCACCGGACCGTGGCTCGATGAGCACCGGAAGGGCGTCTTCCGCTGCGTCTGCTGCGGCACGGCACTGTTCTCGTCGGACGCCAAGTTCGAGTCCGGCACCGGCTGGCCGAGCTTCTGGGAGCCGATCGCGGCCGCGAACGTGGTCGACATCGAGGACCGCTCCCACGGCATGGTGCGGACCGCCAACGAATGCGCCCGCTGCGAGGCGCATCTCGGCCATGTCTTCCCCGACGGGCCGCCCCCCACCGGGCTTCGCTACTGCATGAACGGCGTCGCGCTCGACTTCGTGCCGCTGGCCGCGGCCTGACCCGTCACAACCCGAGGAGAACGGCCGCCATGCCCGATCTTCACCGCCTGTTCCCCGTGATCCTCGCCGGCGCGATCGCGCTGCCCGCGATCATCTTCTTCGCCGAGACCCGAACCGTCGGCGCCGCCGAGGAGGGCGTCGCGATCCCGCCGCCGGCGCTCGATGCGACCGCCGAGCACGGCATGGCGACCGCCGTGGTCGCCGGCGGCTGTTTCTGGGGCGTCCAGGCCGTGTTCCAGCACGTCGACGGCGTCGAGAGCGCGGTTTCGGGCTATGCCGGCGGCACGCTCGCCGACCCGGACTACCACCAGGTCAGCGCCGGCAATACCGGCCACGCCGAATCCGTCCGCATCACATACGATCCGGCAAAGGTCAGCTACGGCAAGCTGCTCCAGGTCTTCTTCTCGGTCGCCCACGATCCGACCCAGCTCGACCGCCAGGGGCCGGACGTCGGCACGCAGTACCGCTCGGCGATCTTCACCACCGATCCGGAGCAGGCGAAGGTCGCGGCGGCCTACATCGCCCAGTTGGACGCCACCGGGACCTGGCCGGAGCCGATCGTCACCGAGGTCAAGCCGCTCGCGGCGTTCTACCAGGCGGAGGACTATCACCAGGACTACGCCACGCTCCACCCGGACCAGCCCTACATCTTCTACAACGACCTGCCGAAGGTCGCGAACCTCCAGGTGATGTTCCCCTATCTCTGGCGCGCCGAGCCGCGGCTGGTCTTCCCGGCCGGCGAGAGCTGAGGAGAGCCTCGGACGTCGCCCGGGATGCCCGACATTGCATGCTTCGAGGCTCGGCCGTCGGCCTCGCGTCCTCGGATCAGGTCCGAGGACAGGCTCTCGGCATAAGGAGGTTTGGACCCCTACTCGCGAATGGAGGACACCCCGCCTTCGCCATCCTGAGGTGCTTCGCGAAGCGAAGCCTCGAAGGACGCAATGCCGGCGATCCGAGCCGACCAGGGCACGGACATGGCCCGCCGCTATTCCGCGAGCCAGGCCTTGGCGGCGTCCACGGCGGCGGCCGGGAACAGCCGGAGTTCCGCCGGCATCAGGCCCTCCAGGGCGACGACGGCGCGCCGGTAGGGTCCCTCCTCGGCGAGGAAGGCGATCTTCTGGAAATCCGCGAAGTGCCGGCTGCCGAAGACCGCGTCGTCGAGCAGCGTGTCCGGGTCGTAGCCGTCGAAGCGCGGGCCGGCGAGATAGAGGAGCCGCACCGGTCCGCCATGCTCCAGCACCGACTCGATGGTCGGCTCGAGGACCGCAAGACGGTCGGCTTCGGTGATCCGGCCGACCGCCTCGAAACCGATGGCGCCGGTGGGAAGGTCGTCGATACGTGCAAACATGGCCGCCTCCACTTGTCCCCCAAGTGCCCGAGGAGCAGTTAGCGCGCGGCAGGCGGTCGTTTGATGACGGCCATGTGGAATTATCGTTACAGGATTTGGGCCGCAAGGTGGCGGCTTAGGCGGCTTCGAGATTTCCGTCCATGACCAGGACCGCGGCGCCTTCGAGCCGTCCTTCGCGCATCTGCTCGAGCGCCTCGTTGGCGGATTCGAGCGGCATCGGCGTCACCATGGTGATGATCGGGACCTCCTCGGCCACGCGCATGAAGTCCTCGCCGTCGGCCCGGGTGAGGTTCGCGACCGAGCGGATGCTCCGCTCGCCCCAGAGTTGCGCATAGGGGAACGCCGGAATCTCGCTCATGTGGATGCCGGCGGTGATCACCCGCCCGCCCTTCCGCACCGCGCGGAGCGCCGTGGGCACGAGCGAGCCGACCGGAGCGAAGATGATCGCGGCGTCGAGCGGCTCCGGGGGCGGCCGGTCGGAATCCCCGACCCACTCCGCGCCGAAGGCCGTGGCGAAGTCCTGGCCGTTCCGGTCGCCCGGACGGGTGAAGGCGAAGATCCGCTGGCCCTGATGGCGGGCGACCTGCGCCATGATGTGAGCCGCCGCGCCGAAGCCGTAGATGCCGATCCGCTCGGCGGCGCCGGCCATGCGGTGCGCCCGGTGGCCGATCAGCCCGGCGCAGAGAAGCGGCGCCGCGTCGGCGTCGCCGTAGCTGTTGGGGATACGGAGGCAATAGCGATAGTCGGCGACGACGAAATCCTGGTAGCCGCCGTCGACGTGGCAGCCGGTGAAGCGGGCGTCGTCGCAGAGGTTCTCCTCACCGGAATGGCAGAAGCGGCAGCGGCCGCAGGCGCCGGCGAGCCACGCCACGCCGACCCGATCGCCGATCGCGAAGCCGGAAGCGCGGATGCCCGCCTTGGCGACGACACCGACGATCTCGTGGCCGGGCACCACCGGGAAGCGGCACATCGGCAACTGGCCGTCGACCAGATGAAGATCGGTGCGGCAAACGCCGCAGGCCGAGACCCGGATGAGAAGCTGCGTCGGCCGCGGCTCGGGCACCGCCCTGTGCTCCAGGCGGAGCTTCTCCCCCGGCCGTCTCGATACCATTGCCCGCATCGACGCATCCTGCCACCAAAGTCCGCCGTCACGAAGCGGTGTTCGAACCTGCGCCATCTTGCCCGAGCGTCCCTACCGGCGATAATCCGGTTCGGAGGGGGCGACTCGCCGGTCCGCGCTCGCAGGGTTAACGCTTCGTTGACCTGCCGGCGGGACCATGACCGACGATGACGGGACGCTGCGCCATGCTCTCACTGCTCCGAGCCGCCCTCGTGACCTTTATCGCGGTCGTCATGACCGTGGCGGCCTTCGCCCAGGACAGTGCCCCCGCCAAGGTTCTGTTCGGCCGGATGGCGCAACCCGCCGACCTCCAGTCGCGCAGCATCGGCTCCTATGCCCGGGGCTGCCTCGCCGGCGCCGATCCGCTGCCCCTCGACGGACAAGCATGGCAGGTGATGCGGCTGTCGCGGAACCGGATGTGGGGCATGCCGGTGCTGGTCAACTTCATCGAGAAGTTCGCCACCGACGCGCAGAGGCTCGACGGCTGGCCGGGCCTGCTCGTCGGCGACATGTCGCAGCCGCGCGGCGGCCCGATGGTCTCAGGCCATGCCAGCCACCAGATCGGCCTCGACGTCGACATCTGGTTCGACCCGATGCCGCCCTACACGATGACGCGCGAGGAGCGCGAGCAGACCAGCGCCACGTCCTACATCAAGAAGGGCACCAACACCGAGCTTCGCAAGGATCTGTGGACCGATGCCCATAGCCGGCTGATCAAGCGCGCCGCGAGCTACCCCGAGGTCGAGCGGATCTTCGTCAATGCCGGCGTGAAGAAGGAGCTCTGCGCCACCGCCGGCCGTGACCGCGCGTGGCTCCGCAAGGTCCGGCCGTGGTACCTCCACGACGACCATCTCCACGTCCGCCTGTCCTGCCCGCCCGGCATGGCCGGCTGCGTCGCGCAGGACCCGGTCCCGGAAGGCGACGGCTGCGGCGAGAACCTCCGCTGGTGGCTGAGCAGCGTGCCGTACCGGCCGGCGGACAAGCCGGCCAAGCCGCAGAAGCCGCCGCCCCCGATGACCCTGGCCGCACTGCCCAACGCCTGCCGCGACGTACTCGCGGCGTCGGCTCCCGGCGGCGGTCCGCTCGAGATCAACATCCCCAACCCGCCCCCGCGTCCGATGGTGAACTGAGGCACAGGC
>JBIQKL010000174.1:1221-4837 GCA_044506555.1 Hyphomicrobiales bacterium | reverse complement strand
TCCGGAAATGGTACGGGCCGAACGAGATCCTGAGGGGGATAGACCTGGAGATCGCTGACGGCGAGTTCCTGACCATCGTCGGACCGAGCGGCTCGGGGAAGACCACCATCCTCCGCCTCATCGGCGGCTTCGCGGAACCCAGCAGCGGCGACATCCTGTTCGAGGGCAAGAGCGTGGTACGGATGCCGATCTTCCGGCGGCCGTTCAACACGGTGTTCCAGGACTACGCCCTTTTCCCGCACCTCACCGTCAACGACAACGTCGCCTACGGGCTCAAGGTGCGTCGCACCCCTCGCGCCACGATCGACAGCGAAGTGGCCCGCACGTTGGCTCTCGTCGACCTCCAGGATTTCGGCGGGCGCTATCCGCACCAGCTCAGCGGCGGGCAGCAGCAGCGCGTGGCCCTGGCCCGCGCCATCATCTGCAAGCCCCGGATTATCCTGCTTGACGAGCCGCTCGGCGCCCTGGACCCGGAGTTGCGGCGACGGATGCAGGAATTCCTGAAGGCCCTGCAGCGGACCATCCGGACCACCTTCGTCTTCATCACCCACGACCAGGAGGAAGCCATCACGATGGCCGACCGCATCTGCGTGATGCGCGGCGGCAGGCTGGTCCAGGTCGGCACCCCGCACGAGGTCTATTACCAGCCGGCGGACGAGTACGTGGCGCGGTTCTTCGGCGACAACAACCTGATCGACGGACGCCTCGGCCGTGGGGACGGCGACATCCGGGTCGTCGAGACGTCGATGGGAGCCTTCCGCTGCACCCTTGCCCGCGACGCCGGGACGGTCGCGGAGCACGACGGCAGCGCGGTGGCGATGGTCGTCCGTCCGGAAGCCATCCGTCCGCTGTTTCGGGACGAGGACCTCGACAACAGCGTCGAAGTGCATGTCGAGAGCTTCAGCTTCGCCGGCGCCAACTCGGAGGTCCGGATACGGCCCGTGACGGAGCCCGACCGCGTCCTGAAGATGCGCGTCCCGAGCAGCGCCGGCGACATGCGCTTCGTCCCGGGCGAGGTCATCCGCGTCGGATGGTCGACGGCCGACTGCCGGTCGATCGCCGGCTGAGCCCTCACGTTCTGCGGAAGAATCGCGCAACGGCCAGGAACAGGCCGGTCGACAGGATGATGATCAGCGTCACCAGCGCGTTGATCTCCGGGGTGAACCCGACCCGCATCATCCCCCACAGGCGAAGCGGCAGCGTGCTCTCCCCGCTCGCCAGGAAGAGCGTGATCAGCGTCTCGTCGAAGGACAGGGCGAAGGCGAGCACCGCCGACGCCACGATCGCCGTCTTGAGGTTGGGCAGGAGTATGAAGCGGAAGGTCTGCCAGCGGTCGGCGCCGAGATCGTAGGACGCCTCGACCAGGCTTCTGCGGAGCGACTGGAGCCGCGACAGGAGCGTCCGATAGACGATCGCCAGAACGAACACGATGTGCCCGATCGTGACGGTGACGAGCGACCGCGGGACGTCGACCTCCTGGAAGAAGATGAGCAGCGCGAGCCCGGTGATCACCGGCGGCATGACGAAGGGCAGGAAGACGATCGCCTCGAGAACCCCGCGGCCGTGGTTGTCGGGGTTGTTGGCGTAGAAGGCGAGCACCATCCCCACGACCAGGGCGACCGCCACCGCGGCGAACCCGACCAGGATCGAATTGACGAGCGCTTGCTGGATGCCTTCGTTCTCGAGGAGCTTCCCGTACCAGCCGAAGGTGAAACTGCTCCAGTCCGTCTCGCCGCGGCGGCGCGAGAAGAAGGAATGGAAGAAGGTCGTGAAGAGCGGGCCGTAGATCAGGAGCAGCGTCACGACCGCGAGCATCCAGAGACCGCCGCGGACGAGCGTTCCGAACCTCATGCCCCAGGCCCTGCGAACAGCCGCCCCAGCCGGTGCGCGACCAGGAGCGCGATGAACACGACGAGCAGCAGGAGCACCGAAAGCGCGGCACCGAACGGCCAGTTGAAAGCCAGGCCGAACTGGCTCTGGATAATGCGGCCGAACGTGAAGCCGGTCGTCCCGCCGACCATCTGGGGCGTGACGAAGTCGCCCATGGCGAGCACGAAGGTGAAGGCGGCGCCGGTCATCGCGCCGGGCGCGCTCAGCGGCAATATCACCCGACGAAACGTCTGCCAGTCGTTTCCGCCGAGATCGGCGGAAGCATAGGCGAGGTTGATCGGAATCCGTTCGAGCGAAACGAATATCGGAAGTATCGTGAAGGGGATGAGGATCAGCGCCAGGCTGATCTTCACGGCGGTGAGGTTGAAAAGAAACGCCGTCGACGGCTGATCGAGAATCCCGGTGAAGACGAGTACCTGATTGAGGAATCCGCTGCGCCCGAGGAGCGCCCGGATGGCGTAGATCTTGATGATGTAGCTCATGAAGAGCGGCACGACGAAGACCAGGAGCAGCACGTATTTCATCCGCTCGCCAAGCGTCCAGAGCAGATACGCGATCGGATAGCCGATCAGCAGGGTGACGATCATGACCTCGGCCGCGAGCCGGCAGGTCTTGAGGAAGATCGGGATGCTCGAGTCGTCGGTGGCGATGCGGACGTAGTTGTCGAGGGTCAGGCTGCGGACGATCTCACCGTCTTCCACATAGAAGAAGCTCTGCACCAGGAACGCCAGGATCGGCACCACGATAAACAGGAACGGCAGGGCGAAGCAGATCAGCGTCCAAGCCCAGCGGAGGAGGCCGTCGGTTGCCTCTCCGTCGCGCGCGGGGACCGATTGCCCGACGGTCATCGAATTCCCGGTCCGGCCGGCTCAGGCCACGGCTGCGCCGAGCATGGCGACGACCGCCTCGACGTCCGCCTCCGCGGTGCGGCGGCTTATGATGCCGAGCCGAACCGCTTGCGGCTCGCCGGGCCGGAGCGTCTCCACCTTGGCCAGGACGCCGCGCTCGGCAAGGCGCGCTACGATCTCCGGCGCCGAGGTCTTGCCGCTACGCATCGCCGGGTGAACCGCAGTCACCACCGGGAGCGGCGTCCTGCTGGCGATGGTCCAGCCCGCCTTGCGGAGTCGCCGCCGGAGAAGCTCGCCGAGAGCCGCTTCCCGCTCGATGCGGGCGGCGAGCCGGCGCGGCTGCACGAGCTGGCTGAGGACCCGCAGGCCGTTGTTCACCCGCGATCCCTGGAGCGACATGTAGCCGAAATCGTAGGTCTCGACCGGGTGGCCGGAGACGTTGAAGGAGCGCTCGACCGCCGCGCGGTGGCGGGTGAGGAACATCCCCGTCCCGCCGGCGCCGAGCGGCACCAGGGTCTTGTGGGGATCGAAGGTGATCGAGTCGGCGCCCTCGATGCCGGCGAGGCACTTCGCCTTCAGCTCCGGCGAGAACGCGGCGATGCCGCCCCACGGCGCGTCGACGTGGAGCCAGAGACCATGGCGCTCCTTGACCTCGGCAAGCTCGGCCAGTCGGTCGACGATTCCCGATCCGGTCGCCCCGACCGTGCCGACCACCATGAACGGCGCCATGAGGCCGCTGTCCCGGTCCGCGGCGACCATGCGGTCCAGCGCACGGGCGTCCATGCGCAGGTCCTTGTCGACCGGCACGGTCCGGATCGACGACGTCCCGATCAGCGTGCGCGCGTTCTTGTGGACCGAGGCATGGGTCTGCGAGGAGA
>JBIQKL010000174.1:0-1121 GCA_044506555.1 Hyphomicrobiales bacterium | reverse complement strand
TCGATCAGGCGCTCGGGCGCCAGATCGGCCTTGTTCGTTGCAAGCGCCCCGGCGATCTCCTCGCGCAGGGTCTCGACCGCGATCGCCGGGCGGGTTGCAGGGATGCGTGACGCCGCTTCCTGCCTGTCGCGACCCGCCGCCACGTTCACTGCGCAGCCTTCACGGCATTCCACAGGTCGTTCCGGGCAGCGAAGTCTTCCGCGGCCTCGGACCATTTGAGACGGCCCGCATAGTCGAACTCGGTCGAGGGCGTGATCGTATTGCCGAGGTTGTGCCGCTCGGTGAGGATGTTGCTCACGTCCTTCTCGAACGAGAAGTCGAGCCACTTGTAGGCGAGATCCTCGTCCTGAACGCCCTTGGTGATCGCCCAGGCGTCGATCCAGCCCTGGGCCCCCTCCTCCGGGATCGCATAGGCCACGTTGTGGCCGGCCTTCCGGAACATGCCGGCCGCCTGCTCTCCCCACGGCGAGAAGATCAGGGCCACGTCGCCCGCCTCGTAGATCTGGATGCTCTCCTCGGGAGAGCCATAGTAGGAGACGACGCTCGGGCGAAGCTCGAGGAACTTGGCCTTCACCTGTTCGAGCTGTTCGGGCGACAGCTTGAACGGATCGGGCATCCCGAGCGCGATCGCCATCATGGTGACGTTGACCTCGCTGGTATCCGACAGGAGCACCTGCCCCGCATATTGCGGATCCCAGAGCACGCTCCACGAGGTCGGCGGCGGCGACACCTGGTCGACGTCGTAGAGGAGACCGATTGAGCCATAGGCCATGGGCACGCCATACACCGTGCCGTCACGCGTCACGCCGGCGACCTGGCTGAGGTCCTGGAACTGCGGCAGCTGGTTGCCGAGGTTCGGGATCTTGCTGACGTCGATCGGCTTGACCAGGCCGGCGTCGATGAACTTCCCGAGCGCCGAGGTCGCCACCGAGAAGACGTCGAAGTCCGCTCCGTCGCTGCCCTTGAGCTTGGTCCACATCTCGTCGTCCGAGGTGAGATAGACCACCTGCACGTCGGCGTCGTACTTCTTCTCGAACTCGGCGACGACGTCGTCGTCGGCGTAGCCCTCCCAGACCAGGAGCCGCAGCGTCCCGGCCGCTTCGGCCGAGCCGCCCAAGGCG
>JBIQKL010000042.1:19785-33407 GCA_044506555.1 Hyphomicrobiales bacterium | reverse complement strand
GGTGATCCGCGATGCGGCCCGTGGCGCCGGCTCGCAGCGCCTCGTGGGAGCCGACCTCTACGTGACGTTGGAGCCCTGCGCGATGTGCGCGGCCGCCATCTCGTTCGCCCGCATCCGCCGGCTGTATTATGGCGCCGACGACCCCAAGGGCGGCGCGGTCGACCATGGCCCGCGCTTCTATGCGCAGCCCACCTGCCATCATGCGCCGGAAGTCTACACCGGCATTCGCGCCCGCGATTCGGCCGCCCTGCTCCGGCGCTTCTTCGACGCCCGCCGGTAGGCGCTCCGGCTTACGGGGCCTGGCTCAACGTCTGGGTCTGGCTGTCGCCGCTGAGGTCGGGATCGGCGATGTCATCGGTGCCGCCGCCCATCGAGCTCGGCGAAGGCGCGTTCCGCTTCTTCTTGAAGAGGCTGAAACCCTCGTTCTCGGCTGCTTGCAACACGTCGGGCGCGCTCGGATCGGGGATCCGGTACTCGGCCGGTGGTTCGGTCAGCGCGGTACGGACCGGATTGCCCTCGGCGTCGACCTTGCCGGCGGCGCCGCCCTTGGCCGCCGCGAACAGCTTCTGCTGCTCCTGCTTCTTGCCGGTGAGGCTGAGCAACTGGTCGTCGAGCGTTTCCTCCTCCCGCGGCACGACCGGCTGCTTGGACAGGCGGAAACCCGGGTCGACCAGCGCGCTGCCGCTGTCGGTGCGGGTATTGGCGTTGGCGAAGGCCTGCTCGCGCCGCATCACGTCAGGATCGTTGGGCCAGTTCTCGACGGTCTCGCCGCTGCCCGGAGGCGGCAGCGCACCGGTGTCGGGCGGGGCGACGATCGGCGGCCGCGGCTCATAGGCGATCGGCACCGACGACTTGCCGCCGCCGCCGAGGCTGAAGATGCCGGTCAGGTCCTTGACCGTCTGGGTGCCGGGGTTGACGCCGGTGCCGTATGTCGTGCCGCAGGCACCGAGCCCGAGGGCGAGCCCGACGAGCACGGCCGGCCGCCGGAAACCGGAGTGGAAGAACTTCATACCCAAGGCTGTCCCCACGTCGCGTCGAGCCGTCCCGAACCATGTAAGGAACAGCAAATCCCTAAAAACCGGCAAAAATCCGGCCGAATGGTCAACGCGGTGATAAACCAGCCTCGCGCCGGTCACAACGGCACCGGCGGCGGGAGGGCGGCCAGCGCCCGGTCGAGCGCGGTGCCGTCACCGGCCGCGGCGAGGATCGCGCGGGTTTCCGCGACGTCCTCGCGCATCCGGGCGACCAGGGCATCGACCGAGGGAAAGCGGAGTTCCGGGCGAATCCAGCCGTGAAATGCGACGACGACCCGGGAGCCGTAGAGATCGCCGTCGAAATCGAGGACATGGACCTCGAGGACGGGCGCGCCGTTGTCGAATTGCGGCCGCCGGCCATAGCTCGCCGCGCCCGGGCGGGTAATGCCGTCTGACGTGGTGAGCGTGACGGCGTAGATGCCGTGGCGGAGCCGGCAGTCCCCCGTCAGGTGGATGTTCGCCGTCGGGAAGCCGAGGTCCCGGCCCCGGCGGTCGCCTGGAACGACTTCCCCCTCGACGAACCAGCGATAGCCCAGGCAGCGATTGGCACCAGCGACGTCGCCGTCGGCCAGCGCCTCGCGGATCGCCGAGGACGAGAAGCGGTCGCCTTCGGCGTCGACCACGGGCGCGACGACATCGACGGCGAAGCCGAATCGCGCGCCGGCTTCGACCAGATCGGCCACGCTGCCGGTGCGCCGCGCGCCGAAACGGAAGTCCTCGCCGACCGTGACCGACCGCGCGCCGAGGCGCTCGACCAGCACCGTCTCGATGAACCGGATCGGCGGCAGGCCGGCGAGCGCGGCGTCGAAGCGCGCCGTCACCAGCCCGTCTGCTCCCAATGCGGTCAGCAACCGCGCCCGCACCGGCGACGGCGTGAGCCGGAAGACCGGTTCGGCCGGGCGGAAGAAAGTCCGCGGGTTGGGCTCGAAGGTGAGCACGACCGCCGGCGCGCCGAGCGCCCGCGCATCGGCGATGGTCCCCTCGATCAGCGCCTGGTGACCGCGATGCACGCCGTCAAAATTGCCGATGACGACCGCCCCGCCGCGGAGGCGGGCGGGCAGCGCGTCAAGCGGTTGCGGCACGAGGATCTCGCGCACCGGGCCGGGTGATGCGGGCATCAGCGGTCGAAGGCCTCCGAAGGGACCGCGACGGTGCCGGGTCGCGCGGTCAGGGTCAAGGCGGACACGCCCCCGTTTCGGATGGCGAACCGCCGCTCCGGCAGCCGACCACCCAATTTGGGGGGGTTCCGGGGTAACAGCGAGGCGATATCGTCGTTTCGATCGGCCGCACTGCATTCAGGGGATATGATGCGACACGAGAACTTCCGGCGGGACTGGCTGCTCACGGGGCTGTCGCTGATTGCCGTCGTGACGGTGTTCATCGCCGTGGACCGGGCCCTCGACTTCCAGGCGAACGCGGCGCAAGTGGCGAGCTACACCGTCGAGTAGCCCACCGCCGGCCCGCGATCCGGCTCGTTCCTACCATCTGAGATGCGGCACGAAGGCCCGTGCCGCGACGTCATGCTCATCGAGGAATGCGGTGACTGCCGCTGCGTTCGGCGCCTCGCGCGGGCCGAACCGCTCGGCGTGGATCCCGGCAGTCACGAACAGCACGTCCAGCCCCGCGCCGACCGCGCCGCGGAGATCGGTTTCCGCCGCATCGCCGACCGCCAGCACCTCCGCCGGATCCACCGCCCCTCCGGCGTGGGCCGCGAACCGGCGGAGCGCCGCCTCGTAGATCGGCGCATGCGGCTTGCCGAAATGAATCGTCTCGCCGCCGAGCGCCGCGTATCGCTGCGCCAGCGCCCCGGCGCACCATACGAGGCGGTCTCCGCGCTCCACCACCTTGTCGGGATTGGCGCAGACGAAGGTCAGCCCCCGCGCCGCCCACTCGGTCATGCGCGCGGCATAGTCATCGGGCGTCTCGCGGTCGTCGTCGAACAGGCCGGTGCAGGCGATCAGCTCGGCTTCCGAATCGGCCGTGAGCGTGAGGCCGATGCCGTCGAGCAGCCCCCTGTCCCGCTCCGGCCCGACGTGATGGGCCTTCGCTCCACCCAGCCCGGCGAGATGCTCGCGCGCCGCTTCGCCTGAGGTGACGATGTCGTCGAAGGCGGCGGGATCGATGCCGAAGCGCTCGAACTGCTTCAGGACCTCGGTGGTCGGGCGCGGCGCGTTGGTCAGCACGAAGACCGTCAGCCCGGCCTCCCGCGCCCTGATCAGCGCATCGACCGCGGCCGGATAGGCGCGGATGCCGTTGTGGAGCACGCCCCAGGCATCGCAGAGCAGGAAGCGATAACTGGAAGCGATGTCGGAGAGGCCGGAAACGCGCGGCGGATGGATGGAGTTGGTCATTGCCCCGGGCCGGTACCGGGTCGGCCCGCCGGGGTCAAGGGCCCGGCATGTAGACGGTGCCCCGTCCCGTTCCGAAACCCTTCGTTTACCCTGTCCGGGCGACAAAGGGGCATCGGCTTCCAGGCCGAAGGGACAGGCAGGGGTCGCCGGTCGTGACTGTCGCCAGAAATGCCCGCCGGGCGGTGGACGTCGTCATCCTCGACGGTGATCCGGCGCAGCGGCGGGTGCTCTCCAACCTGATTGCCGGCCGGACGCCGGGGCGTTTCCGTCCACACGGCTTCGGAACCCGGCGCGAGGCGGTGGCCGCGGCGCGCGGCATGCCCGGCGCGATCCTGCTGGTGGACATCGAGACGGTGGGCGACGTCTCCGGCATCGCCGACCTCGCCCGCGCCGCACCGCACGTGATCGCCACCAGCGCGGCCGGCTCCGTCCACGTCGCGGTGGCGGCGGTCAGGGCCGGCGCGAGCGATTTCCTCCCCAAGCCGATCGGGGCCCGGGCGCTCGCCGAACGGCTCGAAGCGGCGGTGGCAGGCTGGCCGGCCACGTCCGCTCCAAGCTCCGCGCCGGAGCCGGCAGACGCGACCTTCGGCAGCTTCATCGGCCACTCGGCCGCGATGCAGGCGGTCTATGCCCGCATCCGCCGGATGGCGCCGTCGCGAGCACCCGTCTTCGTCACCGGCGAGAGCGGCACCGGCAAGGAACTCTGCGCCGAGGCGATCCATGCGCATGCCGGCCCGGCCGGACGGCCCTTCATCGCACTCAATTGCAGCGCGATCCCGAAGGAGCTGATGGAGAGCGAGATTTTCGGGCACATGCGCGGCGCCTTCACCGGTGCGACCGAGGACCGCACCGGCGCCGCCGAGCTCGCCGACGGCGGCACGCTGTTCCTCGACGAGATCGCCGAGATGGACCTGGCGCTCCAGGCCAAGCTGCTGCGCTTCGTCCAGACCGGCGCCATCCGCCGGGTCGGCGGCAGCGAGCTCCGGCGGGTCAACGTCCGGATCGTCTCGGCCACCAACCGCGACCCCGAGGCCGAGGTCGCTGCCGGCCGCTTCCGTGCCGACCTGTTCTATCGGCTTCACGTGCTGCCGATCCACCTGCCCCCGCTCCGCGAGCGGCGGGAGGACATCATTCCCCTCGCAGAGGCCTTCCTCGCCCGCTACGGCGCGGAGGAGCGCCGCACGTTCCGGGGATTCGACGACGGTGCCACCGCCCGCCTGGTCGGCCACGACTGGTCGGGGAACGTCCGCCAGCTCGAGAATGCCGTCCGGCAGGTCGTGGTGCTCCACGACGGCGGCACCGTGCACGAAGACATGCTGCCGGCCGCCATCCGCCATCCGGCCGCGCATACGGACATCGCATGCGCGCCCCAGGCCATCGTGCCTTTCCGCGACCAGGAGCGGCGGATCATCGAGGCGGCCCTGTCCGCCTTCGGCGGCAGCATCGCGCGCGCCGCCGCCGCGCTCGAGATCAGCCCCTCCACCATCTACCGCAAGCGCCAGGAATGGTTGGAGCGGCGCTGCGCCTGAAGCGTGCTTTCACATCCCTTGCGCGAACCGCCTCAGAATCGGATCATGCGGCCCGAAATCCGCATGGAATCCGGCGGATACAGCTTTGGGGGCAAAGAGAATGCGACGTGCGGCGGCCGGGAGAAATGCGGCATCCGTCCTGGTGGCGGCGTTCGTGCTGGGCATGGGCCCGGCCTTTGCGGGCGAGATCGCCGACAAGGCGGCGCTGGCGGAGACCCTGGTCGAACGGGGCTATGCCGAGGCGGCGCTCGGCGCCTTCGACAAGGCGACGGACGCATTCTGGGCCGCCTCGCCGCTCCAGCTCCGCGTCGTCACCTTCGCCGATTCGGTCGCCGGCTACGGCGACTACGCGCCCCGCCCCGACGCGATCTTCCGCAACGGCGACACGCTCCGCCTCTATTTCGAGCCGATCGGCTACGGCTTCGCGCCGGACGGCGAGGGTGTGAAAGCGGGTCTCACGGTCGACGTCGAGATCCGGACCCCGGGCGGCCTCATCCTGGGTTCGGCCAAGGACTTCGCCCGGCTCGAATGGGCCGGGCAGAGGCCGATGCACGAGGTGCACGCGACGGTGGAGACCCGCCTGCCCTTCCTCAAGCCCGGCGAATACCTGCTGCTGCTCACCCTTCGCGACCAGGGGTCCGCCAAGACCAAGGACGTCACGCTGCCCTTCAGCGTGGCCGAGTAAGCCCTCCCGGCTTCTTCCCGCCACTTTCGGCCCGTATTGCCCCGACGTCTTCGGGACGACGGAACTTTTTCGCGTCGGCATGTGACGCCGATGCTTGACACGCATACGCCCCATTCCTAAATCGCAGGCGCATTGCCTGGCACTCACCTCTCCGGAGTGCTAGCAGCTGATTTTGGGTCGCCGGCGCCGCCGGCGGACATGAGCAAGAGGAAGGAAACCGATGAAATTTCGTCCGTTGCACGACCGCGTGGTCGTTCGCCGGGTCGAGTCCGAGGAGCGGACTGCCGGCGGCATCATCATCCCGGACACCGCCAAGGAGAAGCCGCAGGAGGGCGAGATCATCGCCGTCGGCCCCGGCGCCCGTGACGAAGCCGGCAAGCTCGTCCCGCTCGACGTGAAGGCGGGTGACCGCATCCTGTTCGGCAAGTGGTCCGGCACCGAGGTCAAGATCGATGGGGAAGACCTCCTCATCATGAAGGAATCCGACGTGATGGGCGTCATCGAGGGCCGCGTGTCCTCGAAGAAGGCCGCGTAACGCGCCACTTTCCCCGCTCATCCGACACTTAAAGGAAAAGCAACAATGGCAGCCAAAGACGTACGTTTCTCGACGGACGCGCGCGAGAAGATGCTGCGCGGCGTCGACGTTCTCGCCAACGCCGTGAAAGTCACCCTCGGCCCGAAGGGCCGCAACGTGGTGCTCGACAAGTCGTTCGGCGCTCCGCGGATCACCAAGGACGGCGTGACCGTCGCCAAGGAGATCGAGCTCGAGGACAAGTTCGAGAACATGGGCGCACAGATGGTGCGCGAAGTGGCCTCGAAGACCAACGACATCGCCGGTGACGGCACCACCACCGCGACGGTCCTTGCTCAGAACATCGTCAAAGAAGGCGCGAAGGCCGTGGCCGCGGGGATGAACCCGATGGACCTCAAGCGCGGCATCGACCTCGCCGTCAGCGAGGCGCTTTCGGACCTCACCCGCCGCTCGAAGAAGATCAAGACCTCCGAGGAGATCGCTCAGGTCGGCACGATCTCGGCCAACGGCGAGCGCGACATCGGCAACATGATCGCCCAGGCGATGCAGAAGGTCGGCAACGAGGGCGTGATCACGGTCGAGGAGGCCAAGAGCCTCGAGACCGAGCTCGAAGTGGTCGAGGGCATGCAGTTCGACCGCGGCTATCTCTCGCCGTACTTCATCACCAACGCCGAGAAGATGGTCGCCGAGCTCGAGGATCCCTTCATCCTCCTTCACGAGAAGAAGCTCTCCAACCTCCAGGCCATGCTCCCGGTCCTCGAGGCGGTCGTGCAGTCGGCCCGTCCGCTCCTGATCATCGCCGAGGACGTCGAGGGCGAGGCGCTTGCCACCCTCGTGGTCAACAAGCTCCGCGGCGGCCTCAAGGTCGCGGCCGTCAAGGCGCCGGGCTTCGGTGACCGTAGGAAGGCCATGCTCGAGGACATCGCCGTCCTCACCGGCGGCCAGGTCATCTCCGAGGACCTCGGCATCAAGCTCGAGAACGTCACCCTCCAGATGCTCGGCCGTGCCAAGCGTGTCGCGATCTCCAAGGAGAACACGACGATCGTCGACGGCGCCGGCAAGAAGAAGGAGATCGAGGGCCGCATCGGTCAGATCAAGGCCCAGATCGAGGAGACCACCTCGGACTACGATCGCGAGAAGCTCCAGGAGCGTCTGGCGAAGCTCGCGGGCGGCGTCGCGGTGATCCGCGTCGGCGGCGCGACCGAGGTCGAGGTGAAGGAGCGCAAGGACCGCGTCGACGACGCGCTCAACGCCACCCGCGCCGCGGTCGAGGAAGGCATCGTCCCGGGCGGCGGCGTCGCGCTGCTGCGCGCCAAGAAGGCGGTCGAGAAGACCAAGTCGGACAACGCCGACGTGCAGGCGGGCATCAACATCGTGCTCCGTGCGCTCGAGTCGCCGATCCGGCAGATCGTCGAGAACGCCGGCGTCGAAGGTTCGATCGTCGTCGCCAAGGTGCTCGAGTCGAAGGCCGACAGCTTCGGCTTCGACGCCCAGACCGAGGAGTACAAGGACCTCGTCGCGGCCGGCATCATCGACCCGACCAAGGTCGTCCGCACCGCGCTCCAGGATGCGGCTTCGGTCGCCGGCCTCCTCGTCACCACCGAGGCCATGGTCGCCGAGCATCCGAAGAAGGAAGCCCCGATGGGCATGCCTCCGGGCGGCGGCGGCATGGGCGGCATGGACTTCTAAGCCCTGCCACGCGCGTAACTCCGACGAAGGGCGCGGCTCAGGCCGCGCCCTTTTTCTTTTCGCCACGGAGCCGGGCCCGTGAAGGAGGCATGCCTGCCCCTTCTGCTGTGTCCGAACAGCCTCTAAGCTCGCCGCCGTCATTTGCGAATTCCTGTGGCTGTCATGCGTGAGACGAATGGAGCGGTCGGCGGCGCCGCGGACGGAACGGAAGAAGCGGATCCCGCTGCAAAGGCGGAACGGCCGCCCCCGGCGAACGGCGACGGCGTCGAGATCGAGCTGAAGCTCCTGGTCGACCCCGCCGACATGCCCGCCTTCCAGGCGGCGCCGGTGCTCGCCGAGCACGCCCGCGGCCCGGGTGCGCGGCGGCGCCTCCGTTCCGTCTACTACGACACCGCCGGCGGCCGCCTGCGCCAGGCCGGCTTCGACCTCCGCGTGCGCCGGAGCGGCAGCCGCTTCATCCAGACGGTCAAGTCGGACGGCATCGACGATCCGCTCCGCCGGAGCGAGTGGGAGGCGCCGGTGGCCGGTCTCGAGCCGGACCTCGCCCTCGCGCTGCCGCTCCTTCCGGCAAAGCTCGGCCCGAAGCTCGCCAACGATCCGCCGGTGCCGGTGTTCGCCACCGACATCCGCCGCCTGGTCCGGAACGTCACCCTCCCTACGGGGCGGGTCGAGGTCGCGTTCGACATCGGGCAGATCACCGCGGGAGACCGCAGCCTGCCCGTCTCGGAGATCGAGCTCGAACTGAAGGACGGCTCGGCCGACGCGGTCTACGAGCTCGGCCTGCGGCTGATCGAGCAAGCGCGGGCGCGGCCGTCGATCCGGACCAAGGCCGCCCGCGGATTTGCGCTCGCCGACCAGGTCCCGCCCAGGGCGCCGAAGCCATACCGGCCCGCGACGGCTCCGGACGCCAGCCTCGACGACGCCCTCATCGGCATCCTCCGCGCCGTCCTCCACCATCTCTTCGAGGCGATGCCCGCCGCCGAGGACGGCCGGGGTCCCGGTGGCGTGCACCAGACGCGCGTCGCGCTCCGGCGACTGCGATCGGTATTCGGCCTCATGCGCCAGGTCAGCGATTCGCCTTCGCTCGAGCGGTTCGGCGACGCCGCCAGGCGCATCGCCGACGGTCTCGGGCCGGCGCGCGAGTGCGACGTCTTCCTCGCCGAGACGCTGCCGACCGTCGCGGCGGCCCTGCCGCGCCTCGACGGCCATGACGCGCTCCGCAACGTCACCCTCGCCGCGCGGGCCGACGTCTATGCCGACGTCCGCAACATCCTCGCCGACCCGGAGACCAGCCGCTTCCTGCTCGAGCTCGGGGCCTGGATCGAGCGGCGCGGCTGGCGGGCCGACGCAATCGATGCCGAGGCGCTTGCCGCGCCAGCCGCCGTCTTCGCCCGGCGGACCCTCGCCCTCCTCCATGCCAGGGTACTGAAGCGCGGCCGGCGCTTCCGGTCGATGAAGCCGGAGGCGCGGCACGTTCTTCGCATCGCCGTGAAGAAGCTCCGCTACGCGACTGATTTCCTTGGCCCCATGCTCGGCGACGGCAAGACGTTCCGCCGCTACTATGGGGCGCTCGCCGAGCTTCAGGACCAGCTCGGCCGCTACAACGACATGGCGACGACCGAGCGCCTGGTCGCCGGCTTCGCGAGCCATCCCGCCGGCCGTAGCCAGGCTGCCGGCGCCGTCGTCGGCTGGCAGGCGCAGGGACTGGCGAGCGCCGAGCCGCAGCTCCGCGAGGCATGGCGCCGGTTCCGCGATTGCGATCCACCCTGGCGCGATACGGGCTGACGTCGCGAGCGAAGCGGCCGGCGCTTGGCATCGCGGCCAGGTCGGCGCATGAGAGTCTCGCCAGACCACCACATCGGAATTCCCCCATGATTGTACAGGATGATGCCCGCCCCGTGCCGCCGCTCGTCTTCGGCCACGGTCCGACCGAGCTCGAAGTGTTCCTCGAGCCGACCTGCCCTTTCTCGAAGCGCGCCTATGTCAAGTTCCCCGCCCTCCTGGAGGCTGCCGGCGCCGACCGCCTGACGATCCGCATCCGTTTCCTCTCGCAGCCGTGGCATCTCTACTCGGGCCTGATCACGCGGGCGATCCTCGCCGCAAGCGCCGCAGGCGGCGCCGAGGCCGGCTTTCGCGCGATGAAGGGCATCTACGGGAACATCCCCGCCTTCGAGTTCGACGATCATTGCCGCGGCGCCAACATGGACCGCACGCCGGCCGATATCCTCCGGGCGATTTCCGACCTCGCCGGGCAGGACCTGAGCGATGCATTCTGCTGGTCGACCGTCGACCGCGCGCTCCGCTGGAACGTCCGCTACGGACGGCAGATGGGCGTCCATTCCTCGCCGAGCTTCGCCATCGACCGGATGGTCGAGCCGCAGATGTCCTCGGGCCAGTCGGTAGACGAATGGATGGCGCTCATCCGCCCGCACAGGCCGGCGGCGTGATCCTGCCCATCGAAGACGCACCGGGCCGGTCGGCCGACCCGGTGCGTCGGGACGAGTTCCCCTTGTCAGTCCTGGTAGACGATGTGCCGGGCGGACATCCAGCCATTCGAGCGCAGATACTGGACCTGGCACCAGTTGCCGTCGCAGCCCACCACGGTGAAGGGCACGTTCGGCCATGCCAGGCAGATCGGCGGGTGGTTCACGCCCGGGCCGGAGCGGATGTTGACGAACAACCCGTCCGTCCTCGCGTTGGTGTCGGCAAGGGCCGGTGCGGCGAGGCCGGCAATCATCGTCGCCGCGAGCATCACTGAACGGACCATCGATCTCCTCCTCGGTCAGTCCCCCGGAGTCGCCTGAACTAAACGAAGCGGCATCGGCACACGTCGCCGACCGCCGCTCCAATCATCCCCCGGGGAGAGCCGGCCGGCCGCCAAGAATGCCGCAGAAGCGGATATGGAGCGCTTCCGCGGCTTGTCGAGGTTTATGGGCGACGACGGGTTCCGCAGGCCGCACGGGACCTTCATACTCCGCGCGGGCACGGGGATTCGTCACGGAGAACGACCATGGATCCAACCGTCGCCAAGCTCTTCGCCGCCTATGAGGACGCGTTCAGCCGCCTCGATGCGGAAAGGCAGGCCGCGTTCTTCGCCGATGTGTTCATCGCCGCCGGGCCGAAGGGCAGCACCGCCCATACCCGCGAGCAGTTTCTCGCAATCGCTCCCGAGCTCGCTGCCTTTTATCGCTCCATCGGCCGCACCGGCGCCCGGATCGCCGGCATCCAGCACGTCCCGATCAGCGACCACCACGTGCTCGCGCGGGTGCAGTGGAGCGTCGGCTTCGAGAAGCTCGGCGACACGCCGATGAGCGTCGAGATCAGCTACGTCGTCGACAAGACCGACCCGGCACGTCCCCTGATCGTCATGTCGATCGCCCAGGAGGGCGAGGAGGACGCGCTGCGGAAGGCCGGTCTCCTCGGCTGACGCGCTTACATGGCGCCGGGATAATTGGGGCTCTCGCGGGTGATCTTGACGTCGTGGACGTGGCTCTCGTGCAGGCCCGCCGACGAGATGCGGATGAAGCGCGCCTTGTCGCGGAACGCGGCGAGGTCGGCGGCGCCGACATAGCCCATCGCCGCCCGGAGCCCGCCGGCGAGCTGGTGGAGGACGCCTGACACCGGGCCCTTGTACGGCACCTGCCCCTCGATGCCCTCCGGCACCAGCTTCAGCGAATCGCGCACCTCGGCCTGGAAGTAGCGGTCTGCCGAGCCGCGCGCCATGGCGCCGATCGAGCCCATGCCCCGGTACGCCTTGTACGACCGGCCCTGGTGCAGGTAGACCTCGCCCGGGCTCTCGTCGGTGCCGGCGAGCAGCGAGCCGATCATCGCCGACGAGGCGCCGGCGGCGAGCGCCTTGGCGAGGTCGCCGGAATACTTGATGCCGCCGTCCGCGATCACCGGCACGTCCGCTGCGGCGGCCGCCTCGGCCGTCTCCATGATCGCCGAGAGCTGCGGCACGCCGACGCCCGCGACGATCCGCGTGGTGCAGATCGAGCCCGGGCCGATGCCGATCTTGACCGCGTCCGCCCCGGCGTCGATCAGCGCCAGGGCGCCCTCGGCGGTGGCGACGTTGCCGGCGATGACCTGCACCCGGTTCGACAGCGCCTTGACCCGACGCACCTGCGACAGCACCCGCTCGGAATGGCCGTGGGCGGTGTCGATGACCACGAGGTCGACCTCGGCGTCGATCAGCCGCTCGGCGCGGACGAAGCCGTCTTCGCCGACGCTGGAGGCGGCCGCGACCCGGAGCCGCCCCTGCTCGTCCTTGGTGGCATTGGGATTGAGACGGCTCTTCTCGATGTCCTTCACGGTGATCAGCCCGACGCAGCGATTGTCGTCGTCGACCACCAGCAGCTTCTCGATCCTGTACTGGTGGAGGAGCCGCTTGGCCTCGTCCTGCTGCACGCTTTCGCGGACCGTGATCAGCCGGTCCTTGGTCATCAGTTCCGACACCCTCTGCGCCGGGTCGGAGGCGAAGCGGACGTCGCGGTTGGTGAGGATGCCGACCAGCCGGCCGTGGAGTCCGCCACGCTCGACCACCGGGATGCCGGAGATGTTGTGCGCCTTCATCAGATCGAGCGCATCGGCGAGCGTCGCGTCGGGATGGATGGTGACCGGGTTGACCACCATGCCCGACTCGAACTTCTTGACCTGCCGCACCTCCTCCGCCTGCTGCTCGGGCGTGAGATTGCGGTGGATCACGCCCATGCCGCCGGCCTGCGCCATGGCGATCGCGAGCCGCGCCTCGGTGACGGTGTCCATCGCTGCCGACAGGATCGGCAGGTTGAGGGAGATCGATCGGGTCAGCTGCGTCCTGAGATCCGCCTCGCCGGGCAGCACCGTCGAGTAGCCGGGGGTGAGCAGCACGTCGTCGAAGGCGAGCGCCTCGCGTGCCCCGGCCAGTTCCACCATTCGCGCCATCGCCAACTCCTCGGGAAATACGACGATTGCGCCGGCGGGAGCCCGCGGCCGCTACGTCTAAGGATTGCGTCGTTTGAGTTGGCGCGTGCCATTACCACGCCGCGACCGATTCTGAAAGGCCGCCGCCAGGTCAGCGCCGCATATCGGGCGCCGCGACGGTGCATGGCTCACCTATCCGTCGAGCTCGGGATAGTGACGGAAGATGCCCTGCTGGTTGAACGGGATGCGGCGGTCGCTGGCGAGATACGCCTTGATCCGCGGCCGCGCCGCGACCCGATCGCGGAGCGCCACGACGTTCGCGCAATCGCCCTCGACGCGCTCCATCGCCTTCGGGAAGGCGTATCGGAGCCCCTCGACCATCTGGAACAGCGACAGGTCGGCATAGGTCAGCTTCGCGCCGACGAGGTATTTCGGACCCTTCGGATTGCGCTCGAGGATCGTCTCGAACCAGCCGAGGAACTTGCCGATCCGCTCGTTGCGGAACCAGGCGGCGCGACGCTTCGATTCCCGCTTCTGGTCCTCGTAATAGAAGGCGGCGCCGAGCGGGTGATGGACGTCGTGCGCCTCGACCACGAAGTCGGCGATGGTGAGCTGGATCTGGTTGGTCCAGAGCCGCCCTGCCTCGGCCTTCGGTGCGAGCCCGTGACGCTCGCCGAGATAGAGGAGGATGTTGGCGCTCTGCCCGATCGTCCGCTTGCCGTGGACCAGGAACGGCGGCGCGAAGGACGGCGTCACGGCGTCGGCGCTCTCCCACGTCTTCATCAGCGCGCCGGTCCCCTTCACCCGCGCCACGTCGACGTATTCGGCGCCGGCCTCCTCGAGCGCGAGCCGGACGAACTCGCCGCGCCCTTCGATCTCTCCCCAGTAGTACAGCTCGTA
>JBIQKL010000042.1:18156-19685 GCA_044506555.1 Hyphomicrobiales bacterium | reverse complement strand
CTCCGCGTCTTCCGCCGTCATCACCACGAAGTCGCCGTCGCTCCGGGTCTCCGCGCCGAGCGAATCCTCGGTGACCAGCAGGATCATGCCGGGCGCGAGACGTTCGGCGATGGCATCGGCAACGTTCCCGGGACCCTGGATGCGGTCGAGCACATCACCGGCGACCGTGGTGCCCGCACCGGCCTCGTCCGCGCCGTAGCCGATCGCCTCCCAGCTCAGCGCCGCCTCGCCGTTCGCGGCGACGCCGTTGAGCACGAACACCTCCGAGGGGAACGGCTGGCCCGGATCGGTGATGGTGGCAGTGCCCTCGGCGACGATCTCGCCGTTCTCCATCACGATGACGTGACCGTCCTTCCGCGACACCAGCACCGATGTGACCGGCCGCGGCTCCGGCTCGCCGTCCAGATACGCGCGGGTGCGGCCGGCCATCGAGCCGAGGTCGGATCGGGTGAAGGCCCGGCCGGCGATCCCGGAGCTGACCACCGGCTTGGGGTCGGAGAAGCGGTTGGCGATCACCACCGGCGTCCCGAGCCTGGTCGCGCCGAACAGGAGCTCGGCGAATTTGAGGGGCATGCGGACGCAGCCGTGCGAGGCCGGGTAACCGGGCAACGCCCCGGCATGGAGGGCGATGCCGGTCCAGGTCAGGCGCTGCATGAACGGCATCTCGGACCCGTAGATGCTCGAGACGTGCTCCTCGCGCTTCTGGAGGATCGTGAACACGCCGAGCGGCGTGGCGTGTCCCTTCTTCCCGGTCGACACGGTCGAGACGCCGATCCGGACGCCGCGCCGATGCACGTGCAGGAGCTGCTCCTTGATCGAGACGATGATCGAGACCGGCCCGCGCTTCTGCAGCTCCGGCTGCCAGAGATACTGGCCGGGTTTGAGCTTCCGGGCCTCCGCGCCAAGTTCGGCGAATGCCGGGCGCACGAGAACCGCGCCGGCGGCAAGACCGGCGAAGCCGGCCAGCGCGGCACGCCGGGTCGGGAAAAGGGGCCGATCGCTCATGTGATCCTTTCCGATTCTCTCGTTGCCTGACTGACAACTGCGGCTGGATGCGGCCAATCTTCGCCGGAAAGATGGCGTTCGTCGCTCTTCCGTCGAACCGCGCGTAATGCCATATATCGAGCAGAGTTCAGCCACGAAAGGTCCGCATTCAGCTGGTGTGGTGAACTCGGAGCATTGGATTCGGGGACGACTTACTTGTCGCACAATAACCGCAGCCAGCGGAAACTGCCCGGCGGGTCGCCGCCGGTGGTGACGTATTCGCGCCTCCGCGAAGACGAGCTGCCCGACATATACGAGGACGATCGGGCAGAGCCCGACTTCGCCGACGAAGCAGTCGCGGAATGGGAAGCCGTCGAGGTGCCGCCGGAGCCGCCGCTCCATGCCCGGCGACGCGTCCGACCGCTGGTCGAGGAAGTGCGCGCTCCGATCGACCCGGACCGCTTTCCCGACGAGCATCTCAATGACGCGCCGCCGAAGCGCCGCGAGAAGCCGAAGCGTTCCACGCCGATGCGGCTCGTCACGGT
>JBIQKL010000042.1:0-18056 GCA_044506555.1 Hyphomicrobiales bacterium | reverse complement strand
GCCTCGACAGAGCCCGCGTCGGTCGAGCCCGTGAACGTCGCGCCGGTGGCGCCGCCGGCCCCGCGGCCGCGACCCGAACCGCCGGTCGCCACGGCGACCGTGCAGCCGGACTTCGACCAGGCCGCGCCTCTGCCGCCGCCGGCCAGCCCGTCCGCTCCGGCGCCCGTGCCGCAGACCGCGACCGCTCCCGCCAACACCGGGGCGGACGACGACTTCATCGCCAATATCGAGCGGACGCTGCAGCAGAACCGCGGCGCGAGCGAGCCGATGCTATCGCCGGCGACGCAGCAGCCGATCCAGCTCGCCCCGCCCCCGCAGCAGCTCCTGCCGCCACCGCCGCAGCAGGGCTTCGGCGAGCCGTCGGCATTCCCTGCCGAACAGCAAGCGTTCCCGGACGCGATCCAGAGCCTGCCGCAGCAGCAAGGGGCGCTGGTGCCGCCGGAGAACATCCCGATGCTCGACGGCGAGAACCAGCCCATCCTGTTGCCCGGCGACTACCTGATCGACACCGACTAGGCGCGGTCCGGGTCGCCGCTCTGCGGCGATCGGCCCGCCGGGCGACGGCGACATCCTGTCCGCTCCGGCGGCCCGGGTGCTATGGTCCGCCGGCGATCGTTCCAAGGAATCTCCCCCATGTCGCTGTCGTTCTATGACGTCACGGTCCCGACCTATGTCCGTCTCCTCGAAGCGCTGAAGGGCACGCTCGACAAGGCCGCCGCGCATGCCGGCGCCGCCGGCTACGAAGAGGCGGCATTGCTCGACGCCCGGCTCTACCCGGACATGTGGTCGCTGAAGCAGCAGGTCCAGGCGGCGACCAACCATGCATTCCGCGGCACGGCGCGGCTCGCGGGCCTGCCGATCCCGGAGATCACCGAGGCCGCCGGCAGCTTCGCCGACCTGGTGAAGCGCGTCGACGAGACGCTCGCCTTCGTTCGGTCCGCCGACCGGGCCGCGATCGACGGCGCCGCGGAGCGCGAGATCACGGTGCCGATGGGCAGGGAGCGGGTCACGCTCACCGGGCTCGCCTACTTCCAGGGATTCTCCCAGCCCAACTTCTACTTCCACCTGACCACCGCCTACGACATCCTCCGCCACAACGGCGTGCCGCTGTCGAAATCCGACTTCATCAGCAAGGCCTGAGGCCCCGCGGCCCTTGCACTCCGCGCCGCCGGGAGGCACAAGAGCGGGTTCATTCAAGAGCCGCGGCCCGGCGGGACATCGCCCCGCGCCGGACCAGCCATGCCGGAGGTTTCCTCGATGCCCGCCTACCGCTCCCGCACGACCACCCACGGCCGCAACATGGCCGGTGCCCGCGGCCTGTGGCGGGCGACGGGAATGAAGGACAGCGACTTCGGCAAGCCGATCATCGCGGTGGTCAACTCCTTCACCCAGTTCGTGCCCGGTCACGTCCACCTCAAGGACCTCGGGCAACTGGTGGCGCGCGAGATCGAGGCGGCCGGCGGCGTCGCCAAGGAGTTCAACACCATCGCCGTCGACGACGGCATCGCGATGGGCCACGACGGCATGCTCTACTCGCTGCCGTCGCGCGAGCTGATCGCGGACTCCGTCGAATACATGGTCAACGCGCACTGCGCCGACGCCATGGTCTGCATCTCGAACTGCGACAAGATCACCCCCGGCATGCTGATGGCGTCGCTCCGCCTCAACGTCCCGACGGTGTTCGTCTCCGGCGGTCCGATGGAGGCCGGCAAGGCGACCATCGGCGGCAAGGAGGTCGCGCTCGACCTGGTCGACGCCATGGTCGCCGCCGCCGACGAGAAGATATCCGAAGCCGACATCCAGACCATCGAGCGTTCCGCCTGCCCGACCTGCGGCTCGTGCTCGGGCATGTTCACCGCCAACTCGATGAACTGCCTCACCGAGGCGCTCGGCCTGTCGCTGCCCGGCAACGGTTCGACGCTCGCCACCCACGGAGACCGCCGCCGCCTGTTCGTCGAGGCCGGGCATCTGATCGTCGACCTTGCCCGCCGCTACTACGAGCAGGACGACGCCAGCGTCCTGCCGCGCTCGATCGCGAGCTTCCCCGCCTTCGAGAACGCGATGACCCTCGACATCGCCATGGGCGGCTCGACCAACACCGTGCTCCACCTGCTCGCCGCCGCCCACGAGGCCGGCGTCGACTTCACCATGGCCGATATCGACCGGCTGTCGCGGCGGGTGCCGTGCCTGTGCAAGGTCGCGCCGTCGAAGTCCGACGTCCACATGGAGGACGTGCACCGCGCCGGCGGCATCATGGCGATCCTCGGCGAGCTCGAGCGCGGCGGCCTGCTCGACACGTCCTTGCCCACCGTCCATTCCGAGACGCTCGGCGACGCCCTCGGCCAGTGGGACGTGCGCCGCACCGACAGCCCGCGCGTCCGCGAGTTCTTCAAGGCGGCGCCCGGCGGCGTGCCGACGCAGACCGCCTTCAGCCAGGAGCGCCGCTACAAGGAGCTCGACGTCGACCGCCAAAAGGGCGTCATCCGCGACGTCGAGCACGCCTTCTCGAAGGACGGCGGTCTCGCGGTGCTCTACGGCAACCTCGCCGAGGCCGGCGCCATCGTGAAGACCGCCGGCGTCGACGAGTCGATCCTCGTCTTCTCGGGTCCGGCGGTGGTGTTCGAGAGCCAGGATTCGGCCGTCAGCGGCATCCTCACCGGCAAGGTCAAGGCGGGCGACGTGGTGGTCATCCGCTACGAGGGCCCGCGCGGCGGTCCGGGCATGCAGGAGATGCTCTACCCGACCTCGTACCTCAAGTCGAAGGGGCTCGGAAAAGCCTGCGCGCTGATCACCGACGGCCGCTTCTCCGGCGGCACCTCAGGCCTCTCGATCGGCCATGCTTCGCCGGAAGCGGCCGAGGGCGGCCTGATCGGCCTGGTCCAGACCGGCGACCGGATCGAGATCGACATCCCCAACCGCCGCCTGCATCTCGCCGTCGACGACGCCGAGCTCGCCGCCCGCCGCGAGGCGATGGAAGAGCGCGGCGCCGACGCCTGGAAGCCGACCGAGAAGCGCGCCCGGAAGGTCACCACCGCACTCCGCGCCTACGCCGCGATGGCGACCAGCGCGGCGCGCGGCGCCGTCCGCCACGTGCCTGAATAAGCCTCGCCGGCGTCAGAACCAGACGTCGGCGATGCAGCGCCCGTCCTTGGGCAGGTCCTCGAAGCTGTCGAGGCCGTCGAAGCGCTGGAGCGGTATCGCCGCGACCGCGTCGGCTTCGCCGAGGCGGAGATTCACCGCGATCCGCGTGCGGCCGTCGGCATCCGGGCCGAGGCCGCGCCAGCTCACCAGGCTGCCGCAGATGCTGCAGAAGTTGAAGCTGAGCGGCGACCGCGGCCCGCGCATATAGGCGGTGAGCTGTCCGTCCGGATCGTCGATGTGGATGGCGTAGCCGTCATAGTCGTACGCCCAGAGCGCCCCCGAGCGCCGGCAGGCGCTGCAATTGCAGATGGTCGCGTCGGGGATCTCGCCCTCGAAGCGCCAGCCGACCGCGCCGCAGAGGCACCGCCCGCGCCGGACGAGAACCGCATCCGCCTTCTCGGTCATCGCGATTGTCCTTCCGATGGCCGGCAGCTTCCTATAGGTCCGCCACCTGCGCAACGCCGGTTCGCGGATCGCGCTGCTCTTCCCATCGGAGGGGAAAAGCTGGTGCATCGGCGCCGGTCTGCCTACATGGACGAAGCCGGAGCGGCAGCCGCTCCGGCCGTCGCCCGCTAACCCTTCGTTCCCGAAAAAATGCCAGACTCCGCTGATTCGCGAGACCAGAGCCCCATTGCCATGCCATCGATGAAAGCCGCCCGCCGGAAACCCGCCGACGACGACCTGTTCGCGACCCCGGACGTGCGTCCCGCACCCCGACCCGCGCCGGGCAGGAAGGCCGCGTCTCCTCCGGCCGACAACGACTATTCGGCGGCCGACATCGAGGTCCTGGAGGGACTCGAGCCGGTACGGCGCCGGCCGGGCATGTATATCGGCGGGACCGACGAGAAGGGTCTCCATCACCTCTTCGCCGAGGTCATCGACAACGCGATGGACGAGGCGGTGGCGGGACATGCCAGCTGGATCGAGGTTGACGTCGAGGCCGGCGGCTTCGTGACGGTCAACGACAACGGCCGCGGCATTCCGGTGGACCCGCACCCGAAGTTCAAGAACAAGTCGGCGCTGGAGGTGATCATGACCACCCTCCATGCCGGCGGGAAATTCGATTCCAAGGTCTACGACACCTCGGGCGGCCTGCACGGGGTCGGCGTCTCCGTGGTGAATGCGCTGTCGGAGAGCCTCGAGGTGGAGGTGGCGCGGAGCCGGCAGCTCTATCGCCAGCGCTTTGCCCGCGGCGCGCCGCTCGGCCCGCTCGAGGACCTCGGCGAGGTCCACAACCGGCGCGGCACGCGCGTCCGCTTCCGCCCCGACGAGCAGATCTTCGGCAAGGGCGCCGCGATGAGGCCCGCCCGCCTGTTCGCCATGGCGCGGTCGAAGGCCTACCTGTTCGGCGGCGTCGAGATCCGCTGGCGCTGCGACCCCGCGCTGGTCGCGGGCACCGACGTCCCGGAGAAGGCGAGCTTCCACTTCCCCGGCGGGCTCAAGGACTTCCTCGCCGCCGAACTCGGCGAGGAACGGACCGTCGTGCCGATCTTCGCCGGCCGCACCGACAAGGCGAGCGGCCACGGCGCGGTGGAGTGGGCGGTCGCCTGGTTCGCGGGCGACGGGTTCGTCCGCTCCTATTGCAACACGATTCCCACCGGCGAGGGCGGCACCCACGAGGCCGGCCTCCGCGCGGCGCTGCTCCGCGGCCTCAAGGACCATGCCGAGCGCACCGGCAACAAGCGCGCCGCCGTGATCACCGCCGACGATGTCATGGTCTCGGCGGCCTCGCTGCTCTCGGTGTTCATCCGCGAGCCCGAATTCGTCGGCCAGACCAAGGACCGCCTCGCCACGACGGCGGCCACCCGGATCGTCGAGAACGCGGTCCGCGACCCGTTCGACCATTGGCTCGCCGGCGCGCCGCACGAGGCGTCCAGGCTGCTCGACTGGGTGGTCGAGCGCGCCGAGGAACGGCTGCGCCGCCGCCAGGAGAAGGAGGTCGGGCGCCAGAACGCCTCGCGGAAGCTCCGTCTGCCCGGCAAGCTGGCCGACTGCTCGAGCCGCGACCGGCAGGGCACCGAGATCTTCATCGTCGAGGGCGACTCCGCCGGCGGCTCTGCCAAGCAGGCGCGGAACCGCGCCACGCAGGCGGTGCTGCCGCTCCGCGGCAAGATCCTCAACGTGGCCAGCGCCGGCCGCGAGAAGCTGACCCAGAACCAGCAGCTCGCCGACCTGATCCAGGCGCTCGGGGTCGGCACCGGGACGCGCTATCGCGACCAGGACCTCCGCTACGAACGCATCATCGTGATGACCGACGCCGACGTCGACGGCGCCCACATCGCCTCGCTGCTCATCACCTTCTTCTATCGCGAGACGCCGGAGCTGGTGCGGAACGGGCACCTCTACCTGGCGGTGCCGCCGCTCTACCGCCTGACCCAGGGTACGAAGAGCATCTACGCCCGCGACGACCGCCACCGCGAGGAACTCCTCAAGCGCGAGTTCAAGGGCAGCGGCAAGGTCGAGGTGAGCCGTTTCAAGGGGTTGGGTGAAATGCTTCCCGCCCAGCTCAAGGAAACGACGATGGATCCGGCGAAACGCATCCTGCTCAGGGTGGAGATCGTCGAGGACAAATCGACGGGCGAGCGGGTCGACAGCCTGATGGGCAACAAGCCCGAGGAGCGCTTCCGCTTCATCCAGGAGAAGGCGGAGTTCGCCTCGCTCGACCTCGACATCTGAAGTCCCGCCGGGACGAGCTCCCGGCACGACGGAGGATGGAGACCTCCGCGAGGGTCCTCCGATGGCGGAGATCCCGGCTCAGACCACCTTCAGCGTCCAGCGGACCAGTTCGACCAGCACCTCGGCGAGCGCCGCGTCGAGGCCGGCGACGACGGCGTCGGCATTGTTGGCTGCGACCGGTGCGTTGCCGGTGATGGTGCGCGTCGCCACGACGCGGCCGTCGCGGTCGTCCATCACCTTCACGAACACCTCGATATGGGCGTAGCCGCTGGTCCTGGTCTCGGCGCGGTACTCGAAGGCGCGGATGTTGGTGACGATCTGGTAGTCGATGCTGAGGCCCTCGCCGGGGCGGCCGACGGCCCTCACCTTCCGTGAATTCTCGAAGGCCTCGATAGTGCGCGCCTGGAACACGCGGGGGATGCGGTCGGGCCACTGGGCCTCGGGGTAATAGTAGAGCCGCGGACCGCTCGCGACCACGATCCGCTCGCTGTCGAGGGTCTTCAGCGCGCTCGGCTCGGGCACGAGGAGCTGGGCCGCGGTGCCGTTCGCCGTCGGCACCGAGCTCGGCGCGACCAGGTCGAAGGTCTCCAGCGGCGGTCCCCGGAACAGGCTACACCCGGCGATGAAGACGGTCATCGCCAGGATCGGCACGGCCCTCCGCGACCAGCCTTCGATCCCCTTCAGGAACAAATCGCCCCCCCGAAACGCACGAGACTACAACGCCCCCTACTCGACCAAGCGCCCGAAAATCATCGGCGATTGTACTCGCGGACGCCGGAATTGCCACCGAAGATGGCGGCGCCGGGATCGCGGGCGAGATCGACGATGGCGCGGTCCATCCGCGCCACCGAGGCGCGCAGCTCGTTGACCAGGGACGCGACGTCGGCAAGCCCGCGCCCGGAGAAGCTGGCCAGGCCGGCCGTGATTTCGTCGGCGCGCGCATTGATCGTCTCGGCGGTCTGCCGCAGGGCCCGTGCCGCGCCGGCCGCCTCCTGGAAGAAGTTCTTGCCGACGCCGTCCTCGTCGGCAAGCAGATCCTCGGCCGCCCCGAGGACGTTGTCGATCCGGTCCGAAGCCGCGTTCAGCTTGGCGGCGAGTTCCTTCGCGTCGGTGACGATCGAGTCGATGTTGTCCTTCTGGGCGGTGAGATCGTTGGCAAAGTCCTTGACGTCGGTGACTGTCGACTTGACGTCGGCGACGATGCCGTCGACGTCGGGCGTGACCGACCTCAGCCGGTCGGCGAAGCCCGAGATGCTGTCGACCGCCGCCTGGACCTTGGCCGGTTCGATGCCGGCGATTACCTGCTTGGCGTCGCCGAGCGCCTCGTTGAGCCCGGTCGAGAACTGCGTCAGCTGGCCGGCGATTTCATCCGCCTTGCCGATGACGCTCTGGACGTTCTCCGAAGCCTCGGCCGCGCGGCGCATGAAGTCGTCGGTCGAGGTGAGAATTCCGTCGACCTTGGCAGGATCGACCGCGGTGACGATCTCGTCGGCCTTGGCGATGATCCCGTCGAGCCGCGAGGAGAGCCCGCTCGCGGTATCGGAAAGCTCGGCGACGCTGGCGAGGAAGCTCTTGATGCCCTCGGCGTTCTCGGCGAGGGCGCCGGTGAAGGCCTCGACGTTCCGCGTCGTGTTGGTGATCGATTCCTGGTTGTCGGCGACGAAGCTGTCGAGCCGCGAGGCGATCGATTCGAGCTTGCTCACCGCCGAGCCGGCCGCCGCCAGGACGTCGCTGAAGGCGGACTGGTCGCCGACGATCGTCGGCGGAGTCTGCGAGAAGATGCTCGGCGCCGCGCCGGTGCCGCCGGTCATGTCGATATAGGCGACGCCGGTGAGCAGGTTCGAGCCCACGACGGCGCGGGTGTCGGTCTTGACCGGCGCGTCCTGCCGGACCTCGGCGGTCACCAGCACCTTGTTGGGGTCCTCCTGGTCGAACGCCAGCGCGATGACGTTGCCGACCTTGATGCCGGCGAAATAGACCGCCCCGCCCGGAGCGAGGCCCCCGACCGAACCGGAGAACTCGAAGTAGACCGTCGAACGGAGCCCGGTCTCGTCGAGCCGCTTCAGCCAGTAGACGAAGACGAAGCCGGCGACGATCACCGCCAGGGTGAAGAAGCCGATCAGGGCGTAGCGGGCGCGGGTCTCCATCGCGGGCGCGCTCAGGCGTTCAGGCCGCGCGCCCGGGGCCCGCGGAAATAGCTCCGCACCCAGGGATGATCGAACTGAAGCATCTCGGCGAAGGAACCCTCGATGAGCACCCGCTTGTCGGCGAGCACGGCGATGCGGTCACAGGCGGTATGCAGGCTGTCGAGGTCGTGGGTTACCATGAACACGGTGAGGCCCAAAGTGTCGCGGAGCGTTTCGATCAACTGGTCGAAGTCGGCGGCGCCGATGGGGTCGAGGCCGGACGTCGGCTCGTCGAGGAAGACGATCTCGGGATCGAGGGCCAGCGCGCGGGCGAGCCCGGCGCGCTTGGTCATGCCCCCCGACAATTCGGACGGGAACTTGCCGGCGGCGTCCGGCGGCAGGCCGACCAGATCGAGCTTGAGCCGGGCGAGCTCGTCCATCAGGCCCTGCGACAGGTCGAGATGCTCGCGCATCGGTACCTGGACGTTCTGGAGGACGTTGAGCGAGGAGAACAGCGCCCCCTGCTGGAACATCACGCCGAGCCGGCGGTCGATGGCCTCGCGCTCGGCGGCGGTGCAGGTCTCGACGTCGACGCCGAAGATCTCGATACGCCCCGCCCGCTTCGGGATCAGGCCGAGGATCGTGCGGAGGAGAACCGTCTTGCCGGTGCCCGAAGCGCCCACGACCCCGAGGATCTCGCCGCCGAGGGCGTCGAGATCGAGGTCCTCGATGACGTTGTGGTCGCCGAAGCCGGAGGTGAGGCCGCGGACCGACAGGACCACCTCGCCGCGGCGGTCCGGCTCGATCACGGCTTCGATCGTCTCCTCACGCATGGTCAATAGTCGATCGCGGCGAAGAAGATGGCGAACAATCCGTCGGCGACGATGACCATGAAGATCGCCTTGACCACCGACGACGTCGTCCTCCGCCCCAGCGACTCGGAACTGCCTTCAACGTTGAGGCCCTCGTTGGCTGCGATCAATCCAACGATCAATCCCATGAATGGCGCCTTAATGAGGCCGACCATCAGCGTGCTCATGTCGACGGCGTCGCGGAGCAGGAGGATGAAGCGCTGGAAGGCCATGTCGCCGTAGATGAAAGCGACCATGGCGCCGCCGACCAGGCCGAAGATGTCCGAGATGAAGGTGAGCAGCGGCAGCGCGATCACCAGGGCGATGATCCGCGGCATGATCAGGGTCTCGACCGGATCGAGGCCGATCACGGTGAGCGCGTCGAGTTCCTCGCGCATCTTCATCGAGCCGATCTCGGCGGTGTAGGCGCTTCCCGAGCGGCCGGCGAGCATGATCGCGGTGAGCAGCACTCCGAGCTCGCGGAGCACCAGGATGCCGACCAGGTCGACGACGAAGTCCTCGGCGCCGAAGAAGCGGAGCTGGAACACGCCCTGCTGCGCCACGATGCCGCCGATGAGCAGCGAGATCAGCGCGATGATCGGCACCGCCTGCAGGCCGGTTCGGTCGAGATGGTAGACGATCGAGGTGAACCGGAATTGCGAGGGATGGAACACGCTGCGCGCCAACCCCCGCATGACGCCGCCGAGGATGCCGAGGGCCTGAAGGACATCGTTCTTGGCGTTGTCCATCGAGCGCCCGAGCGCCTCGACGAGCGCCAGCAGCGGAAATACCCGCGGCGGTTCCTCGGGCGCGATGCGCTGTGCGGATTCCACCGCATCGATCAGCCGCCTTGCGTTCTCCGAGGGACCGGTGATCTCGACGGCTACGCCGCGCGCGGCGAGCCGGGTCGCGATCCGGGTGATCAGCCAGGCGCCGGCGGTATCGATATGGGTGATGCCCGCGAGGTCGAGAATGGCGCGTCCCCGCGTCTCCTCGGCGGCGCGGGCGGTCACCCCGTCGAGGGCTTCGGCGGTGTCGATCACCCAGGCGCCGCGCGCGACCAGCCGCGTCGCGTCGCCGGCGGCAACACGTTCGAGGCTTCCGCTGGCGATGACGTCCGAATCGGCCATTGGCCTCGCGCGTCCTCGAAAAAACCTTCCTCGGCGTCCTTGAGCCCGCCGCCGCCGGGCCCTACCCTGGCGGGCCGGAGTTTGCCCGCGCCGGGGCGCGGCGGCAACCGCAACCGTCCGTGAATGCTGCGATTTCTGGAAACTGACGTCGAAAAATGGCCGATCGCGGGCCGCTTTGCCATCGCCCGCGGCGCGCGCACGGAAGCCGAGGTCGTGGTGGCTACGATCCGCGACGGCACTCATGTCGGCCGCGCCGAATCAGTGCCCTATGCGCGCTACGGCGAGACGGTCGCCGGCACCGTGGCCGCGATCGCGGCCACGGCGGCTGCGGTCGCCGCCGGCATCGACCGCGAGACCCTCCGCCGCACGATGCCGGCCGGCGCGGCCCGGAACGCCATCGACTGCGCGCTCTTCGACCTCGAGGCGAAGATCGCCGGCCGCAGCGCCGCCGCGATCGCCGGCCTGGCGCCGCTTCGCCCGCTGATCACGGCCTACACCCTCAGCCTCGACACACCGGAGGCGATGGGGCGCGCCGCCGCGGCGGCAAGCGCACGCCCGCTCCTCAAGGTGAAACTCGGCGGCGCCGGCGACCCGGCGCGGATCGCAGCGGTCCGGGCGGGCGCGCCGGGCGCGCGGCTGGTGGTCGACGCCAACGAATCGTGGACGACGGCCGATCTCGCAGCGAACGTCGCCGCTTGCGCGGAGGCCGGGGTCGAGCTGATCGAGCAGCCGCTGCCGGCGGGGGAGGACGCCGCCCTCGCCGCCATCGCGCGCCCAGTGCCGATCTGCGCCGACGAGAGCCATCACCGCGCGGCCGACATCGCGGACCTCGTCGGCCGCTACGACGCGGTCAACATCAAGCTCGACAAGGCCGGCGGCCTGACCGAGGGCCTCGCCGCCGTCGCCGAGGCCAAGCGCCACGGCCTCAAGATCATGGCCGGGTGCATGGTCGGCACGTCGCTGGCGATGGCGCCCGCCATGCTGATCGCGCAATCGGCCGATTTCGTCGACCTCGACGGGCCACTCCTCCTCGCCCGTGACCGTGAGCCGGGGCTTCGCTACGAGGGCAGCCTCGTCTATCCGCCGGAGCCGGCGCTCTGGGGCTGAGCGGGCTTCCGCGCCGCGACCAGGAGGAAGATCGGCCGCCGCTCCTCGTCCCGCATCCCGGGGTCCTCCGCGATCATCGCCGCGGTGGGTCCGGGCTCCTCGATGCGGCGCAGCATGAAGCCGGCATCGATCACCGCGTTGAGGATCGTCGCGAGCGTGCGGTGATACTTGACTACGTCCGGCGCGAGCCACGACGAACGCCGCTCGCCCTCCTCGCGGTAATGGTCGACCGGCCAGTGGAGCCTGGTGCCGTCGGCGGCCCGCCACCACGACTGCTCGGCCCGCGACGTGAACACCGGGTGCTCGATCGAGAAGACGAGGTCGCCGCCCGCGGCGAGCCAGCGGTTGACCGCGGCGAAGACCGGCGCGAGGTCCGCGACGTAGTGGAAGGCGAGCGAGCTCAGCACGACGTCGAACGCACCGTCGGGAAACGCGACGTCCTCGACGGCGGAGCGGACATAGGTGATCGCCGGGTCGTCCGTCATCGCACGGGCCCGCTCGAGCATCCGTTCCGACAGGTCGACGCCCACGACCAAGGACGCGCCAACCTCGCGGGCATAGCGGCAGTGCCATCCGAAGCCGCAGCCGAGATCGAGCACCCGGCGACCGGCGAGCGGCGGCAGCATGGCGCGGAGCACCGGCCATTCGCCGGCGGCGGCGAGGCCGCCGGTCGAGCGCGGCATGGCGCTGTAGCGTTCGAAGAATTGCGGGTCGTCGTACTTGTTCTGCTTCATGTCGCTGCCGCCTCGATACGCCCGACATGCCGGAACATGACGAGAATGCCCAGCGCGATCGCCGGCAGCACCGCCATGACCGCGAAGCCGCTGCCGCCCATCGCCTCGTAGAGCGGCCCGGCGGCGAGAGTCGAGAGCGCCATCAGGAGCCCGGCGACCATGGCGAGCATGCCTTGCGCCGATGCCGTCAGCTCCTCCGGAACGGTGCGGGCGATGGCGTGCTGGGCACCGACATAGACCGCGCCGAAACTGAATGCGTGAAGCATCTGGAGAACGAGTTGTCCGGCCAATCCGGGGACGAACGGAAAGGAGAGCCAGCGCACGATCGCCGCCACGCCGCCGATGGCGAGGAATCCGAACGGCCCGAAGCGGCGGATCAGCGGCGCCGACCACAGGAACAGGAGGATCTCGCAGGCGACGGCGGTCGCCCAGAGCGCGCCGATCGCAATGCCGCCGAAGCCCTCGGCATGCCAGAACAGGCTGCCGAAGCTGTAGAGCATGGCGTGGCTGGCCTGGATCAGCCCGGCCACCACGATCACGACCAGGAACGCCGGCTCGCGAAGCGCCGACCACAGCGGCGGCCGCTCGGGGCGGGCCCGATCGTCGAGCGCCCGCACCGCCGGCGGGGTGACGGGAAGCGTGAACGCGACCGCGGCGGTCGCGACCAGTGCGCCGAACATCAGCCAGAAGATCGCATCGGCATGGAGCAGCGCGAGCAGCGCGCCGGCGCCGAGATTGGTGACGATGTACGACACGGAGCCGCCGATCCGCATCCGTCCGTAATCGAGCCCGAAGCGGCGCATGCCGGTGAGCGCCAGCGCCTCGCCGACCGGGAGCGCGAGGCCCCAGGTCGTGAAGGACAGCGCGGCGACGACCAGGAGCGGCACGAAGCTGTCCATCGGCCAGGCGAAGAGGAAGATCGCCGCCGCCGGCAGGGTGAAGCAGATCGCGGCGAAGCGGCGGTTGGGAGCGCGATCGGCGAACATGCCGGCGAACGGCGTGAGGAACACGCGGAGCAGCCCCGGCACGGCGACGACGGTGGCGATCTCGACGTCGGTCAGCCCGCGCGAATCGAGCCACACCGGGAAGAACGGCACCGAGACTCCGGCGAAGACGAAATAGCCGGCGAAGAACAGCCACATGCGGAGCGCATAATGGGGCGGCGCGGCAATCGAGGCCGGGGTGGCGTTCATGACGGACGTAGACACGGGAAGGGCGAGGCCAGCGACCTTACACCACCGTCGGCGGCGGCGCGAGCGGCCGAACGGCCTTCCGGTTGCGCTCAGCCATGCCCTGTCAGGCCCGCCGGATATCCTACCGCAGCGCCCGCATCAGCACGGCGGCGTCGATGTTGCCGCCGGAGAGGACGACGGCCACCGTCCGCCCTTTCACATCGAGCTTGCCGGACAGGAGCGCGGCGAGCGCCGCGGCCCCGCCCGGCTCGACCACCAGCTTCAGCTCCTCGAAGGCGAAGGCGACCGCCGCCAGCGCCTCGTCGTCGCTCACCGCCACCGCGCGAGTGTCGGCGGCGCTGTTGAGGGCGAAGCCGATGGCCCCGGGCGCGACCGCCATCAGCGCATCGCAGACCGAACCGGCCTGGGTGGCGTTGGCGACCGGGCGCCCGGCGCGAAGCGACCGCGCATAGTCATCGAAGCCCTCCGGCTCGACCAGGACAACCGCGCAACCGGGAAACGTCGCGCGCATCGCGATGCCGATGCCGGCCCCGAGGCCGCCACCGCTGCACGGCATGGCGACGAACTCGGGCACGAGCCCCATCGCCTGCGCGTCGGCCGCGATCTCGAGCCCGACCGTCCCCTGACCGGCGATGACCGCGGCGTCATTGTAGGGATGGATGAAGGTGCCGCCGCGATCGGCGAGCACGGCCGCCCCGACCGCGTCACGGTCCTCGCGGGCGCGGTCGTAGGTGATCACGTCCGCGCCGCTCCGCCTCGTGCGGGCGAGCTTCGCAGGCGGCGCGTCGGCCGGCATGACGATGACCGCCGGCACGCCGAACAGCCGGGCCGCCTCGGCGACGCCCTGCGCGTGGTTGCCGGACGACACCGCCACGACCCCCCTCGCCCGCACCGCCGGATCGAGGGACGCCACGGCGTTATAGCCGCCGCGGAACTTGAACGAGCCGGTGCGCTGCAGGCACTCGGGCTTGAGCAGCACACGGGCGCCGGTGACCGCGTCGAGATGCGGCGAGACCAGCAGCGGCGTCCGCACGGCCTGTCCTGCGAGCCGCGCCGCGGCAGCGCGAATATCATCGATGCCGAGCGCGCGAGCGTCCCCTGCCCCGTTCCCTGCATTCATCCGAAGATGGCTCCGAAGAAATCGACCAAGCCGGTATCCACCTTCCATAGCGCGAGCTGCGAGTTCGCCGCGCGGAAAAGCAAGAACAGGAAAATGGCGTCGAGCCATGTCTCCGACCGCCGGAAGCGTCTCGGCTTGAGTTCCTCGCCGATCGACGGATCGCTCGTCTTGCCGGCTTCCTTCAGCACGGCGAACTTCACCCGGTGCCAGCGCGAATTGAGATAGAGCCGCGGCACGACGAGGAAGATCAGGCCGATGATGGCCAGCGCGACGATGGCCGAGTCGACGTTGGCGACCAGGCTGGCGGGCGACATCTGCCACAGAACGACGTTCACGGCGTAGGTCGCGACCAGCACCTTGGCGATGATGTACGAGTAGGCATACTCGTCGAGCGTCTCCTGGATCTTGGCCTCGGCGACCGCGAGCGCCGCATGCCGGGACGTCTCACCGGTGCTCCGCCCTACGGCATCGAGGAACTCCGGCACGAACTTCCCGAAGCGGAAGATCTCGATGCTGAGCGCGATGTAGCAGAATGCCGCCATCGCCGTGATGAACAGAAGCACGGCATTCAGAAAGACGTAATAGTAGCCCGCCCGATTGAGCGTCCGCCCGCTCTCGGCCGCGGGGCTGAAGAACCAGTAGACGTACTTCGTGATGTCGGGATCGGCGAGGTCCGCGATGTATTCCGCGATGTAGAAGCCGGCGATCACGAACGAGACGGTGAAGAACCCGATGATCCGTGTCGAGGCGCTCCAGAACGACACCGCGCCGACCTCGCTGGCATAGACCGCGTTCATCCGCTTCCAGCTGATCGCGGTGATGTAGATCAGGAACACGGCGCAGGAGACGTAGAGCGGCACCACGACGAGGTAGAGGACGATGTTCCACCAGTCGGACAGGAAGGAGATCGACGCCCCTTCGGCCGGGCGCGTCAGCGACAGCGGGAACAGGGTGCCGGAGCGCCAGGCGAAGAACGCGGTGACGAAGAAGCAGAAGATGATCGTCACGATCGCCGTCGGCCGCAGGATGCTGCGGAAGACCTGCGACGGCGGCGGCGGACGCCCGCCGCCCATCTCCATGTCGATCGCCGGGGCGATGCCCTGCAGGCCGACCGCGAAGCCGCGGCCGAGCGTCTTGAGGATCCCGCCCAGGACCGGGATGGCGAGTATCGCGCCTCCGGCGAGGGCCGAGAGCTCGAAGACCATGGCCCGCCGCTCGGACGGGCAATAGCGGAGCGCCTCCCGAACGTTGTCGGCGGCGAGACGCAGCTTCCCTGATCCTGGCTCCATCTCCCGCTCCCTCGGCGACGACAGCAGGCAACCATAGATTGCCACAACGCCCCCTGCGGCGAAACTGGCGCCGCCTGCGGGTCCGATGACCACGGGTCATTCGAACAGCGTCGGCACCACCGAGGCGATCAGCAGAACGGCCATCACGATGTTGAAAACGTGCCGGTGGCGGTCGTTCTCGAGGAAGCGGGCGATGGCCGTGCCGAATAGCGCCCAGACGATGCCGTTCGGCACGCAGACGATACCGAACAGGATCGCGACCAGCCCGACCTCGAGGAAATGGTTGCCGCCGGGCGTGACGAACAGCGCCATCGCGCCGAGCACTAGCGCCCAGGCCTTCGGGTTGACCCACTGGAAGGCGGCGGCGCCGACCACGCCGAGCGGGCGCGCGCCTTCGGTGACGAGCTTCGGCTTGCCGGCGGTTGCGACCCGCCAGGCGAGATAGAGGAGATAGGCGAAGGCCACCCACTTGAGGACGTCGTCGAGCTGGGGCACGGCTGCGAACACCGCCTCCATGCCGAAGCCGACCGCGAGGATCATCACCGGGAAGCCGACCGCGATGCCGACGATGTGCGGCATGGTCCGGGCCAGGCCGAAATTCGCTCCCGAGGCGAGCACCATGAAGTTGTTCGGGCCGGGCGTGCAGGTCGCCACGACCACGAAGGCGAGGAGCGGGAGGAAGGTGTCCATGCGGGAGCCGGCCTGCCTGGGGTGCCCCAGGGATGGGTCAAGAAGACTCTTCCGACGATCCCTCGCAGCAACCGTGCAGCGTCGCAACCCGATTTCCACACTTGAGCCGGGGCGATTGTCGCGATAGTCCGGAGCGCGGGAAGACAGGAGACGGGATCTGGACCTCGGGATTGCAGGCCGCACGGCCATCGTATGCGCGTCGAGCCGCGGGCTCGGACGCGGCTGCGCCATCGCACTTGCCGAGAACGGCGTCGACCTCGTGCTCAACGGCCGCGACGCCGCGTCGCTCGATGCGACCGCCTCGGACATCGCCGACCGGTTCGGCGTGGCGGTGAGCCCGGTCGTCGGCGACGTGAGCGAACCGGAGATACAGGCCGCGCTGCTCGCCGCCTGTCCCGAGCCGGACATCCTCGTCAACAACAACGGCGGCCCGCCCCGGCGCGGCTTCCGCGAGCTCGACCGCGAGAAGATCGTTTCCGGCGTGGTCCAGAACATGGTCACGCCGATCGAGCTGGTCACCGCGGTGATCGACGGCATGGCGGCGCGCGGCTTCGGCCGGATCGTCAACATCACCTCCTCGTCGGTGCTGGCGCCGATCGCCGGGCTCGACCTGTCGTCGGGTGCCCGTGCCGGGCTCACCGCGTTCCTCGGCGGCGTGCTCCGCGAGGTCGCGGACCGCAACGTCACGGTCAACAACCTGCTGCCCGGCCGGATGGACACCGAGCGGCTCCAATCCGGCCTCGCGCGCCAGGCGGAGCAGAAGGGCATCCCGGTCGAACAGGCCGCGACCGCCTCGGCGGCGGCCATCCCCGCCCGCCGCTTCGGCACGGCGGAGGAGTTCGGGCAGGCTTGCGCCTTCCTGTGCTCCGCCCATGCCGGATACATCACCGGGCAGAACATCCTCATCGACGGCGGCCTTCTGTCCAAGACCTTCTGAGGCCGCCTCACCCCACCTGAAGGAGAAGCGACGACCATGAAGCTCCTGCGCTATGGCCCGAAGGGCCGCGAGAAACCCGGCCTGCTCGACAAGGACGGTACGATCCGCGACCTCTCGGAGATCATCCCCGACATCACCCCGGCGACGCTCGCGGCCGGCGCCATCAACAAGGTGAAGCGGGCGAAGAAGGATTCGCTTCCCGCGGTAAGGAAGGGCGTGCGGATCGGCGCCTGCGTCGGCGGCGTCCGCAACTTCATCGCCATCGGCCTCAACTACACCGACCACGCGATCGAGACCAACTCGCCGATCCCGAGCGAGCCGATCATCTTCAACAAGGCCCCCTCCTGCATCGTCGGCCCGAACGACGACGTGATGATCCCGAAGGGCTCGAAGAAGACTGATTGGGAAGTCGAGCTCGCCATCATCATCGGCAAGACCGGCAACTACATCGCCGAGAAGGACGCCTTTACGCACATCGCCGGCTACGCCGTCTGCCACGACGTCTCGGAGCGCTCGTTCCAGACCGAGCGCGGCGGCCAGTGGACCAAGGGCAAGGGCTGCCCGACCTTCGGCCCGCTCGGTCCGTGGCTGGTCACCCGCGACGAGATCAAGGACGTCCAGGATCTGCCGATGTTCCTCGACGTCAACGGCAAGCGGATGCAGACCGGCAACACCGCGACGATGATCTTCGGGGTCGCGCACCTGGTCAGCTACGTCAGCCAGTTCATGACGCTCGAGGCGGGCGACGTGATCACCACCGGCACCCCGCCGGGCGTCGGCATGGGCATGAAGCCGCCGAAGTTCCTCAAGGGCGGCGAGACCGTCACCCTCGGCATCGAGGGCCTCGGCGAGCAGACCCAGAAGATCGTGAAGTTCAAGGCCTGAGGCTTTCGCCCCGCTGCCGCGGCGGCGGGGCGCTTCCACGCGACGACGTCGCTCCGGACACGCGACGGCGCACTCTTCCCGTCCGTCATCCTCGGGCTTGACCCGAGGACCGGGCTCAGCCCGCACAACGGTGGGAATGCGCGCCCACGACCGGCAGGCCCTAACCTCACGCCGTGC
>JBIQKL010000041.1:18666-33445 GCA_044506555.1 Hyphomicrobiales bacterium | reverse complement strand
GCGCCTCGGCGATATGGCCGTCGGCGAGGATCATGTCGAGCGCCTCGCGGATCGCCGCCTCGGTGGTCTCGTAGGTGATCATGATCACCGGCTGCGGCGCGACCGGGACGAGGTGCTCGGGCGCGGCGGACTTGGGCGCGCGCTTCCGCTGGACGATGGATTCGAGCGAGATTCCGCGGTCCGCCATCCGCCGGGCGATCGCGGCGAAGGCCCCTGGGCGGTCATAGACCGAGAGCCGCACGTAGTACCCGCCCTCGTGGGTGCGCATCGCCGCCCGGCGATACGGCTCGAGGTCGGAGGCGGGCCGACCGAAGGTGCCCATCCGGTCGCCGCGGGCGATGTCGGCGATGTCGCTCATCACCGCCGATGCGGTGGCGTCGCCGCCGGCGCCCGGCCCGGAGAGGACGAGCTGGCCGACGAAATCGGCCTCGACCGCCACCGCATTGGTGACGCCGTCGATCCGCGCGATGGCGGACGATTTCGGCACCATCGCCGGATGCACGCGCTGCTCGATGCCGGAATCGGTTCGGGACGCCACGCCGAGCAGCTTGATGCGGTAGCCGAGCTCGTCGGCGGCCTCGATGTCGGCGGTCCGGATCGTCGAGATCCCCTCGACGTAGATCGCCTCGGCATCGACCTCGGTGCCGAAGGCGATGGCCGTGAGCAGGGCGAGCTTGTGCGCGGCGTCATGGCCGCCGATGTCGAAGCTCGGATCGGCCTCCGCATAGCCGAGGCGCTGGGCGTCGGCGAGGCACGCCTCGAACGACAGGCCCTCCTGCTCCATGCGGGTGAGGATGTAGTTCGAGGTGCCGTTGAGGATGCCGTAGAGGCGATTGACGGTGTTGCCGGCGAGCGACTCCCGGAGCGTCTTGATGATCGGGATGCCGCCGGCGGCCGCCGCCTCGAAATTGAGGCTGACGCCCTTCTGCTCGGCACGCCTGGCGAGCGCCACGCCATGGGCGGCGAGGAGCGCCTTGTTGGCGGTGACGACGTGCTTCCCCGCATCGATCGCCGCCGCCACCGATTCCGCCGCCGCGCCCTCGGCTCCGCCCATCAGCTCGACGAACACGTCGCTGCCCGGGTCGCGGGCGAGCGCCACCGGATCGTCGAACCACGCCGCGCGCGCGAGGTCGATGCCGCGGTCGCGCGTGCGGTCGCGGGCGGAGACGCCGGCGACGGCGACCGGCCGGCCGCAGCGGACCGCGAGATCGTTGCCATGGCGGTCGATGAGGCGCACCAGCGCGGCGCCGACCGTGCCGAGGCCGGCAACGCCGAGCCGGAGAGGAGCATTCATTGCCGCACCGTCCATTTCGATCACTCCGCCGCCCGGTCCCTCGCCGCAGCCGACAGGGCGCGGCACCGGCCGTTGCGGCGCGCGACCTGGCTACCGCGCGGCGGCCAACGGGACGACGTTGTGCAACGTCTTGTCCGCGGATTCAAGGAAGCGGCGGAGGTTCCGCGCGGCCTGGCGGATGCGCTGCTCGTTCTCGACCAGTGCGATGCGGACATATTCGTCCCCGTGCTCGCCGAAGCCGACGCCGGGCGCGACCGCCACGTCGGCCTTCTCGATGAGCAGCTTCGAGAACTCGAGCGAGCCGAGGGCGCGGAACGTCTCCGGCACCGGCGCCCAGGCGAACATCGAGGCGCGGGGCGCGGGGATCTCCCAGCCGGCACGGCCGAAGCTGTCGACCAGCGCGTCGCGGCGGCGCTTGTAGGTGCCGCGCATCTCGTCGATGCACTCCGCCGGGCCGTTGAGCGCCGCCGTCGCCGCGACCTGGATCGGCGTGAAGGCGCCGTAGTCGAGATAGGACTTGACCCGCGACAGTGCGGCGATGAGGCGCTCGTTGCCGACCGCGAAGCCGACGCGCCAGCCGGCCATCGAGAACGTCTTCGACATCGAGGTGAACTCGACCGCCACGTCCATCGCCCCCGGCACCTGGAGGATCGACGGCGGCGGATCGCCGTCGAAATAGACCTCCGAATAGGCCAGGTCCGAGAGCAGGATCAGGTCGTTGCGGCGCGCGAAGCTGACCAGGTCGCGGTAGAAGTCGAGATCGGCGACGTGGGCCGTCGGGTTCGACGGATAGCAGACCACCACGGCGACCGGCTTCGGGATCGAATGCATCACCGCCCGTTCGAGCGCACGGAAGTAATTCTCGTCCGGCGCCGCTGGCAGCGAGCGGATGACCCCGCCGGCCATCAGGAAGCCGAAGGCGTGGATCGGGTAGCTCGGGTTCGGGCAGAGCACGACGTCGCCGGGCGCGGTGATCGCCTGCGCCATGTTGGCGAAGCCTTCCTTCGAGCCGATGGTGACGATCACCTGGCTGTTCGGGTCGACCTTCACGCCGAAGCGGCGGCCGTAATAGGCGGCCTGGGCGCGGCGGAGGCCGTTGATCCCGCGCGAGGCGGAATAACCGTGGGTGTCGTCGCGGCGGGCGGTGTCGGCGAGCTTCTCGACGATGTGCGCCGGCGTCGGCAGATCGGGATTGCCCATCCCGAGATCGATGATGTCGGCCCCGGCGGCGCGCGCGCTCGCCTTGAGCCGGTTGACCTGCTCGAAGACGTAGGGCGGCAGGCGCCGCACGCTGTAGAACTCGCTCATCGTTTCCCTCTCACCCGTGATCTCGCCGGCCTTCGCCGGTCGTCGTTCGCATCTGACATTCGGGATGCGCCGGTTCCGGACCGGCTCAGTCCGCCGGCGCGCAGGCCGGATTGTTCTCGAGTGCCCCGTCCTCCGAGCACGCCTCGATCTGTCGGATCGCGGCTTCCCCGTGGGTCTGCGCCTGTGTGGCAAGGTCGGCGGGATTGCCACCGCCCCCACCGGCGCCGGGCGCAGTCTGGCCGGCCCGAAGGGCCTCGAGATCGGCGATGATCTGGGCGCGCGCCGCTTCCGGCAGGAGCGTGCCGCCGGGCTGGGTCGGCGGCTTGTTGATGTTGGGGAACTGGCCGTCGTCGCCGGCGGCGGTGGGCGCCGGCTGAAGCGCGGTGGGCAGCGTCGTGGGCTGGCTCGCGGAGACCGGCGCGGTCGCCGTGGTGACGACCGGAACGGGAGCAGGCGCGGCCGTCGCAGTCGTCGGGGCGGATGACGGGGCGACCGCCAGCGGCGCAGTCGCCTCGGCGGGCGGCAATGCGCCCGGTGCCGAGTTCAGCACCAGGGGACCGGCGATCGCGGTCTCCGTCGCCGTGGGGGACGTGGTCTGGGAGCATCCGACGGCACCGAGAGCGAGGCCGGCCACGAGCAGCACGCCCCAGCGGGACGTCGCGCCGCGGCGCGCCGGCGCGATGCGGCAATGCTGTCGGCCGAGAGTGATCAAAGCGTTAACACCCGCTCGCTATCCCTGTCATTGCCAAGTTTCCCGCCATATTATGTCGAAAAAGCGGGACGTTGTCGCCGATCGCTGCGCGGAAGAGCATGACCACCGAGGCCGTCGAGGAACACCCCTATGCCGTGAAGGATCCGGAGGCGCTCGCCCGGAACCTCGCGCGCGTCGTCGAGGAGATCGGCAAGGCGGCCTCCGCATACCTCAAACCGCGCGAGGAGGGAAAGGCTTCGTTCGACGTCGCCGACGGCCTCCGCGACGTGGTGCGGGTGCTGACCAGGGTCGGCGAGTACTGGCTGTCCGATCCCGAGCGTGCGCTCGAGGCCGAGCGGCGCCTGTGGACCGGCTATCTCGACCTCTGGGCGACCTCGATGAAGCGGATGCTCGGCGAGCCGGCGGAACCCGCCGCCGAAGCGGATCCGCGCGACCGGCGCTTCACCGATCCGGACTGGCGCGACAACCAGTTCTTCGACTTCATCAAGCAGGTCTACCTGATCACCAGTCGCTGGGCGCTGGACCTCGCCGACGACGCGAACGGGCTCGACCCGGCGACGCGCCAGCGGGCCGTCTTCTACGTCAGGCAGATCACCGACGCGCTGGCCCCGTCGAACTTCGTCCTGACCAACCCGGAACTGCTCCGCACCACGCTCTCCTCGAACGCCGAGAACCTGGTGCGCGGCATGAAGATGCTGGCCGAGGACATCAAGGCCGGTGGCGGCGACCTCCGCATCCGCCAGTCCGGGCCGGGCAACTTCCGGCTCGGCGAGAATCTCGCCACGACCCCCGGCAAGGTGATCCACCAGAACGACCTCTGCCAGGTCATCCGCTACGACCCGGCGACCGAGAAGGTGCTGGCGCGGCCGCTGGTCATCGTTCCGCCCTGGATCAACAAGTTCTACATCCTCGACCTCACGCCCGAGAAGTCCTTCATCCGCTGGTGCGTCGAGCAGGGCCACACCGTTTTCGTGATCTCCTGGGTCAACCCGGACAAGCGCCACGCCGAGGCGAGCTTCGAGCATTACATGAAGGCCGGCGTGATCGAGGCGGTCGACGTGGCGCTCGCCGCGACCGGCGCCGACGGGGTCAACACCATCGGCTACTGCGTGGGCGGGACGATCCTCGCCGTGAGCCTCGCCTACATGGCCGCCACCGGCGACGACCGTGTCAAGTCGGCGACTTTCTTCGCCACCCAGGTCGACTTCCGCAATGCCGGCGACCTCATGGTCTTCGTCGACGAGGAACAGGTCGCCGACGTCGAGTACAAGATGAAGATGCGCGGCTACCTCGAGGGCAAGGAGATGGCCGCGGCGTTCAACATGCTGCGTCCGAACGACCTGATCTGGCCCTACGTCATCGGCAATTACTTCAAGGGACAGGAGCCGCAGCCCTTCGACCTGCTCTACTGGAACGCCGACGCGACGCGGATGCCGGCCGCCAACCACGCGTTCTACCTCCGTCACTGCTACCTGCAGAACGACTTCTCCGCCGGCCGCATGGAGGTCGGCGGCGTGACGCTGGATCTGAAGAAGGTGAAGGTGCCGGTCTACAATCTCGCCACCCGCGAGGACCACATCGCCCCGCCCGAATCCGTCTATCTCGGCTCGTCCTTCTTCGGGGGCAAGGTGACGTTCGTCGTCACCGGCTCCGGCCACATCGCCGGCGTCGTCAATCCGCCGGCCCGCAAGAAGTACCAATACTGGACGGGTCCGGCGCCGAAAGGCGCGGATCTCGCGGCGTGGATGAAGAAGGCCAGGGAGCATCCCGGCTCGTGGTGGCCGCATTGGCAGGCGTGGATCGAGAAGCACGACAAGCGGCGCGTTTCCGCCAAGCGGCCCCGGGGCCGCAAGCTGGAGGCGATCGAGCCCGCCCCGGGTAGCTACGTGCGGGTCAGGGCATAGAGCCGAGCACAGCGCCCGCGATTCCTGCCGGCACCCGGGATCGCTGCTCCGTTTGCGCTGCGCTAGCTTGCCGCGCCGGCAGCCTTGACCTTGGCCGGCGCGTTCTCCCGCCGCGCCGCCGGGAATGCCGCCTCGAAACGGCCGAGAGCCTCGACCGGGACACGGACGGTCGTGACGATGCTTCCGTCCTCGCGGTCGTCGCGGCTGAGCACCTCGCCGAGCTCGTAGAGGCGGTGGAGGTCGGCGACCTCGGCGCCGGCGAGCGCGACGCGATAGGTCACGTCGTTCTCGGCGACCCGCTCCTCGATGGCCCGCAGCAGGTCGGGCAGCCCCTCCCCGGTCAGAGCCGCGACCGACACGACCAGCGGGCTGCCCTCGGCCTTGCCGGTGGCCGCGCGCGGCGGGATGATCCGCGGCGGCCGCTCGGCCGGCGGGATCAGGTCGATCTTGTTCCAGACCTCGATCACGCGCGCCGGATCGTTGACGTCGATGTCGAGCTCGGTGAGCACGGCGGCGACGTCACGCGCCTGCGCCTCGGTGTCGGCATGGGCGATGTCGCGGACATGGAGGATGACGTCGGCCTCCGCGACCTCTTCGAGCGTCGCCCGGAAGGCCGCGACCAGCGTCGTCGGCAGGTCGGAGACGAAGCCGACGGTGTCGGAGAGGATGATTCCGGTGCCGTTGGGCAGGTCGACGCGCCGCAGCGTCGGGTCGAGGGTGGCGAACAGCCGGTCGTCGGCGAACACGCCGGACCGGGTCAGCGCGTTGAACAGGGTCGACTTGCCGGCATTGGTGTAGCCGACCAGCGCCACCACCGGATAGCCGGAACGCTTGCGGCTGCGGCGCTGGAGCCGGCGGCGGGTGACCACCGTCGCCAGTTCCTTCTTGATCTTGTCGATGCGGTCCGAGATGACCCGTCGGTCGGCCTCGATCTGCGTCTCGCCCGGACCGCCGAGGAACCCGAAGCCGCCGCGCTGGCGCTCGAGATGGGTCCAGCTCCGGACCAGGCGGCTCCGCTGATAGGTGAGATGCGCGAGCTCGACCTGGAGCCGGCCTTCCCGCGTCTGCGCCCGTTCGCCGAAGATCTCGAGGATCAGGCCGGTGCGGTCGATGACCTTGGTCTTCCAGGCCTTTTCGAGATTGCGCTGCTGGACCGGCGTCAGGACGTGGTCGACGATGACGAGCCCGATCCGGTCGTGGGCGATCGCGCCCTCGAGTTCCTCGACCTTGCCGGAGCCGAACAGGGTCGCCGGCCGGAACGTGCCGAGCGGGACGCCGACGGCATCGACCACCTCCAGGTCGATGGCGCGGGCGAGACCGACCGCCTCATCGATCTTCGCCGCGGAATCGCGGTCCGCCGCCCCCTCTTCCGCCCTTCGGCCGCGCAGCAGCGGTACGAGGACCAGCGTCCGTCCCGATGGCGATGCCGGCGGCCCCTCCGGGGCCTCTGTACGCCGTGCCGTCTCGTTCTCGCTCAATCCGACTCCCGGGCCGCAGGGGCGCCTTCATCCGGCGGCTCGAACAATTGCAGCGGCGCGCCAGGCATGATGGTCGATATGGCGTGCTTGTAGACCAGTTGCGAGTGCCCGTCGCGCCGGAGCAGGACGCAGAAGTTGTCGAACCAGGTGACGATCCCCTGCAGCTTCACCCCGTTGACCAGGAAGATCGTCAGCGGGATCTTGTTCTTTCGAACATGGTTGAGGAACGTGTCCTGTAGATTTTGTGCGCGGTCCGCCATTTTGTCCGTCTCATTCTTTTTTGGCATTGCGGTAACGCCAGCCGCCCGGAGATCTCAAGCCGGTTTAGCGTAATTTGCCGGTGGTTGTCTTGATCGTCATCCAAGTTTTTATGGGTGCGCGAATTTATGCATGGACCATGCCGGAGCGGCCTCCGCCTGGGCGTGATAGGTGGCCCGGAGCCGTGCGACCAGCGGCCCCGGCCTGCCGTTGCCGACGGGAACCCCGTCGATCGAGACGATCGGAAGGATGATCGTCGAGGAGCCGCTGAGGAACGCCTCGCTCGCGTTCTGGGCCTCGGCCACGGTGAAGGGTCGCTCCTCGAGCGTCACGCCCAGGGCATCCAGCATGTCGAGGACGACGGAACGGGTGATCCCGGCAAGGATGCCGTGATCCGCGTGGCGCGTGACGAGACGTCCGTCCGCGGTGAGGATCCAGGCGTTGGTCGAGGAGCCTTCGGTGACCCTGCCCTCGGCATCCACGAACCACGCCTCGTGGGCGCCGGCATCCTTCGCCGCCTGCTTGGCGAGGACGTTGGGGAGCAGGCCGACGGACTTGATGTCCACCCTCCCCCAGCGGTTGTCGGGCACGGTGATGACCGCCACGCCCCGCTCCGCCCGTCGCTGCCCTTCGGCCAGGTTAAGGGACTTGGCGGTGCCGATCAGTCCCGGCTTCACCGGCGTCAACGGGAACGCGTGGTTGCGCGGCGCGACGCCGCGGGTGACCTGAACGTAGACCAGGCCGTTGACCACGCGGTTGCGTCGCACCAGTTCGCGCAGCACGACGCCGAGCGCCGCGCGATCCATCGGGATTCGGATGCGGATCTCGCCGAGCGATCGCTCCAGCCTCCCGAGATGCCGCGTCTCGTCGATCAGCCTGCCGTTCCTGACCTCGCAGACCTCGTAGACCCCGTCGCCGAATTGCAGGGCCCGGTCCTCGATATGCACGCCGGCATCGCGGTGCGGGACGTAGCGGCCATTCACATAGGCGATGCGGGACATGCGGGGGTCAGGAGCGCCAGTAGGACAGGTTGAAGGCGGCAAGCACGACGAGGACTTCGAGGCGGCCGAGAATCATGATGACGATGAACACCAGCTTCGCAAATGGATCGAAATCCGAATAGGGCATCGAAGCCACAGCGTCGGACCATCCCGCGCCGTAGAGCGCGCCGATGTTGGAGAAGCCGGCGATCGCCGCGGTGAGCGCCGACTGGAAATCCGGCAGCGTGATCGACAGCAGGATCATCGCGACGATCACCGCCAGCAGGCTGACGAACAGATGGCTCAGGATCGCCCTCACCATCTCGGCGCCGGGGGCGATGCTTCCGGTCCGAGGCTCGCGGACGCTGTGCGGATAGAGGAGGCGGCGGAGTTCCAGCCCCGAGAGCATCATCAGCGCGCCGATCCGGTATTGCTTGAGACCGCCTGCGGTCGACAGTCCCGACCCGCCCACCAGCGCCACGATCAGCGCCAGCATCAGCGGCAGCGCGGCGAATGCACCGGGATGCGCGACGAAGCCGGTGGTGCTGACCAGCGACACCCCGGTGAGCAGGCCGCCGGTGATCCAGTGCGGCGGCGTCGCCCCGGCCGCACCGAGCGGATCGGCGAACGCCGCCACATAGAGGGCGGAGATGCCGAGCGCGGTGGCGATCACCCAGTAGCTCTCGCGATGCTGGACGACGAGGCGCCAGCGCCCTTCCGCCACCATCCGCTGCCAGACGATGCTGGTGGCGCCGACCAGCATGAAGACGGCGACGACCAGGTTTGCGAAGGGATTGTCATAGGTGGCGAAAGTGCCGTCGATCGGCATGAAGCCCCCCGTCGAGAGCGTCGACAGCGCAATGCAGAGCGCATCGAACGGCGGGATGCCCGACAGCAGCAGCAGCACGAAACAGGCCGCCGTCACCGCCGCATAGGCGACGAAGACGTGGCGGACGCCGATCATGATCCGGCCGAGGCGGTCCTCCACGCCGGTGACCAGCGCCACCTGGCTCCGCGACAGGCCGCCGAGGCCGGTGGCGGCGAGCACGGTTGCCAGCGTGACCAGCGTCAGGAAGCCGCCGAGCCATTGCAGCTCGGCGCGGAAGAAGACGCCGGCGACGCCGACCTGGTCGACGGTGCCGAGCACCGAAGCACCGGTCGTGGTGAAGCCCGACACCGCCTCGAACAGCGCGCTGAGATAGTCGAGGTCGCCGGCCGCCGCCAACGGCGCCGCGGCAACCGGGGGCACCAGAAGCCACATCGACAGGATGAGGACGTAGCTGCCGACCCGGCTGATGCCCCGACGCCGGCCGCGAAGCGCGAAGATGAGCGCGCCGGACAGGAAGCCGAGCAGCACGCCGGTGAGCAGGAAGGCATTGCCTGCGTGCGTGTCGCCCGTCGCGAAGCCGATGAAAGCCGGCAGGAAGCTGGCGACCGCCAGCCACGCGATCGTTTGCGAGATCAGGAAGAAGACCCCGAGCATCGGCGTCGATCAGAAGAATTCGAGACTGACGCGGAACATCTGCTCGACCTGGCGCACGCGCTCCGCGGTGGCGAAGATGACGACGCGGTCCTTGGGCAGGATCTGGAGCGAACCGTTCGGTATCAGCACCTGCTCGTCCCGATAGACGGCGCCGACGCGGATGCCGTCGGGCAGATCGAGGTCGCGGAGCGGTCGGCCGACCAGCGGCGAGGTCTCGAGCGCGTCGCCCTCGATCACCTCGGCGAGGCCGTTCTCGATCGTGTGGACGCCGCGGATGCGGCCACGGCGGACATGCTGCAGGATCTTCGAGATGGTGACGCCGCGCGGATTCACCGTGGCGTCGACGCCGAGGGTGCCGACCAGGGCCGGATAGGAGCGGTTGTTGAGGAGCGCCATGCTCGACCGGCAACCGAGGCGCTTCGCCATCAGGCAGGTGAGGATGTTGACCTCGTCGTCATTGGTGAGCGCCACCATCGTGTCGGCGTCCTGGACGTCCGCCTCGCGCAGGATCTCCTGATCGAGCGAGCTGCCGTGCAGGACGACGGTGCGGCGGAGCTGGTCGGCGACGCGGATGGCGCGCTCCCGCGACGCCTCGATCATCTTGACCTTCGAGCGCGTGCCGCGCGCCTCGAGCGAACGCGCGACATAGAGGCCGATATTGCCGCCGCCGGAGATCACAACGCGGTGGGCCTCCTGCTCCTCGTGCCCGAAGATGCCGAGGGTCCGGCGGACCTGCCCGGCCGCGCACACGACGTAGACGCGGTCGCCGACCAGCATCGAATCCGACGAGCGGGGCACGAACAGCCGCCCCTCGCGGAACACGCCGACGACCACCGCCTTGAGGTCGGGGAACAGCTCGGTCAGTTGCGACAGCGGCGTGTCGACCACCGGGCAATTGTCCTCGATCTCGATGCCGATCACGACCACCTCGCCGTTGGCGAAGCGGACGAAGTCCGAGGCCCCCGGTGCCGCGAGCCGCCGGAGCACCATCTCGCCGACCTCCACCTCGGGCGAGATGATCACGTCGATCGGCAAGTGCTCGGTCGAGAACAGGTCGGCCCAGTGGGGCTGCAGATACGACTGCGAGCGGATGCGGGCGATCTTGGTCGGCACGTTGAACAGCGAGTGCGCGACCTGGCACGCCACCATGTTGACCTCGTCATAGAGGGTGACGGCGATCAGCATGTCGGCCTGCTCGATGCCGGCCTGGAGGAGCACATCGGGGTGGGCGCCGTGGCCGACCAGGCCGAGCACGTCGAGCGTGTCGCGGATCGCCTGGATCAGCTCGGGCGAGGTGTCGATGACGGAGACGTCGTTCTCTTCCGCCGCCAGCTGCTCGGCGATGCCGAACCCGACCTGTCCGGCACCGCAAATCACCACGCGCATGCGCTCGCCCCTCGCGCCGTACGGACGCCGTCAGCCGACGCCCAGCGACTTCAGCTTACGATGCAATGCCGAGCGTTCCATCCCCACGAACTCAGCGGTCCGCGAGATGTTGCCGCCGAAGCGGTTGACCTGGGCGCGGAGGTACTCGCGCTCGAAGATCTCGCGGGCGTCGCGGAGCGGTAGCGACATCAGGTGCTCGCCCCCTGCCCGGCCCGGCGTGGTCGGCAGCATCTCGCCGATCTCGGCCGGCAGGTGCTCGGCGGTGATGGTCTCGGATTCGTCGCCCCGGGCGAGGATCAGGAGCCGCTCGACGTTGTTGCGGAGCTGGCGGAGGTTCCCCGGCCAGTCATGGGCCTGGAGCACGGCCAGCGCGTCGTCGGCGATCGGCCGGCGCGGCAGGCCGGTCGCCTTCGAGATCATGTCGATGAAATGGCGCACCGTCTCGGGGATGTCCTCGCGCCGCTCGGCGAGCGCCGGCACGCGGATCGGCACCACGGCGAGCCGGTGGAACAGGTCCTCGCGGAAGGTGCCCTCGGCGATCTCGCGCTCGAGGTCGCGCGCCGTCGAGGAGACGATGCGCACGTCGACATTGACCTTGGTGGTGCCGCCGAGCCGCTGGAAGGACTGGTCGACGAGGACGCGCAGGATCTTGTTCTGGGTCTCCCGCGGCATGTCGGCGACCTCGTCGAGGTAGAGCGTGCCGCCATGGGCCTCCTCCAGCGCACCGACGCGGCGGCCGGCGCCGTTGTTCGGCTCGGTGCCGAACAGTTCCTCCTCCATCCGCTCCGGCGTGATGGTCGCGGCGTTCAGGACGACGAACGGTCCGGCGTGGCGGAGCGACAGCCGGTGCACCGCGCGCGCCACCGCTTCCTTGCCCGACCCCGACGGACCGGAGATCATGATCCGGCTGTTGGTCGGGGCGACCTTCTCGATCAGCTGCCGCAGGTGGTTCATGGTGGCGGAGCTGCCGATCAGCTCGGCCGCCTCCCCGCTCCGCTCGCGCAGTTCGCGCACCTCGCGGCGAAGCTTCGACGCCTCCAGCGCCCGCTCGGCGACCACCACCAGCCGGTCCGATTTGAACGGCTTCTCGATGTAGTCGTAGGCGCCGCGGCGGATCGCCGACACCGCCGTCTCGATGTTGCCGTGCCCGGAGATCATCACGATCGGCAGGTCCGGATTGTCCTTCTTGATCATGTCGAGGAGGACGAGGCCGTCGACCTTGCTGCCCTGCAGCCAGATGTCGAGGAAGATCAGCGAGGGCCGGCGCCGCGCGATCTCCGCGAGCGCGCTGTCGGCATCGGCCGCCGTGCGCGTCCCGTGGCCCTCGTCCGACAGGATGCCGGCGACGAGCTCCCGGATGTCGGTCTCGTCGTCGACGATGAGAATGTCGGAACCCAATGTGGCCATCACTGCACGCCCTCGGCTTCAGGCACCGGCCCGGCAGTTTCGGCCGGAATTCCCGGCAGAGTTATGCGGATGAGTGCCCCATGGCCGCCGCGCTGCATCTCGGGAGAATCGAGCAGCTCGATGCGGCCGCCATGCTCTTCGATGATCTTTGTGACGATGGCGAGGCCGAGGCCGGTGCCCTTCTCGCGAGTCGTCATGTACGGCTCCAGGAGCCGGTGCCGGTTTTCCGAGGGCAGGCCGATGCCGGTATCGATCACGTCGACGACGATGTCGTCGTCCTCGACCCGGGCACTCACCGCGATGCTGGCGCCCTCGCGCCGGTCGGGCGGCAGGGCGGCGATCGCCTCGGTGCCGTTCTTCACGATGTTGGTGAAGGCCTGCGAGATCAGCCGCGCGTCGAAGCGGCCGAGCAGCGGCGCCTCCGGAAGGTCGACCCGGAAGGCGATGTCGGGATGCGCGACCTCGAGCAGGAACACCGCCTCGCGGATCGAGTCGGAGAGGTTGCCGACCTCGAAAGTGGGCTTCGGGGTCCGCGCGAAGGACGAGAATTCGTCGACCATCCTGCCGATGTCGCCGACCTGCCGGATGATCGTGTCGGTGCACTGGTCGAAGATCGCCCGGTCGTCGTGGATGACCTTGCCGAACTTCCGACGCAGCCGCTCGGCCGAGAGCTGGATCGGGGTCAGCGGGTTCTTGATCTCGTGGGCGATGCGGCGGGCGACGTCGGCCCAGGCCGAGCTCCGCTGGGCCGCGACCAGGTCGGTGATGTCGTCGAGGGTGATGACGTAGCCGTGGGCGCCGTCGGTGCCTCCTTCGGTCGTCACGCGCACCGCCACGGTGCGCTCGCCGCCGCCGCGGCTGATCGAGATCTGGTCGCGATGCTCCGGGCGGTCGTCGCCGAGCGCCGCGCTCACCACCGGCCCGAGCTCCGGCAGCACCTCGGCGATCGGCTTCCGATCGATCGAGCGGTCGCCGACTCCGAGGAAGCGCGTCGCGGTACGGTTGGCGATGGTGATCCGCCCCTCGCCGTCGATGCCGATCACGCCGGCGGTGACGCCCGAGAGGACGGCCTCGGTAAAGCGCCGGCGGCTGTCGATCTGCGAGTTGGCGGACAGGAGCTCGGCGCGCTGGCTGCGGAGCTGCTCGGTCATGTTGTTGAAGGTCTCGCTCAGGTCGCCGAGATCGCCTTCGGAGCGCTTCGCCGGAACCCGGACGGCGAGGTTGCCCTGCGACACCTGCTTGGCCGCGTCGATCAGCCGCCTGATCGGCGCCACCAGCCGGTTGGCGAAGGCGATGCCGAGCCAGATGGCGGAGAGCAGCACGACCAGCGCCATGCCCAGGTAGATGATGCCGAAGGCGAGCTGCACGCTCACCCGGCTCGCCTCGAGCGCGCGGTACTGGTTGACGTTGTCGGCGGTCATCGCGAGGTGATGGATCACCTCGGGCGGCAGCGGGCGGAGCGCATAGAGAAGCACGTCGTCGTAGCCGTCGAGCACGGCCATGCCGCCGATCATGTTGGTCGAGCCGGGCGCGATCAGCGCCGGCCGGTCCTTCTCCATCTTGGCCTGCTGGATCGCCGACGGCGGCGGCGGCGGGAAATTCGCCTGCGAGCCCGGCTGGGCTTCGGCCACGATCGAGCCGTCGCTCTTGACCAGGAACACGCCGGGCAGGCCGCGGCCCCGCGTCACCTCGGCGAGGAAGCTCTGGAAACGCTCGGGGCTCTCGACGAGGAGCGCCCTGCCCCGCTCGAGCTCATGCTTGAGCCCGGTGATCTCGGCGTCGAGCGATTGCGCCTGCGCGTCGACGAAGGCAGTGGCGATGTTCGCCGAGTTCTCGACGATCGCCTGCGTGTTGGTGGAGAACCAGTTGTCGAGGCCGCGGTCGAGGGTGACGCTCGCCACCACGGCGACGAGGATCGCCGGCGTCGCCGCGACGATCGAGAACAGGCCGACGATCCGGATGTGGAGCCGTGCCGCGGCGCGCCCGCGCTGGCGGGCGAGGACCAGCGATCCGATCTCCCAGCCGATGACCAGGATCAGGACCAGGGCCAGCGCGCCGTTGAGCACCAGGACCGTGAGGATGACGGCCTCGGTCGGGGCGATCGGCGTCAGGCCCATGAGGACGAAGAACGTGCCCATGGCGACCGCCATCGCGGTCACCACGGCGATATAGCCGACGGTGCGCACCACCCGCGAGAACTCGAAGGCGCGGCGGCTGACTCCGGGGTTGAGCAGCGTCGGCGTGTCGACGGTCATTCTGGCTCCGGGTGGTGTGCAGGCACGCGATACTTGCCGGCCATTGAGCGCGCTTACCAGCGTCGGGCGGAATTGCAACAACAATGTGGCCAAAACGCCACAGGGGTGTAACCAGGTTCACATCGGGCAGCGACGGTCGAGGAACGGGACGCGGCCATCTGTTCACTGTTCGCCGGAGGCTGCATTGCGCCGGCTTTTCGCACACGCTACAGTTGCGCTCGCGGGCGGTCTGAAGACGGGGCGGGAGGCGCTTTCAGCGATGTGCGTTTTCACGCATGGCGGATCGTGACCGACCGGGATCATCGATCGTCGAA
>JBIQKL010000041.1:1912-18566 GCA_044506555.1 Hyphomicrobiales bacterium | reverse complement strand
ATGTGCGTTTTCACGCATGGCGGATCGTGACCGACCGGGATCATCGATCGTCGAAAATGCGGGCGCCGCCCTCAGTTGCAGTGCTGGCGGCCCTGTTCATCGCGGCGGGTATCGTCTGGACTGCGATCTACGCTCTCCAAAGATGGGATGGCCTGCACTGGGGCTCGGTGATCGTCCACTCCCTGCAGATTTGCTCGGGAGCGGCGCCCTATCGCGATGTGCCGATATTCTACGGTCCGGCCCCCTTCTACCTGTTCTGCGGTGTCGGCTCGCTCTTCGGGTTCAGCTATCTGTCCTTTGGACTCGCGACATTCGCCGCCTACGCGGGCACCGTGATAATCTGGGTGCGGATTGGCGCAAGACTATCTTTCCATCCCGCCACGCTCGTCGTCTTCGTCGTCCTTTCCGCCCTGTTTCATCCGTTCATCCTGTACCCTTGGTACGACTATCTGGCCGGCCTGTTCTTCTCCGCCGGCTTGCTCGTCGTTCTGCGGGGTCGGGCAACGCCCGTCTCGACACTGTGGGTTGCGATCCTGTTCTCGGGCGCGGCGCTGACCCGGCTGAGCTATGTGATCGTCATAGCTGCCACGCTGATCTTCTTTCCCTTGCTTCGGGTGATCCCGATCCGCGGCGCGCTTTCGATCACCGGATGGGGGCTCGTCCTGATCGCCTTGCATCTTGCCGGGATGTATCTCGCGTACGGCCTAACGCCGGACTTCATCGTCACGAACATGGTGGACAATACGCGCTACATCGCCAGTGCCTTTCCCGGCCTGTATCATCGTCTGTTTCAGTGGTTGGCGCCCGGCCCGGAACGACTCTTTACAGCGGGCATTGCGATCGGCGCGGTCTACTTCGTGGAGTCTGCAATAAGACGCCGGCTACCTACCGCATTGCTCGCGCTCTACCTCGTTTCACTCATCTCGTTCGCATTGCATACCCACATATTCGAATTCTTCAGGATGATCTCGGGCGCATCGTTCATCCTGTTGCTCGGGATCCAGATCGCGATTCAGACTTTGTCTTCGTCGGAAAATCCCTTCAGGACCTCGCCGTGGACAACGGCCTCGATCGGCCTTCTGGCCGGCGGAATAGCTATCGCGACCGTATCGGCCATCGCCAGCTACCCGCTCGCAACAGGCCCGGGACTTCGCGTATCGGACCTCGCGTCGATCGGCATTGCCAATCCTCGGTCGATCGAGGGCGTCACGTTCTACGACCGGGACCAGCGCCGCTTCTATGAAAAGGTCCGTCGACTCTGCAAGGGACGTGTCGTCGTGAACCAGACGACCGACGTGCTGATCGGACATGTCTGCCGCGACAACCCCATCCTCGTTCCCGACTGGTTGTACGAGACTTCGGTTCGAATCGCGGCGGAGGACCCCGACCTCTATGCGAGACTGATGTCCCAGCCTCAGCGATTGGAGCGCGGCGAAGTTCTGTTCACCTACGGCCCGGCCGGCGGGAACCTGATGCGGATCGGTCGCCTCGGCAACAAGCGACCGGACTTCTTTCCCTCGCCGATCAACGTCCTGACACCGGCGCCGGCAGACTCGCCGGCGCCCCGCTGAAGGTGCTTCTGCGTTCGAAGACTCGCCTGCCGCCCCGATTGCCGGCCTCGCGGCTACCGGCCGCCGCGCATCACCGGGATGTCGAGGTCGCGGATCTTTTTCCGGAGCGTGTTGCGGTTGACCCCGAGCAGCTCCGCCGCCTTGATCTGATTGCCCCGGGTGGAGGCCAGCGCGACGGAGATCAGCGGACTTTCCACCTCGCGGAGAACGCGGTGATAGAGGCCGGGCGGCGGCAGGCCGGCGCCGTAGCTCTGGAAGTATTCGGCAAGGTGCCGCTCGACGGAGCCGGACAGCGTATCGGCAGCTTCGCCCTCGCCGTTGAGCAGCGAGGCCGAGGGCTGGTCGAGCTCGCCCTCGATCACCGCCTCGGTGATCGTCTCCTGCGGGTAGAGCGCGGCCAGGCGGCGGATCAGGTTCTCGAGCTCGCGGACATTCCCCGGCCAGCGGTAGCGCTTGAGCCGCTCCATGGCCGGCGCCTCGATGCTCTTGGCCGGCAGGCCTTCCCGGGTCACCAGCGCGAAGAAATGGCGGACGAGGTCCGGCACGTCCTCGCTCCGCTCGCGGAGCGGCGGCAGGCGGAGCGGCACCACGTTCAGCCGGAAGAACAGGTCCTCGCGGAAGAGCCCCTGGTTGATCAGGATGCGGAGATCCTTGTTGGTGGCGGCGACGATCCGCACGTTGGTCTTGATCGCGGTGCGGCCGCCGACGGTGGTGTACTCGCCCTGCTGCAGCACGCGGAGCAGACGGGTCTGCGCCTCCATCGGCATGTCGCCGATCTCGTCGAGGAAGAGCGTGCCGCCCTCGGCCTGCTCGAAGCGCCCGGCGCTGCGACTGGCGGCGCCGGTGAAGGCGCCCTTCTCGTGGCCGAACAGCTCCGCCTCGATCAGGTCGCGCGGGATCGCCGCCATGTTGACCGCGACGAACGGCCCGTTCCGCCGCTTGCCGTAGTCGTGGAGCGCACGGGCGACGAGTTCCTTGCCCGTCCCGGATTCGCCCGAGATCATCACCGTGAGGTCGGTCTGCATCAGGCGGGCGAGCACCCGGTAGATGTCCTGCATCGCCGGCGACCGGCCGACCAGCGGGATGTTCTCCTGCGGCTCCTCCGTACGCGCCTCGGGCCGTCGGTTGCGCGGCTCGGACAGCGCCCGGCCGACGATGGCCGTGAGCTCCTTGAGGTCGAACGGCTTCGGCAGATACTCGTAGGCGCCGCGCTCCGAGGCCCGGATCGCGGTCATGAACGTGTTCTGCGCGCTCATCACCACGACCGGCAGGTCGGGCCGCATCCGCTTGATGCGAGGGAGCAGGTCGAAGGCGTTCTCGTCGGGCATCACCACGTCGGTGATGACCAGGTCGCCCTCGCCCTCGCTGACCCAGCGCCACAGCGTTGCGGCGTTGGACGTCGAGCGGACGGTGTAGCCGGCGCGGGACAGCGCCTGGTTGAGGACGGTGCGGATGGCGGCGTCGTCGTCGGCGACGAGGATATTGCCGAGCGGCATGTCACATGGCCCTTGCTGGAGCCGGCCCCGGATAGGCCGGAAGGAGAACCCGGAAAACGGTGCGTCGCGGCTGCGATTCACACTCGATGACGCCCCCGTGGTCGCCGATGATCTTCGCCACCAAAGCGAGGCCGAGCCCCGTGCCGTTCGCCTTGGTGGTCACGAACGGGTCGAAGAGGTGTGGGATCAGCTCGGCGGGCACGCCCCGGCCGTTGTCGCGCACGCAGAACTCGAGCGGCAGCGAGACCTTGGTGCTCGAGCCGCCGACCGAAAGGCGCACCCCCGGCCGGAAAGCAGTGGTCATCACGATCTCGCCGTCCGGCGCGTCGCCGATCGCCTCGGCTGCGTTCTTGATCAGGTTGAGGAACACCTGCACCAGTTGGTCGCGGTTGGCATAGACCGGCGGCAGCGACGGATCGTATTCGTCGAGGACGGCGACGCCGCGTCCGAATCCGTTCAGCGCGATCCTGCGGCAATGATCGAGGACGACGTGGATGTTGACCGGCTCGCGCTCGATCGGGCGCTCGTCGGAGAACACCTCCATGCGGTCGACCAGCTTCACGATCCGGTCGGCCTCGTCGCAGATCAGACGGGTGAGCGTGCGATCGTCCTCGTCGACCGAGGATTCGAGGAGCTGAGCCGCGCCGCGGATGCCGGAGAGCGGATTCTTGATCTCGTGCGCGAGCATCGCCGCGAGACCGGTGACGGTCCGCGCCGCGCTCCGGTGGGTGAGTTGACGGTCGATCTTGTCGGCGATCGTCCGCTCCTGGAGGACGATGACGACGCCGTCGTCGCCCTCGGTCACCGGCGCCGCATAGATGTCGACCATGCGCTCGCCGCCGTTCCGCGGGGTGCCGAGATCGACCCGGTATTCGTTCACCGGGGCGCCGCGCCCGCGGACCTGATCGATCAGCGACAGGAGCGGGCTGCCGAACGGCACGAAATATTCGAGCGGGTGGCGGCGGAGCACGTTGACCGAGGCCTGGAAGAAGTTCTGGGCGGCGGTGTTGGCCTCGTCGATCATGCCGTCGGCGCGCACCAGGAACACCGGATGGGGCAGCGCGTCGAGAAGCGCGGCCGGAAGGCGGTCGCCGGGCCGGATCTCCGCCATGCGGAGCGCGCCCGCGTTCATGCCGCCCTCCGCAGCGGTTCCTCGACCAGCGCTGACCGGACGAGGCGGAGCACCTCGGCCGGCCGCTCGCCGGTCATGATCGCAGGGCGGAGCGCGCTGTCCGAGCCCGCGGCATCGAGATACCAGGCGAGGTGCTTCCGCGCGGCCCGGAGGCCGATCTTCTCGCCGTAATGGGCGAGCAGGCCCTCGTAGTGGGTGGCGACGAGGTCGGCGAGTGCCTCTCCCTCCGGCGGCGCCGGCATCGTGCCGGTCGCAGCGAAGAACGCGAACGCCCCCGGCAGCCACGGCCTGCCCTGGGTCCCGCGCCCGACCATGATCCCGTCGGCACCGGATTGCCGGAGCATCTCGGCCATGTCCTCGGGCCGGGTCAGGTCGCCGTTGGCGATCAGCGGGATCGTCACGGCGTCCTTGACGGCCCGGATCGCGGCCCAGTCGGCGGTGCCGGTGTAGAACTGGCAGCGCGTACGGCCGTGGACCGTCACCATGCGGACGCCCGCATTCTCGGCCCGGCGCGCCAGCTCCGGCGCGTTGATCGACGCATGATCCCAGCCGAGCCGCATCTTGAGCGTCACCGGCAGGGACATCGCCGCCACCGTCGCCTCGATCAGCGTGACCGCGTGATCGAGATCGCGCATCAGCGCCGACCCCGAGTAGCCGCCGGTCACCTTCCTGGCAGGGCAACCCATGTTGATGTCGATGACGTCGGCCCCGGCGGCCTCGGCGGCGCGCGCGCCCTCTGCCATCCAGCGGGCCTCGCGGCCGGCGAGCTGGACCACGTGCAGGCCCTCGCCGGCCCGCTCCGAACGCAGCAGCGCCTCCGTATCCCCTTGCGCAAGCTTGTCGCTTGCGGTCATCTCCGAGACTACGAGCCCCGCGCCGAAGCTCCGGGCGAGCGCGCGGAACGGCCGGTCCGAGATGCCCGACATCGGCGCCAGCAGCACCCGGTTCGGGATCACCGCCGGACCGATTGCGAGAGGCGCAGCGAGTCGGGCCATGGCGTCGGGATTATGCATAATCCTTGAGCATCTCTAGAGTTGCTCAGATGTTAGTCAGATCGCGATAAACTGCAAGCTGAATGTGTTGCGCTGCAGCGCCCGGTGATGCAGAACGGCGGGCCATCATCGGAAAAAGACCAAAGGGGGCGCCGATGCCAGGAACAGCCGTGCTGATCGTCGCAGCCGGCCGAGGGGTCAGGGCCGGCGGCGAAATCCCCAAGCAATACCGCATGATCGGGAAGCTTCCTGTGCTCGGACATGCGATCGATGCGTTCCTGTCCCACCCTGGCGTGGACGTGGTGGCGGTCGCGATCGCGTCGGACGATTCGCGCTATGCGGATATTGCGTCGCAAAACGATCCGCGCTTGCTGCCACCGGTCCGGGGCGGCGAGACGCGGCAGGAGACGGTGCGCCTCGGCCTCCGTGCCCTCGCCGTCCACGCCCCTGACCGCGTGCTGGTCCACGATGCGGCGCGTCCCTTCGTGTCGGCCGCGGTCGTCGACCGGGTGGTCGCCGCCCTCGATATCGACGAGGCTGTCATTCCCGCGCTTCCCGTGCCGTCGACGCTGAAGGCGGTCGACGGGGCCGGGCTCATCACCGCCACCGTGCCGCGCGAGGGCCTCTACGCAGCGGAGACGCCGCAAGGCTTCCGGTTCGCCGCGATCCTCGACGCGCACGAGAAGGCGGCTGCTGCCGGGCATGCCTGCACGGACGACGCCCAGGTCGCCGAGTGGGCGGGGATCCAGGTCAAGGTCGTGGCCGGCGACGCGGCAAACGTGAAGCTTACATCATCGGAGGACATTGCCATGGCGGATCGCCGCGAAATGGCCGAGGCGGCGCTCGCCCTCGGGGATATCCGGGTCGGCAACGGATACGACGTTCATGCTTTCGGGCCCGGAAACGAGGTGATGCTCGGCGGCATCGCCATCCCGCACAACCGCGGCATCGTCGGTCACTCCGACGGCGACGTCGCGCTGCATGCCCTGACCGACGCGGTCCTCGGCGCGATCGCCGAGGGCGACATCGGCGCGCATTTCCCGCCGAGCGACCCGCAATGGAAGGATGCGTCGTCCGACCGGTTCCTCCGCTTCGCCGCGGACCGGGTCGAGGCGCGTGGCGGCCGCATCGCCCACCTCGATGTCGCCATCGTCACCGAGGGCCCGCGGATCGCCGAGCATCGCGACGCGATGCGGATCAGGATCGCGGAGATCTGCGGCATCGCGCCGGAGCGCGTCGGCGTGAAAGCCACCACCAACGAGAATCTCGGCTTCATCGGCCGCGGCGAAGGACTGGCCGCCTATGCGGTCGCGACCGTCCGGCTGCCGTTCGAACCGGCATGACCGACCTCGGCCCACTCGTGCCGCTGGCGCAGGAGATCGTCGCGGCCTGCGCAAAGAGCGGCCTGATGATCGCCACCGCCGAATCGTGCACCGGCGGGCTGATCGCCGGCGTCCTCACGGAGATCGCCGGTTCCTCGGCCGTGGTCGACCGCGGCTTCGTCACCTATTCGAACGAAGCGAAGGTCGGCATGCTCGGCGTCGCGCCCGACCTGATCGGCGCCAAGGGCGCGGTCAGCCGCGAGGTGGCGGTCGCCATGGCGGAAGGCGCGATCAGCGCCTCGCGGGCCGACATCGCCGTGGCCGTCACCGGCATCGCAGGCCCCGGCGGCGGCTCGCCGGGGAAGCCGGTCGGCCTCGTCCATTTCGCGGTCGCCGTTCGCGGCTGCGCCACCATCCACGTCGAGCATCGTTTCGGCGACATCGGCCGCTCGGCAGTGCGGATCGCGACAGTGAAAGCGGCGCTGGAGATGGTGCGGGCGGCCTATACCGCGCCGTAGACCGCGTCGGCACGGGCCTCGAAGGCCTCGGTGAACTTCCGGAAGGCGCGGTCGAAGACGGCGCCCATCACCAGCCCGAGCGCCGAGGAACGGAACTCGTAGTCGATGGTGAAGTGGACGATCGAGTCCCCGCGGCCATGCGGCTCGAAGCGCCAGATGTTCTCGAGATGGCTGAACGGCCCGTCGAGATATTCGACGTGGATGGTCAGCGCCGGCCGGTCGAGGACGACCTTCGTCGTAAAGGACTCGCGGATGAACTTGTAGGCGACGGTCATCGTCGCCACCAGGATCTCGCGGTCGCCGTCCTGGCGCCGCGTCCGGACCACGAGGCTCTCGCAGAGCGGCACGAAGCCCGGATAGGCCTCGACATCGGCCACGAGGTCGAACATGTCCGTGGCGCTGTGCTTGACGCGGCGCGTGGCGGTGAACTGCGGCATCGGCAGGCGGGACCCGCGCCTCAGTGGCCGTGGCGCGCGAGGCGGGCCGCCCTCAGCCGCGCGAAATCCTCGCCGGCATGGTGCGAGGACCGGGTCAGCGGGCTCGACGACACCATCAGGAAGCCCTTGGCATAGGCGATGGTCTCGTAGGCCTTGAACTCGTCGGGGGTGACGAAGCGCGCGATCGGGTGGTGCTTCCGCGTCGGCTGAAGGTACTGGCCGATGGTGAGGAAGTCGACGTTGGCGGCGCGGAGGTCGTCCATCAGCTGGAGCACCTCGTTCCGCTCCTCGCCGAGCCCGACCATGATGCCCGACTTGGTGAACATCGTCGGGTCGAGTTCCTTCACCTGCTGCAGCAGGCGAAGCGAGGTGAAGTAGCGCGCGCCGGGACGGACCTTGAGATACTTCGAGGGCACGGTCTCGAGGTTGTGGTTGAACACGTCCGGCTTTGCCGCGACCACCGCCTCGACCGCCCCGTCCTTGCGGAGAAAGTCGGGGGTGAGGATCTCGACGGTCGCGCTGCTCATCCGGCGGATCGCGGCGATCGTCGCGGCGAAATGCGCGGCGCCGCCGTCGTCGAGATCGTCGCGGTCGACGGAGGTGACGACGACGTGCGCGAGGCCGAGCTTGGCGGTGGCGTCCGCCACCTTCTCCGGCTCGCCCGGATCGAGCGGCCCGGGCAGTCCGGTGCGGACGTTGCAGAAGGCGCAGGCGCGGGTGCACGTGTCGCCCATGATCATGAACGTCGCGTGCTTCTTCGACCAGCACTCGCCGATGTTGGGACAGCCGGCTTCCTCGCAGACCGTGACCAGGCCGTGCTCGCGGACGATTCCGGTGGTCTCGCGATAGACCGGCGAACCCGGCGCCTTGACCCGGATCCAGTCCGGCTTGCGAAGCACCGGCGCATCGGGGCGGTTGGCCTTCTCGGGGTGGCGCGGCCGCGCATTGCGGCTTTCGAGCGTGTCGATGACGACGACCATCAGTGAGGCGGCCTTCCTGTGCCGGATTCCGTTGCTGGCATCACCATATAGGCGATCCCGGCGGCCGCGACCAATGCCGAGGCCGCAGCCCTGTGCCGCAGTCAGGTGATGATGCGGGCGATGATGATCACGATGATCGCACCGATCACCGCGATGATCACCTGGTCGACGAAGGCGTTGCCGGTGTTGAGCTTGAGGTTGAGCTGCCGGGCGAGGAAGCCGCCCACCACGGAGCCGATCAGGCCCGCGATCAGCCAGCCGATGATGCCGCCGGCCCCGCCGACGATCAGGCTGGCGATGAAGCCCGCGATCAGGCCGATGATGACCCACGACAGGATTGCCTTGGTCTGCTCGCTCATGCTCGGTTCTCCGCTCCACGCCGACTCCCGGCCACGCCGACTTTAGCGCGGCTTTGCCGGTCGCGGAAACCCGCGTCGTAGCGAGACGTTCCGGGCTCTGCGCTATACGTCCAGCACTTCGGTGATCTCAGTCCAGGCGCCGCTTCGCGAGGCGGAGAGCAGCGCCGCCGAGACCAGCGCCAAGCTCATGATGTTGTCCGCCCCCGACGAGAACCATTCCGGTGCGACGCCGGTCTCGATGGTCCGGCAGGTGGCGAGCAGCGTGCCGGCCCGGTCGAGATATTCCATGTCCGGCAGGACCTGCGGCACCGCCTCCTCGCCGCGCCGGCGCGTGACCACCCGGTCGGGCTTCGCGCCCTCGGCGAACATGTGGCGCGAGGTCCAGTCGATGGTGCCGTCGCGGCAGTCGATCGACCATTCGCCCGCCCAGGGCGTGCGGAGCCCGCCGCTCATCCACGAGCCGTGATAGTCGACGCGCACGCCGCTGGCGAACTCGATCAGCGCGTGGCCGGCCGGGTCGAAGCGGAACGGGCTGTCCGGCGGGTTCCACGTCCGGCAGGCGATCCGCACCGGCTCGCTGGCGAGCACCATCCGCATCAGGTCGAAATGGTGGATCGACATGTCGGCGAGCAGCGGATCCGGCATGTCCCAGTAGCGGTAGCCGACCGACGGCCCGTGCTGCCGGAACCCGAGGCGCACATAGTCCGATGGGCCGAACGAGGCTTCGGCGAAGAGCCGCGCCGCCGTCACCGGCCCCGGGAAATACCGATAGTTCTGGCTGACGGAGAGCACCCTGCCCTTCGCGACCGCCAGCTCGACGAGCGCCCTCGCCTCCGCCATCGTCGATGCGAAAGGCTTCTCGAGCATCACATGCCGGCCCGCTTCCAGCGCCGTCTGCGCCACGGGGAAATGCGCCTCGGTACGCACCGTGCCGAGGACGAGGTCGGCGTCGGTTCCGGCGAGCGCCGCCTCCAGCGTCGGGAAGCAGAGATCCGCCCCGACGTCGAGCTCGGTGCGGATGCGGGTCCGTGCCTCCTCGGATGGATCGACATAGCCGACCACCTCGATGCCCGGCACCCTGGGCAGGATTCTGGTCGACCAGTCGTGTCCCCAGAATCCCAGGCCCACCTGAATGATCTTGATCAGTTCCCCGTCTCCCCCGGATCAGATGTGGATCGCGCGTCCGTAAGCGGCGAGCACGCTCTCGTGCATCGTCTCCGAAAGCGTGGGATGCGGGAAAACGGCGTCGATCAGTTCCTGTTCCGTCGTCTCGAGATTCATCGCGATGACGAAACCCTGGATCAGCTCCGTCACCTCGGCGCCGATCAGGTGCGCGCCGAGCAGCTGGCCGGTCTTCTTGTCGAAGACGGTCTTGCAGAGCCCGTCCGGTTCTCCCAAGGCAATCGCCTTGCCGTTGCCGATGAACGGGAAGCGCCCGACATTGACCTCGTAGCCGGCTTCCTTGGCCTTCTTCTCGGTCAGCCCCACCGAGGCGACCTGCGGATTGCAGTAGGTGCAGCCGGGAATCTTGAGCTTGTCCATGGCGTGCGGCTGCTTGCCTGCAATCGCCTCGACGCAGATGACGCCCTCGTGCTCGGCCTTGTGGGCGAGCATCGGCGGCCCGGCGACGTCGCCGATCGCATAGATGCCCGCAACGCTGGTCTTGCCGTAGGCGTCGGCGACGATGATCCCGCGCTCGGTCTTCACCCCGAGCTTCTCGAGGCCGAGATCCTCGATGTTGCCGACCACGCCCACCGCGGAGATGACGCGGTCGACGGTCAGCTCTTCCTTCTTGCCGTCCTTGCCCTCGATGGTCGCGGTGACGCTGTCCTTGCCCTTCTTGAGCGCCGACACCTTGGTGTCGGTGAGGATGCGGATGCCCTGCTTCTCGAAGCGCTTCCGGGCGAGGCCGGCGATCTCCTCGTCCTCGACGGGGAGGATCTGCGGCAGGATCTCGACCACCGTGACCTCGGCGCCCATGGTCCGGTAGAACGAGGCGAACTCGATGCCGATCGCCCCCGAACCGACGACGAGCAGCGACTTCGGCATCTTCTCCGGCGCCATCGCCTCGAAATAGGTCCAGACCAGCTTGCCGTCCGGCTCCAGGCCCGGCAGCACCCTAGGCCGGGCGCCGGTGGCGACGATGACGTGCTTCGCGGTGTAGTCCCCTGCCCCGAGCGCGCCCTTCGGCGGATTCTCGGAAGCCTTGACCGCGACCTTGCCGGGCGCGGTGATCGTGGCCGCGCCCCAGACCACGTCGACCTTGTTCTTCTTGAGAAGGAAGGCGACGCCGGTGGAAAGCTGCGCCGCGACGCCCCGCGAACGCTTCACCACCGCGCCCGCGTCGTACGATACGTCCTTCGCCGACAGGCCGTAGTCCTTGGCATGCTCCATGTAATGGTAGATCTCCGCCGAGCGGAGCAGCGCCTTGGTCGGGATGCAGCCCCAGTTGAGGCAGATGCCGCCGAGATACGACCGCTCCACCACCGCCACCTTGAGCCCGAGCTGCGCGGCGCGGATCGCGGTGACGTAGCCGCCGGGACCGGAGCCGATGATGATCACGTCATAGGAATTCGCCATGTCGATAGTCCCTGGGCTCTCTTGGCTAGGGGCCGGGGGCACGGACGAACGTGCCCTGGCCATGGGTGTCGAGGAAGTCGATGGTGAGCGTGTCGGCCAGCGTCCCCTGGGCCGAGCCGAACGACGCCAGTGCGGCATGCTCGCCCTCGTCCCCGAGGCCGAGGAAATCGAAGGTGAAGGCATCGCGGTCGAAATGCGTCAGCGCGAAGGGCCGCTTGCCCGGACCGAGCATCAGCACCAGCGCGCCGCCTTCGTCCTGGGTCACCTCGGCGTCGCCGTAATAGGCGTTGGAGTAGAGGCCGGTATAGGCCGTATCGGGCATCGCCGGCGCCGGATCGGCCGGCGCTGGATACGCCCGATGCTCGATCAGGCCGGCGAAGATCGACTCGACGATCGGCAGGTAGTCCTGGCGCGGCTCGCCCTGATGGAGGACGTCGATGAAGGCGCTGGTGATCGCCTCGGGCGCGCCGGTCGGGAAAGCATTCGCCAGGACGACGATGCCGAGCCTCTCGCCGGGCAGGAGCGTCACCGACGTCCGCGCGCCGACGAAGAACGCCCCGGCGTGGCTCAGCCTGACCAGCCCGTCCTCGCCGTAGTCGACGTTCCAGCCGAGGCCGTAGAACACGGCCCGGCCGTCATGCCCGCTCCCCCGCACGATCTGCGGCAGGTGGGTTGCCACCAGGGCGTCCGCATCCACCACCTGCTGCCCCTCGAACCGGCCTTCGTTGAGCTGGAGGATCATCCAGTTGGCGATGTCCTGGACGGTGGAGCTCACGCCACCCGCCGGCGACTGCGCGTCGGGGCGCCGCTCGAACCGCGGCGTCGCGACGCCGTCGGCGATGAAATGGATGACGGCCCGGTCCTCGGCGGCATAGAAATCCGCCTGCCGCGCACTCGACCGGCTCATGCCGAGCGGCTCGAAGACGCGCTCCGCGATCAGGTCCTCCCAGGTCGTGCCGGCGGATTTCGCAGCGGCGACGCCGGCGGCCGTCAGCATGAAGTTGGTATAGGCGTAGTCGGCGCGGAAGCTGCCGGTCGGCTCCAGGTACCGGAAGCGGTAGAGGATCTCGTCGCGATCGTAGCCGAGGTCCTCGAGCAGGTCGCCGGCCTGCGGCGGCATGCCCGTCCGGTGGGAGAAGGCGTCGCGAAGCGTCACCTCGCTCGTCACCCACGGGTCGATCATCCGGAAGCCGGGGTCGAGGTCCGCGATGCGGCTGTCCCAGGTGATGGCGCCGTCGCCGATCACCGCCGCCACCGCGGTCGAGGCGAACGGCTTCGACACCGAGGCGATCTGGAAGATCGTGTCCGGATCGACCGGCGCGTCGGTGCCCACATGCCGGACGCCGTAGCCCTTGAGGTAGAGCACCTCGTCGCCCACGACGACGCCGACGGCGATGCCTGGTACGGCGGTTCGCGCCAGCGCGTCCTCGACGATGGCGTCGAGCCTGGGCAGCGCGGCCCGCACCGATTCGGCGGTGATCTCCGCGCCTAGCGCCGGCGCTCCCAACCAGAGAGCGACGACGGCTGCAGCAGCTACTCGCATTGCGCCTCCTCCACCTCGAGATCGAATTGACGCGGGCCGGCGATCGGCTCGGACCCGGGCTTGTCGACGATCTTCACCGTCACCGAGCAGCGCTCGGTCCGGAGCACGTAGACGTCGTCGCCGGTGGCCGAGATCGAGACGATCGGCTCCTCGTATCTCAGCGCGTCATGGACGCGTGGGTCCTCGACGATGGCGCCGATCTCACGCGCGCTCTGCCAGTAGGGCGGCAGTGCCGCAAGCGCTGCGGTGCCCGTCGCCGCGCCTGCCAACGCGACGACCGCCCCGACCCCGAGCGACCGGACAGGTCCTGCCATCCGCCTCCTCCCCGCGATGCTTCTGCTCAGATAGCATGCACGCCGCGCGATCCCTAGCTTGCCGGATGCACGGCAGCCATGCCGCCGCATGACAGGCATTCCGCAGCCGCGTCGGAATGCACCGAAAAATTGCCGAGGGAGGCTTGTGCGGCTCCGGGCACCGGCGTAAGGCAGCGCCGCTCCCAAAGCGGTTTGGGTGCAGGGCGGAACCCTTTGGGAGTCGAACCATGCCGATTCGCACCGTCGTGTGGGGCGAGAACATTCACGACCGCGAGAACGCCGTGGTCCGGGAGATCTATCCCAAGGGCATGCACGGCGCGATCGCCGACGCCCTCAACCAGGATCCCGCGATCGAGGCGACCACCGCGACCTTGGAACAGCCCGAGCACGGGCTTCCGGCCGACCGCCTCGCCGATACCGACGTGTTGACCTGGTGGGGGCACCGCGCGCATGGCCAGGTCGACGATGCGGTGGTCGACCGCGTCGCCGAGCGGGTCTGGCAGGGCATGGGGCTCATCGTCCTCCATTCCGGCCATTTCTCGAAGATCTTCAAGAAGCTGATGGGGACCCCCTGCGCCCTCAAGTGGCGCGAGGCGGGCGAGAAGGAGCGGGTCTGGGTGATCAATCCCGGCCATCCGATCGCCCGAGGGCTCGATCCGAGCTTCGTCGTGCCGCAGACCGAGATGTACGGCGAGCCCTTCGTGGTGCCCGAGCCGATGGAGACCGTCTTCATTAGCTGGTACGACGGCGGCGAGGTGTTCCGCTCGGGCCTCACCTTCCAGCGCGGCGCCGGCCGGATCTTCTATTTCTCCCCCGGCCACGAGGTCTATCCGATCTATCACGACGCCAACGTCCGGAAGGTGCTCCGGAACGCGGTGAAGTGGGCCGCGAATCCGGCTCCGGCCTGGAGCACCGTGTCGGTCGCCGCCAACGTCCCCACCGAGGTCGCGCCCGAGCCCCTCACCCAGCGCGGACCGAGCCTCCATGCCCCCGGCGAGGAAGGCTTCAGGTAGGCACGCGCCATGCGTCTCCTGATCCTGGGGACCGGCAGCATGGCCAAGGCGCATGCTGCCGCCTTCGCCGCCGAGCCCGACGTCCAGGTCGTCGCCGCGGTCGAGCCCAACCAGGAGCGCCTGGTCCGGTTCGCCGACGAGCACGGCATCCCCAACCGCTTCGCGAGCCTCGACGAGGCGCTCGCCTGGGACCAGTTCGACGCCGCCGCCAACGTGACGCCGGACGCCGTGCATTATCCGACCACGATGGAGCTCGTCGCCGCCGGCAAGGACGTGTTCTGCGAGAAGCCGCTCGCCACGGACTATCCGCGCGCCAAGGAGATGGCCGACGCCGCCGAGGCGGCGCGGGTCATCAACATGGTCAACCTCACCTACCGGGCGTCTCCCGCCGTGCAGCAGGCACGCGAGATCGTGACCTCCGGCGGCATCGGCGCCCTCCACCATCTGGATGCGTCCTATTTCCAGAGCTGGCTGGTGGCCAAGTCCTGGGGCGACTGGCAGACCGAGGAGAAGTGGCTGTGGCGCCTCTCGAGCGCCCATGGCAGCAAGGGCGTGATCGGCGACATCGGCATCCACATCGTCGACTTCGCGACCTATGCCGCCGGCAGCGACATCGTCAATCTCAACAGCCGGGTGAAGACCTTCCACAAGGCGCCGGGCGACCGGATCGGCCAGTATGCGCTCGACGCCAACGATTCCTTCGTGATCACGGTCGAGCTCGCCAACGGCGCGATCGGCCCGATCCAGGCGTCGCGCTGGACCACGGGCAACCTCAACGAGCTCCGGCTCGGCCTCTATGGCGACCGCGGCGCGCTCCGCATCTTCACCGACGGCAAGCAGTCGGCGCTCCAGAGCTGCACCGGGGCCGATGTCGAGACCCAGACGTGGCGGGACGTCGAATGCCCGCCGGTCCCGAGCAATTATCAGCGCTTTGCCACGGCATGCCGGACGCGGATCAACGGCGATCCGGACTTCCGGCGCGCCGCCGCGGTGCAGCAGGTGCTCGACCTGACCTTCGCCGCGAGCGGCCTGGGCATCCTCGCCCGCGAATAGGCGCACGGCGCAGCCGTTGCGCCGGCACCACATCAGCGCAAAAAACCACGCGCTCACGGGGGCTTGACCGCTCAGCGCCTTGCCGACCCTCGGCATATTGGGCAAACAGATGGAGGACGTGCGGGGTCGTTGCGCCATAATTCCTGATTCATGGGTGAATCCGATGCGGAAAGCCTTCCTCCTAGCCCTTGGACTTGGTTTGCTGTCGATGGCTGGCCTGGTGTCGGCCGATGCCGCGGTCAAGACCTACTGGGACCAGGCGACCGGCAAATGGATGAAGTACGACACCAAGGCGAAGAAAGCCGCGCCGGTGTCGCCGGATGCCGGGGCCACGACCCAGATGGGCAAGCCGCCGCAGACCTACAAGAACGCCAATCCGGTGCCCCGCCGGACGGTCGACTATGACGGGCCGTTCAAGCCGAACACCATCGTGGTGAACACGTCCGAACGGCGGCTCTACTACATCATGCCGAACGGCAAGGCGCTCAAGTACGGCGTCGGCGTCGGCCGCGAGGGCTTCACCTGGTCCGGCGTCGAGAACATCTCGCGGAAGGCGGAATGGCCCGGCTGGACGCCGCCGCCGGAGATGATCGCCCGCGAGAAGAAGAAGGGCCGGATCCTGCCTGCCTACATGGAAGGCGGCATCAACAATCCGCTCGGCGCCCGCGCACTCTATATCGGCGGCACGCTCTATCGCATTCACGGCTCGAACGAGCCCTGGACCATCGGCCAGGCGGTTTCGTCGGGCTGCATCCGGATGACCAACGACGACGTCACCCACCTCTACGAGCGGGTGAAGGTCGGCTCCCGCGTGGTCGTGCTGCGCGGCGACGAATCGGCCTCCCGCCTGGCGGCGCTCGCCAATCCGCCGCCGCCCAAGAAGGAAGTGAGCGTGCAGGTCGCCGAGGCGCGCACCAAGGACGACACCCTCGCCAGCATCGGCGTCGGCATCGCGATTGCCGGCCTGATCCCGGCCGACGCCGCGACGTCCGCCGAGACCACCGCGAGCGTCGAGCCCGTGGAATCCCCGGCGGCAGCGGCGGAGACGGCCCCGGTCGATGCCGCCTCCGTCCCCGAGGCCACCGCGAAGGACGACGAGCTTGCCTCCGTCGTGCCCGAGCAGGCCGTGCCGGACGAAGCGCCGACCCTCGCCGGAACGTCCGCACTGCCGATCGACGGGGCGGCCAAGGACGATGCCATCGAGGAGACGGTCGCCGCGGTGGAGCCCGACGCGATCGCCCCGGCGGACGACGTGTCCTCGACCGCTCCCGAGTTCGGCGACGCCGCCGTCGCGCCGGCCGAGGCGGATGCGGCCGCCAAGCCGGAGGAGCCGGCTTCGGCCGA